>NZ_CP022188.1:2138033-2443466 GCF_003111665.1 Parazoarcus communis | reverse complement strand
AGTTATCGCGCCTGCAGGCGTCGTTACGCCCTTAGCGCCCCACCCTGGGGACGAAACAGAGTGCTCCCTTCCTCTATACTGTCGGTCTAGCACAGGCCGGCGAAAACGATCGCCCACCGCGAACGACGCCGACCGCACCTCAGCCCGCACTCTCAAAGTATCAGACATCATGACAGACGCTACCTCATCTCAGCCCGCCAAAGCCTGGTCGGGTCGCTTTTCCGAACCGGTATCGGACCTGGTCAAGCGCTACACCGCATCGGTTACTTTCGACCAGCGCATGGCCGCGCAGGACATCCGCGGCTCGCTCGCCCACGCAAAGATGCTCGCCCGGCAAGGCATTATCGGCGCCAGCGATTTTGCGGACATCGAGCGCGGCATGGCCCAGATTGCGGGCGAGATCGAGCGCGGTGATTTCGTCTGGAGCCTTGACGACGAAGACGTCCACCTGAACATCGAGAAGCGCCTCACCGCGCTCGTCGGCGACGCTGGCAAGCGCCTGCACACCGGCCGCAGCCGCAACGACCAGGTCGCAACCGACATCCGCCTGTGGTTGCGCGATGCAATCGACCAGACGCTTGAGCTGATCGGCGACTTCCAGCGCAACCTGCTCGACATTGCCGAACAGCACGCGGACACGCCGATGCCCGGCTTCACTCACCTGCAGGTGGCGCAGCCGGTTACCTTCGGTCATCACCTGATGGCCTATTACGAGATGAGCCGACGCGACGCCGAGCGCTTCGCCGACTGCCGCAAGCGCGTCAACCGCCTGCCGCTGGGCTCGGCCGCGCTCGCCGGAACCAGCTACCCGATCGACCGCGAATTCGTGGCCGCCGAACTCGGCTTCGACGAGGTCTGCTACAACTCGCTCGACGCCGTCAGCGATCGCGACTTTGCCATCGAGTTCTGTGCCGCAGCCGCACTGCTGATGACGCATCTGTCGCGCCTGTCCGAAGAACTCATTCTGTGGATGAGCCCGCGCGTCGGCTTCATCGACCTCGCCGACCGCTTCTGCACCGGCTCAAGCATCATGCCGCAGAAGAAAAACCCCGACGTCCCCGAACTCGTGCGCGGCAAAACGGGGCGTACCAACGGCAACCTGATTGCACTGCTGACCCTGATGAAGGGGCAGCCGCTGGCCTACAACAAGGACAATCAGGAAGACAAGGAGCCGCTGTACGACACCGCCGACACCGTCATCGACACGCTGCGCATCTATGCCGACATGATTACCGGCATCCGGGTCAAGGCAGACAACATGCGCGGCGCACTGTCGCAGGGCTTTGCCACCGCGACCGACCTCGCCGACTATCTCGTCAAGCAGGGCCTGCCCTTCCGCGACGCGCATGAAGCCGTTGCGCTGGCAGTACGTGCTGCCGAGCAACGCGGCTGCGACCTGCCCCAGTTCACCCTGGACGAGTTGCGCGCAGCCATGGCCGAAGTGCCCGGTGCGGCCGAGCGCGCAGGCCCGGAAATCTTCGCGGTACTCACCATCGAAGGCTCACTCGCATCCCGTAATCATGTGGGTGGCACCGCACCCGATCGGGTGCGGGCAGCCATTTCGCGCGCGCGCAAGCAGCTGGGCTGAGGGATCATGCAGGTGGAGCGGATCGGAAAGTACGAGATTCGCAGCCTTCTTGGCGAAGGGGCGACCAGTGCCGTCTATCTGGCATGGGACGCCTTCCACCAGCGTGAAGTCGCACTCAAGCAGCTGTATCCGGAGCTCGTCAGCGACCGCGACCGCGGCCGCCTCTATCGTCAGCTCATGCTCAACGAGGCGGCCCTCGCCGGCAAACTCACCCACCCGCACATCGCCCAGATCTACGATGCAGTCATCGACGACAACGACGCCTATGTGGTGATGGAGTTCGTGCCGGGCGGAACGCTCGAGGCGCTGGTGCGCCCCGACAGCCTGCCGCCATTCGAGCGCCTGATCGAGATCATCTTCAAGTGCAGCCGGGCGCTCGATTACGCCTTCCACCAGGGCGTCACCCACCGCGACATCAAGCCCGCCAACATCCTGCTGTGCAAGCCCGACGGCAGCGACATCCGCATCTCGGACTTCGGTGCGGCCCTGCAAAAGGCAAGCGAGACCACCCAGATCGCGGGCATCGGCTCTCCAGCCTACATGTCGCCGCAGCAGGTGCGCGAAATGCCGCTGGATCATCGCACCGACATCTATTCGCTCGGCGTGGTGATGTACCAGATGCTGACCGGCCGCCTGCCTTTCGAGGCCGACAACAACTACAGCCTGATCTACCGCATCGCCAACGACACCCCACAGCCGCCGATCGAACTGCGGCCCGAGATCCCCGAGGCACTCGACGCCATCGTGCGTCGCGCGATGGAAAAGGAACTCGACCGCCGCTACCAGACCTGGGCCGAGTTCTCGCACGATCTGGCACTGGCGTTTCGCAACCGCAGCATCGCGCTGGACCGGAAGACGCTCCCCGAAGCCGAGAAGTTCCAGACCTTGCGCAGCATTGCCTTCTTTCGCGAGTTCGCCGATGCGGAGTTGTGGGAGATCATCACGCTGACGCAATGGAGCCACCTGCAGCCCGGCACCATGATCATGAAGGAAGGCGAAGCGGGCGATCACTTCTGCTTTCTTGCCGAAGGCGAGGCACGAGTCAAGAAACGGGGCAAATTGCTGAATGTGCTCAGCGCCGGCGAGTGCTTCGGCGAGATGGCATTGTTCTCGGCCGGCGGCGGCATCCGCTCGGCCTCAATCGAAGCCGCCACCGAGGTCGAGGTCATCACCATGCGCGCACGGGCACTGCAACGCGCATCCGACACCTGCCGCATGCATTTCTACAAGGCGTTTCTGGAAGTGCTGTCTACACGGCTGTCGCTGATGAGTGCGCGGATTGCGAACCTTTGAATCCGTGGATGCGGCTGGCCAGCAGCGTCTTCCATCAGTTCGAATCTGTCGGTGTTTTTTACACTATCGCCTAAGAGATACATCCTCCACGCTCGGCCCGACGCGGGGTGCAATGGATGTACGCTTCTCCCGCTCAAACCCGGCGCTGCAATTCATGGGAGGAAAGCTCAAGGAATACATGGCGTTGTACGCGAACGATGACAGGCATGGCGCCAAACCAATGCGCGCTGGCGCATTTCCAATCAAAACCGCATAGCATCAAGGCATCAAATTTGCTTCCAATCGTGGAAACGTGCATTTTGCCGCAAACAGCGCGTAGCACCGCCTGTTAAAATGCGACACGCGCAGCAGAAAAATTCCGGAGCACGCCATGAATAACGAACCTGATCTGCACTCTGAAGACTCACCTGAGCAACCCGGCAGCTTGAGCCGTCGTTCGGCACTAAAACGCGCGGCAGGGGCAGGCATCATCATGAGTTCCCTCGCGTCGGGAAGCGCACTTGCGTCCATCAGCTGCCAGAAATATTCAAACTGGATGTCTGGAAAGCTCAATAGTGGAAGCCCTGGCAGGCCGGATACCTTCACTTGTGCGCTGGGGAGATCGCCCGGCTTCTGGAAGAATTCAGTCAAGGCCAATGGAAGCTGCTCCACTGCCTTGAACAACAACTTTTCAGGCATGTGCGATGCGGTCAAGGCCGTATACAACGCATCGTTTTCCACGGTTTTCGCGGGTGGCAGCAGCCAGACCTTCGGGCACATCCTCAAGAATGAGGGACAGAACTTCGGAAGCGGCATCAACGTCGATCGCGCGTTCTGTGCAGCCTATTTCAATACGCGCTTTTTCTCGGGTTATCCGCTTACCACAGCCGACCTGACGGTATTGTTTTCCAAGATTGGGACACCGGGCTTTGACGGAGAGGACGTCAAGGACTACCTTGAATCGACCTATGAGGCCGGTTGAAATCGAACGGTAGGCGAAGTGCCCCCCCTCCAGCATGACAGGTGCGTACCGGCCACCCGAGTCTCTTTAAAGTCATCAGTTGTTTCATCGGCGGTGCACGACGGCGAACGTGCGCTGCTTGACTTGGGTACAGGCAGGATCATCGTCGTTGACGAAATGGAATACTGTCGCATGCAGAACAGTGCAAACGCACCCGAACTGCTGCTATATGAAGATCTAGCAAGGGCAGGTTTCATTGAGCACCCCGACACCGTTCGACAAACTCGCTAATATCGACGAATCGAGAACTATCGCAGCGCTTGGCGGACCAGGTCTGATTCTCGACCTTGGCCCCTTGCTCGCGAGAGTTCGCGTGCGCAACCGTCAGGTTGCCCGGCAACTCCTAAGCCTCTACGGTGAGTTTCCCTCCACCCTCGAAGATGGCTTTGCTCACCTCGATGTAGAAGTCGGCCGCAGACCATGGCCGACAAGCCTGTTCAAACCGCAAGCCCGCTTCATCAGCGACGGCCACGAACCATTTGTCCCCCTACCCGAAGCGCACGCACTTCCGCTCATTGAGTGGGGCATGAACTGGACGATCGCAACCAGGGTCCCAAACTTCCTGATCGTCCACGCTGCCGTTATCGCACTGGACGATCGGGCAATCGTGCTGCCCGGAATCCCGGGCGCAGGGAAAAGCACCCTCTGTGCCGCGCTTGTCGCAGCAGGCTGGCGCCTTCTTTCCGATGAATTCGCGCTGATTCACCCCGATACGCTACAGATACATCCCATTCCGCGCCCGATCAGTCTCAAGAACGCCTCGATCGACATTATTCGCGCCCGCTGGCCGGACGCCTGGAGCTCCCCTCCCGTCCTCGATACGAGCAAGGGTTCTGTGTCACTATTCCGACCACCGACTGAAAGCGTGCATTCGATGAAACGCACCGCTTCGGCAACGAGCGTGATTTTTCCGAAGTACGCTTCCGGAAAAGACCTGAGTTTCGAGGCAATTCCAAGAGCACGCGCCTTGGCAAGACTCTCTGAGCACGTGGTCAACTTCACCGAACTCCCACGCAAACATTTCGGCGTAATGGACCGCTTGTTCAAATTTTGCCAAGCGGCCGACCTGGAGTACTCGGACCTTGACCAAGCCATCAGCCATCTTGGATCACTTATCCGGTCGGACAATGAGCAGAATGCTTGAAGAAGTTCTACTGGAGCCCTCACGCAGCCTCAAGCTGAGTCTCACGGAATGGGACCAACTCATTGCCAGCGCCCGCTCTGCGCAATTGCTCGCGCGCCTGGCTTGGCTCATGCGAACACACGAACTTGGACCTGCACTCCCCGAGGTGATATCCGACTTTCTGCTCGCCCATGAGGCACTTGCAGACGCACAGCATGAAGCCGTTCACCTGGAAGCTCACGAAATTCTTCGAGCGGTAGCAAAGACAGACTGCCCCGTCATTTTCCTGAAAGGCAGTGCTTACGTCCTGTCCGGCCAGCCCGTCAGGCATGGACGCTTGCTCGGGGACATCGACATCATGGTTCCCCGCAACCAGATCGCTGATGTCGAACTGATGCTGAAGCTCAGCGGCTGGAGCAACGCACATCATTCGCCGTACGATCAGCGCTACTATCGCCAGTGGATGCACGAGCTTCCCGCGATGATCCACCGGACCCGTGGCGTCGTGCTCGACGTGCACCATACGATTCTGCCACCCACGTCTCGCTCACAGCTGAACGCCGGAAAGCTGTTCAGTCACGCCAGGCCTCTCGATGGGCTGCACAATGCATTCGTTCTGAGCGAGATCGACTCGCTCATACATTGCGCCACACACCTGTTTCACGAAGGCGAGTTCGAAAAAGGCCTCCGCGACCTTCACGACTTCCACCTACTTCTTGAAGCAGCAATAGAAAGTGGCCTTGACGAATCGGGACTCGCCGAGCGCGCCAGGGAACTTGATCTTGCCTGGCCGCTTTACCTCGCACTCCGATACAACCAGCGGATTTTTGGCACTTCAGTCGCGGCGCGTGCGTTGGAGTTGCTCCACAAGAGCTGCACGCCCTCGCAAGCGCGAGTGCGATTGCTGGACAGTCTCTACGAGCGCGCACTGCGTGCCCATCACCCCCGCGCCCAAAATACCAATTCGGGGTTTGCGCTGTGGTTGCTGTTCGTGCGGTCACACTGGTTGCGCATGCCGCCCCACCTTCTGACCTACCACCTGAGCCGCAAGGCGATCACGCGAATGATGGGCAGCAGCAGCGAAGGGCATGGCTGACAGAGCAATCTGCGCACACCCCGCTGCTTAACACTCTCAGGATCAGGCTTCGACGATACCTGCATCCTTCAGCATCTGCTGCATCTCGCCGCTCTGGTACATCTCACGCATGATGTCCGATCCGCCGACAAACTCGCCGTTAACGTAGAGCTGCGGAATGGTCGGCCAGTTGGCGAACTGCTTGATGCCCTGGCGGATGGCTTCGTCTGCGAGCACGTTCACGGTGTGGAGATTCTTCACGCCACATGCGCTGAGAATCTGCACTGCGGTCGACGAAAAGCCGCACTGCGGGAACTGCGGCGTACCCTTCATGTAGAGCACGACGGGGTTGGTGGTGACTTGTTCGCGGATGACGTCCTGAGTGTCCATTTTTCGTACCCGTAAAAGTTGAGTTAAATAGTCGGGTAAATTTTAGGCCTGCGTCTGCCGACCGTCAATGACTCAGACAACAACGGCGTCAGACGCGGCCAAGCCAGCGTCCGCCTGATACCCGTTCGATACCGGCAAGATCCTTCCACGAGGCAATCGCAGCAAAACCCGCATCTGCCAGCAGACCCCGCACGGCCGACGCCTGATCGTAGCCGTGCTCAAGGAAGAGCCAGCCCTCTGCCTCCAGATGGGCCGGTGCGCGGGCGACGATTTCTGCCAGATCATCGAGACCCGCAGGCCCGGCAGCAAGCGCGGTGCGGGGCTCGAAACGCAGGTCGCCCTGCTCCAGATGCTCATCGGCCGATGCGATATAGGGCGGATTGGCGACGATGAGCTGGAAGCGCTCCTCGCCCAGTCCGGCAAACCAGTCGCTTTGCACGAAGGACACGCTCGCCCCCAGACGCGCGGCATTGGCCATCGCCACCCACAGCGCCTCGCGCGAGCGGTCGATTGCGGTGACATCCGCGCCCTCGAGTTCGAGCGCAAGCGTAATGGCGAGCGCGCCCGACCCCGTGCCCAGATCGAGCAAACGCGCTCGCTGCATGCCCGAAACATGTGCCACGGCCAGTTCGACCAGCAGTTCGGTATCCGGGCGGGGAATCAGCACGGCGGGGGTGACCATGAATTCGCGCCCGTAGAACTCGCGCTCGCCGGTGAGGTAGGCCACGGGCTCGCCGGCTACGCGGCGCTCGACCAGCTCGCGGTAACGGGCCCAGTCTTCGGGCTCGAGCCTGGTCTCGGGCCACGCGATCAGGCGCGACGCCGGGCACTGGAGCACGTGGCGCAACAGCACACGCGCCTCCATCAGGTCGATGCGCTGCTTTGCCCAGCCGAGGGCTCCGGCGATGTCGGTCATCGCGCTCATGCTCAATCGTCCGCCAGCGCGGCAAGCAGATCTGCCTGGTGCTCGAGCACCAGCGCGTCGATCAGCTCGTCCAGATCGCCTTCCATGACCGCATCGAGCCGGTAGAGCGTCAGGTTGATGCGATGATCGGTCACCCGGCCCTGCGGAAAGTTGTAGGTGCGGATGCGCTCTGAGCGGTCACCGCTGCCAACCAGACTTTTCCGGGTTGCCGCCTCGGAGGCCTGACGGGCGCGCAACTGGGCATCATTGAGCCGCGCCGCCAGCACCGCCATGGCCTGCGCCTTGTTGCGGTGCTGCGACCGGTCGTCCTGACACTCCACGACCAGCCCGGTGGGTACGTGGGTAATACGCACGGCGGAGTCGGTCTTGTTGATGTGCTGGCCGCCCGCGCCGGAGGCACGGAAGGTGTCGATGCGCAGATCGGCAGGATTGATCTCGATGGCGTCGAGTTCGTCCGCCTCCGGCATGACCGCCACCGTACACGCCGAGGTGTGAATGCGGCCCTGGGTCTCGGTGACCGGGATACGCTGTACCCGGTGCCCGCCCGACTCGAACTTCAGCTTCGAGTAGGCACCGTTGCCCACCACCCGCGCAATGACCTCGCGGTAGCCACCGAGATCGGATTCGTTCGCCGACACGATCTCGACCTTCCAGCGCTGGCGCTCGGCAAAGCGGGTGTACATGCGCAGCAGATCGCCGGCAAACAGCGCGGCCTCGTCGCCGCCCGTACCGGCGCGGATCTCCAGAAAGAGGTTGCGCTCATCATTCGGATCGCGCGGCAACAGCGCAAGCTGGAGTGCATCTTCGAGTTCGGCAATGCGCGCCTCACCCGACTCCAGCTCCATTCGGCCCAGCTCACGCATCTCGGGGTCGTCGAGCATCTCGCGCGCCGTTGCGCAGTCGGCTTCGGCCTGGCGACAGGACTGGTACAGCGCGACCACCGGTTCGATTTCGGAACGTTCCCGCGACAGATCACGGAACGCGTTCATGTCGCGCGCACCATCCTCCGACGAGAGCTCGCGATCGAGCTCTTCCAGACGCCCGGTAAGATGTTCCAGCTTGTCGCGAATGCTCTGCTTCATCGGATCAACGAGATGCACCCGGACGCCTCGGCGTCCGTGGCGGCCGAACTTCGGCTAGTGGTGAGACGGAAGATTGAAGAGTTGCTGAACGAGCCGCCCGGCCTCGGCATGCTGCTCGCCTTCGGACTGGTTCAGGAAGCGCGTGGGGCCGTGCATCAACTTGTTGGTGAGGCCATGCGACAGCGCCTCAAGCACCTGCTGCGGGTCATCGCCCCGAGCGAGCAGACGGAGCGCGCGCTCAACCTCGGCTTCGCGAACGCCCTCAGCGTGCTGACGCAGTGCGCGGATGGTCGGCACCGCACCGCGGACCTGCATCCAGTGCAGGAAACCATCGACGCGCGTATCGATGATGCCCTCGGCCTCGATCACGGCCTGCTGCCGCGACTCCATGCCTGCGTCGACCACCTGGGCCAGGTCGTCGACCGTATAGAGGAAGACATCATCCAGCCCCGCGATCTCTGGTTCAATGTCGCGCGGCACGGCAAGATCGACCATCACCATCGGGCGATGACGGCGCGCCTTGACCGCACGTTCGGCCATGCCCAGGCCGACGATCGGCAAGGGCGAGGCCGTACAGGACACAACGACGTCGAAGCGCGGCAGCATCTCGCCGATGCGGTCGATGCGCATGGTGTCCGCGCCGAACCGGCCGGCCACCGCAAGTGCGCGCTCCTCGGTGCGATTGGCAACCGTCATCGACTTGGGGTTTGCGCCAGCAAAGTGAGCCGCACAGAGCTCGACCATCTCGCCCGCACCGATGAACAGCACGTGCTGGTCGGACACCTGACCAAAAATGCGTTCGGTGAGGTTGACCGCCGCCGCAGCCATCGACACCGTATTGGCCCCGATTGCCGTCGTCGAGCGCACTTCCTTGGCAACGGCGAAGGTGCTCTGGAACAACTTGTGCAGCAAGGTGCCCATGGTCCCGGCCTGCTCTGCACGCCGAACGGCATCCTTGACCTGCCCGAGAATCTGGGGCTCGCCAATCACCATGGAATCGAGCCCGCTCGCCACCCGGAATACATGTCTGATGGCGTCGCGCTCGGGATGCGAGTAAAGATAGGGGGCAACCTCGTTGAGCGGCAGCCGATGGAAATCGGCAAGCCAGTCGGCCGCGTGCTGCGGTTGCTCGGCGGCAAAATACAGCTCAGTGCGGTTGCAGGTGGACAGAATCGCCGCTTCGCGCACGGCCGACCCCTGCGTCAGGTCATGCAGCGCCTGGTCGAGCCGCTCAGGCTGAAACGCCACGCGCTCACGAATGGCGAGCGGTGCGGTATGGTGATTCAGGCCGAGAGCGTAGAGTTGCATTCAGGAAGTGGGGCCAAGCGTCAGGGCGAATTATATCAAACCGAAAATGCAGCCAAGAATGCGCTAAATCAAGCGTTTCCGGGAACGCCAAAAGAAAACGGGCCAGCACTCATGGTGGCCCGCTCGTTCCAGCCTCAAGCGAAATCACACTCACCGACGCGCTGCGCCGGCCGTGCTCTGATCGGGTGATTATAGCGCAAACACCAACTTCCCCCCCTCGCCAGAGTGGGGTAGGCTCATTGAATAAATGAGCCTACCGGCCACGAAAAGAACATCAGGTGCACACAGACTGCACCACGCCGGAGGCCATCCAGGCATGTTCAAACAACGAGGAGACAGCCGTGATGCCCGCATCCACCGACGCAGCCAGCAACAGCCAGATCGAAGACGTCGTGGCACTGATCCACGCAAAACTGCCCGCTGACCAGGCCGAAGCAGCTGAACCATTCGTTCGCAAGTACTTCAGCCAGGTCGATGTCGATGACCTCGCCGAGCGCGACGTCGCCGATCTGTACGGCGCGGTGCTGAGCCACTGGCAGTTTGTGCGGCAACACGACGATGGCCTGAAGCTGCGGGTGTACAACCCCCGTATCGACGAGCACGGATGGGAGTCCACCCACACGGTCATCGAAATGGTCGGCAAGGACATGCCCTTCCTCGTCGATTCGATCGGCATCGAGGTCAATCGGCAGGGACTCACCCTGCACCTGATCATTCACCCGGTCATCCCGGTGATACGCGATGCACAGGGACTCCTCGTCAGGGTTGCGGATGCAGCCGATGAAGACGGCGCACACTACGAGTCGATCATCCATGTCGAAGTCGACCGCCGCACCAATCCGGACGAACTGGATGCGATCCGGACCGGCATCACCCGCGTGCTCCAGGATGTGAACGCCGCAGTTGCCGACTGGCCGGCCATGAAACAGCGTCTCGACGACGTGATTGCCGAAACTGCCACCACCACGGCCCCGGAAACCCCGGAGGACATCGCCGAAGCCCACGCCTTCCTGGAATGGATGGCGGATGACAACTTCGTGCTGCTCGGCTGTCGCGACTACGATCTGGTCAGCGAAGCCGGTGAAAACGAGTTGCGCATTCGCAGCGGCTCCGGCATCGGCCTGCTGCGTGAATCGGGCGACAGCCTTCAATCCCAATCATTCGCGGCCCTGCCGCCCCAGCTCAAGGCGCAGGCCCACCTCCCAACCCTGCTGACCATCACAAAGTCGAATACACGCTCGACCATCCACCGTCAGGGCTATCTCGACCACGTCAGCGTCAAGACTTTCGACGCCGAGGGGCGTGTCACCGGCGAGCGTCGCATCATCGGCCTGCTCACCTCCACCGCCTACAACACCAACCCCAAACGCATCCCGCTACTCCGGCGCAAACTGCAGACCGTGATCGCACAGGCGGGCCTGCTGCCAGGCAGCCACGCTGGCAAGGCGCTGGCAACAATTCTCGAGCAGTATCCGCGCGATGAGCTGTTTCAGAGCTCGACCGACGAGTTGTTCAACACCGCGACCGGCATCCTCCGTCTCGGCGAGCGTCAGCGCATCCGTCTGTTCGTGCGCTGCGATGCCTTTGCCCGCTTCGTTTCCTGCCTGATCTACGTCCCGCGGGAGAACTACAACACCGAGCAGCGCAAGCGCATGCAGGCGGTGCTCATGGAGTCCTTTGCCGGCGTTGCATCCGAATTCGAGGTGCACTTCTCCGAATCCGCCCTGGCCCGGGTGCTGATTACCGTCCGCACCAAAGACTCGACGATTCCGCCCTTTGACGTACGCGAGGTCGAAGCTCGCCTGGTCAGCGTGGCGCGACGCTGGGAAGACGGCCTGCAGCAGGCCTTGCTAGAACATCACGGGGAAGAGCGGGGCATGTCGTTGTGCCGGCGTTACCTCAACGCATTTCCCGCCGGCTACCGCGAGGACTACGCTGCGCGCAACGCGGTGCACGACATCGAACTCATGGAGTCGATCGAGGCCAACGACGGTCTGGCCATGAACCTGTACGTGCCGCTTGAGGCGCCTGCCGGCCGCCTCCACTTCAAGCTGCTCTATGCGGATACGCCAGTCCCGCTCTCGCTGAGCCTGCCCATGCTGGAGCGCACCGGAGTCAAGGTGGTCGAAGAGCGCCCTTACCGCATCGAGCGCCAGGACGGCTCCCTGGTGTGGATGCACGACTTCGGCATGACCTTTGCCGGCGTCGACAAACTGAATCTGGAACAACTGCGACCGCTGTTTCACGCTGTGTTCCGGCGCGCCTGGCAAGGCGCGATCGAGAACGACGACTTCAACCGCCTGACCCTGCTGGCCAGCCTCGACTGGCGCGAGATCAGCATGCTGCGCGCCTACGCCAAGCACATGAAGCAGGCAGCCTTCACTTTCAGCCAGACCTACATGGAGCAAACCCTGGCCAACTACCCGGCGCTCACCGCGCAGCTGGCCAGGCTGTTCCGCGCGCGCTTCGACCCCGCCGGAGAGAGCGGACGCAGCGCCCGCTGCGAGCGTATCGTGGAAGAGATCAACGCCACCCTCGACAGCGTTGCGAACCTCGACGAGGATCGCATCCTGCGTCAGTTCCTGGCCATGATCCAGGCCACGCTGCGCACCAACTTCTACCAGCCCGGCAAGGACGGCGAACCCAAGCCCTACCTTTCGTTCAAGCTTGACCCCTCGCAGATTCCCAACCTGCCGCAGCCTAAGCCGATGTTCGAGATCTTCGTCTACTCGCCGCGGATCGAAGGGGTGCACCTGCGCGGCGGCAAGGTCGCACGTGGCGGCCTGCGCTGGTCGGACCGGATGGAAGACTTCCGAACCGAGATTCTCGGCCTGGTGAAAGCTCAGATCGTCAAGAATGCCGTGATCGTACCGGTGGGATCCAAGGGTGGCTTCGTCGTCAAGAACGCACCCACGAGCGGCGGTCGCGAAGCCATGCAGGCCGAAGGCATTGCCTGCTACCGCATCTTCCTGTCCGGCCTGCTCGATCTCACGGACAACCTGGTGCAGGGCAAGGTAGTACCGCCCGAGAACGTGGTCCGCCATGACGAGGACGACCCCTATCTGGTGGTCGCGGCCGACAAGGGCACGGCAACCTTCTCCGACATCGCCAATGGCGTGGCGAGCGACTATGGCTTCTGGCTCGGCGACGCCTTCGCCTCGGGCGGATCGGTCGGCTATGACCACAAAAAGATGGGGATCACCGCTCGCGGCGCCTGGGAATCGGTCAAGCGCCACTTCCGCGAGATGGGCATCAACACCCAGGAGGAAGCGTTCACGGTGGTGGGTGTCGGCGACATGTCGGGCGACGTGTTCGGCAACGGCATGCTGTTGTCGAAACAGATCAAGCTGCTTGCCGCCTTCGACCACCGCCATATCTTCATCGACCCCAGCCCCGATCCGGAAACCAGCTGGAACGAACGCGCCCGCCTCTTCGCCCTGCCGCGCTCATCGTGGGAGGACTACGATGCCAAGCTGATCTCCGCTGGCGGCGGAATCTGGCCACGGAGCGTAAAGTCGATCGCCCTGACCCCGCAGATGCGCGAGATCCTGGGTACCGACGCCGAGTTTCTGCCCCCCTCCGAACTGATGCGCTGCATCCTCAAGGCACCTGCCGACCTGCTCTACAACGGCGGCATCGGCACCTACATCAAGGCCAGCAGCGAAACCGACGCCTCGGTAGGTGACCGTGCCAACGATGCAATCCGCGTGAATGGCAACGAACTGCAGTGCAAGGTCGTCGGCGAAGGCGGCAATCTGGGGGCCACCCAGCTCGGCCGTATCGAGTTCGCACTGAAGGGCGGCCGCATCTGCACCGATGCCATCGACAACTCGGGCGGCGTGGATTGCTCGGACCACGAGGTCAACATCAAGATCCTGCTCAATGCGGTGATGACCGAGGGCGAACTCACCGAGAAGCAGCGCAACAAGCTGCTGCTTGAAATGACCGATGAAGTGGCCGACCTGGTCTTGCGCGACAACTACTTCCAGACGCAGAACCTGTCTGTCGCAAGAACCCGCGGCGTCGAACTGCTCGACGAGCAGGCGCGTTACATGCGCAAGCTGGGCAACGCCGGGCGCCTCAACCGCAAACTCGAGTTCCTGCCCTTCGACGAGGAAATCGCCGAGCGCAAGATTGCGCATACCGGCCTGACCTCCCCCGAACTCGCAGTGCTGCTGGCCTACAGCAAGATCGAGCTATACGACGCGGTGCTTGCATCGAATCTGCCGGAGGATCCCTTCATCTCGCAGGCCCTGATGCGCTACTTCCCGAAAGCCCTGTGCGAGCGCTACGCCGATCACATTCAGCGTCACCCGCTGCAGCGCGAGATCATTGCCACGCACGTCATCAACAGCATGATCAACCGCGTCGGCGCCACATTCGTAAGCCGCCTGCAGGAAGAAACCGGCGCGACCGCCCCTGACATTGTTCGCGCCTATCTGGCAACGCGGGAGGTGTTCCACCTGGTCTCGCTGTGGGAGGAAATCGAAGCGCTCGACAACCAGGTGGCGGACGCCGTGCAGACGGCCATGATCATCGACTCCAGCCGTCTCGTACTGCGCGGCACGCTGTGGTTCCTGCGCCATCCCGAACTCACCCGCGACCTCTCGGTCACGCTCGAGCGCTTCCGCCCCGGCGCGACCGAACTCGCCCACACCCTGCACGAGGTCGTCACCCCCGCTTACCGCGCAGAGCTCGACCAGATGGCAGGCAGTTACATCGAACAAGGCGTACCCGAGTCACTTGCGCAACGGGTTGCGGGGCTCGGCGAGCTCTACTCGGCACTCGACCTGGTGGAAGTGGCTGCAGAAACTGGGCGCGCTCAGCAGATCGTCGCCAGCGTGTACTTCGCGCTCGGCGGTCGCTTCGACCTGCACTGGCTGGGCAAACAGATTTCCGCCCTGCCCGCCGAGACGCACTGGCAAGGCTTGGCGCGAACCGCACTGCGGGACGACCTCTCCGCGCAGGCGAGACACCTCGCCGGAAACGTCTTGCGCCTGTCGCCCGATCTGGACGACCCGGAGGCCCTGGTCGCCGCATGGGAGAACCAGCGCTGCACCCAGATCGAACGCAGCCGCCTGCTCTTTGCCGACATCAAGAGCTCGACCGTCATCGACATGCCGATGCTGTCGGTCACACTGAGGGAGTTGCGCAACCTGGCGTAACAGCACACAGCCCCGCGCCGGGATTCTGGCGCGGGGTTGCTGTCAGCGCCCCACCTGACCCAGCAGCAGGCTGACGGAAAGACACGCACACGCCACGACACTCAGCTGCAGGCGCAAAGGCAGATACCAGGCCGGCAACTCCGCGCGCCGTGCAAGGCGAAGATCCTGCACGTAATGGGCGATGAATCCGCAAACCAGGACGGGTACCGCAACGCTGTCTGCCAGCCAGATTGCCGGCCACGCCAGCAGCGCCGGCACCGTGCTCCAGACAAAGGCCTCCGTGCGTTGCGGGGCGGTAAGCCTTGAAAGGACCATTGCGAAGCCCCAATGCAGGGCGCCGACAAAGCTGAGGATCACCGCGCCGTACCCAATCAGGGCTTCACGGAAGAACGCGCCCCCATCAACATCGACAGCAAGCAGCGCCGTCAGCATCACGAATGGCAACAGGCCGCCATAACCCAGCCATGCAACCGCCTGCGGCCGGGAATCAGGAAACGAATTCATCAGACGCTCTCCACAACAGGGCTTGAAGCTCACTCTCGGCCGCTGACATACGTCCACGACAAATATTGAACATCAATCATAATTTCAGCTTAGGCGTTCTGATATTATGAACATCAATACGCTTTGTCCAGGACAAACAAGGATAACCATCGCTCTGCGCTCACATCGGCTGACCGAGTTCGACGCCTTCCTTGCTGTTGCAAACCATGCTCAAGAAATCCGATTTACCGACCAGGATCTGCGCGTGCTGCAGTCGTCCCTTCACCTGGCGAAAGAAGTGGGCGCGCTGCTGGGAAGAGGTCAAATACTGCTCCGTCCGCTGCAGCAGGCAGCGCAAGGCTGACGCATGACGCCCATCATCTACTGGTTCCGAAACGATCTGCGACTGCATGACAACCCCGCGTTCGAAAAGGCGTGCTGTCTGGCTGAGCAGAGCCGCTGCGAACTCGTTCCGGTCTACTGCCACGCAATCGAGCAGACAACCCGATGGGGTTTCACGCGAATTGGCCCGCACCGGCGCCACTTCGTCTCCACCGCCGTTGCCGGCCTCTCGGAGGCAATCACTTCGGCCGGCAGCCGCCTGATCGAACTGACAGGCCCTTGCGCTGAAGCCCTTCCGGGGCTGGCCCGATCGCTGGGTGCAGAAAGAATCGTCTGCGAAACCATCGCAGCGCCCGAAGAAGAGGACGAGGTCGCAGCCTTGCGCCAGGCAGGCATGATGGTCGATGAGGTCTGGCAATCCACCCTGCTCGAGCCCGGCACGCTGCCCTTCGCGAGCAAGGACCTGCCCGATGTGTTCACCGAATTTCGCCGCGTGGTCGAAAAAGCGGCAATCAGACCTCGGCGCCCCCTGCCGGAGCGCGACCGGCTTCCGCCCTTGCCAACGGGTTTGGTGCCCTCCCGGGCGAGCACAAGCATCCCGTCAATGACGCCAGATCCACGCGCCGCCTTTCCCTGCACCCGCCCGGAATATCACGGCAGCGAGTCCGCTGCCCTTGCGCACCTTCGACGCTACATGGCACGTCAGTTGCCACACAGCTACAAGTTGACCCGCAACAAGCTTGCCGGCCTCGACGACTCCAGCAAGTTCTCTCCATGGCTGGCAGTCGGCGCGCTCTCCGCCCCGCAGATCCATGCGCATCTCGTGACTTTCGAAGCCGAACACGGTGCCAGCGAGAGCAGCTACTGGCTGTGGTTCGAGCTGCTGTGGCGCGACTACTTTCGCCTGCTTCAGCGTAAATACGGCCGCCGTCTGTTCCGCGCCAGCGGGCTCAAGGGGAATGCGTCTCCGCCGCATGACACAAGCGCCTTCGAACGCTGGCGCTGCGGTCAGACGGGTCACGCCCTGATCGACGCCGGAATGCGGGAGCTTGCAGCAACGGGCTATATCTCGAATCGCATGCGCCAGATCGTGGCCAGCTATCTCATCCATGAACTCGGTTGTGACTGGCGCGCAGGTGCCGCCTGGTTCGAATCCTGCCTCATCGACTTCGACATCTGCAGCAACCAGGGCAACTGGCTGTATATCGCCGGCTACGGCACCGATCCGCGCGGAGGGCGCCGCTTCAACCCCGACAAGCAGGCGGCGGAACACGATCCCGACGGGAACTACCGCGCACTCTGGAGTGCGCCATGACAACGCTGCGCCTCATTCTCGGCGACCAGCTCAACCCTGGGCACAGCTGGTTCGCCACCACCTCTCCCGATGTGGTTTACGTACTGATGGAGATCCGCCAGGAGACCGACTACGTCCTGCATCATGCGCAGAAGATCATCGGCATCTTTGCTGCCATGCGAGACGTCGCCAGAACCTTGTCCGGGGCAGGACACCGGGTCGTCTATCTGGCCATCGATGCCCCTGAAAATCTCCAATCACTACCCGCCAACCTCGACATGCTGGTCAAAGAGCATGGCATCACCCACTTCGAGTATCAGGCGCCTGACGAATGGCGTCTCGACCGCCAACTCGCCGACTACCTGAAGCAGTCTGCGCTCAAGGGCGGCATGGTCGATAGCGAACACTTCTACACCACCCGCAATGAGGCTACGGACATCTTTGCACAGCGCAAGCAGTGGCTGATGGAGCATTTCTACCGCCAGATGCGCAGCCGGCACCAGGTGCTGATGACCGGCAACAAGCCGCTGGGCGGCAAGTGGAACTTCGACCAGGACAACCGCAAACCCTGGCCCGGCTACCCTGCAGAACCGACCGACCGCCGGCCTCGCCATGATCACACCGCCCTGTGGCAGACCATCGTCGATGCGGGCGTCGGCCACTTCGGAAACCCCTCGGCAGACCGCTTCACCTGGCCGCTGAACCGTGCGGAAGCCCTGCAGCAACTGGATGATTTCATCCGCGACGGCCTGCCCCACTTTGGCGACTTCCAGGACGCGCTCACCTACCGCGCGTGGCGCCTGTTCCACTCCTTGCTCTCATTCGCACTCAACACCAAGATGCTCAACCCGCGCGAGGTCGTGCAGCGAGCCGAAACCGCCCACCTCGAAGGCAAGGTGCCACTGCCTGCCGCAGAAGGCTTCATTCGCCAGATCCTCGGCTGGCGCGAATACGTGCGCGGCGTGTATTGGGCGAACATGCCTGACTACGTCAGCCATAACTTTTTCGGACACGACCGCCCGCTTCCATCGTGGTTCTGGACCGGCGAGACGCGAATGCGCTGCCTCGCCCACAGCATCAGCCAGTCGCTGGAACATGCCTATGCCCACCACATCCAGCGCCTGATGGTAATCGGCAACTTCGCCCTCCTCGCCGGCCTCGACCCGGTGGCCGTGCACCGCTGGTACCTCGGCATCTACATCGACGCCTTCGAATGGGTGGAACTACCAAACACGCTTGGCATGAGCCAGTACGCAGACGGCGGTGGCCTTGCGACGAAACCTTATGTATCGAGTGCAGCCTACATTGACCGCATGAGCGATTACTGCAAAGGCTGCGCGTACGACCGCAGCGCACGAACCGGAGAGAAGGCCTGTCCGTTCAACGCGCTGTATTGGGACTTCTTTGAGCGGAATCGTGTAGTACTTGAGACAAATCATCGGCTGGGGATGGTCTATCGGCAACTGGGGAAATTCGATGAGGCAGCACGCGACGCTATCCACCAACGTGCAGCCTCCGTGAGAACCGGGCTTGAGAAGCTGTGAATGCCGGAGTGCAGGATTCCAGAGCGAGACGCTGCCGTTCAAGAAGCTGCCACGCAGTCTTGTCGTCCAGCATGAATCCGCACTCTCTCTCTCGTCCGGGTGATAGAAAGAATTGGAGAACGGCAGCAAATTCGCCAGCATGACTCCCACGCGGACTTCCTGATCGTGAACGCAAAAACGCCGACCCAATGGATCGGCGTTTTTGCTTGTTCTGGTGGCCAGTCGCGGAATCGAACCACGGACACGCGGATTTTCAATCCGCTGCTCTACCAACTGAGCTAACTGGCCAACGAGGAGCGCATTATAGCGGAAGATTTTCTGTCGTCAATGCATAATCGCATTCAAATTCACTTGTTTCTTCTCCAGACGCATGCGCACCGTGTCAGCACAGCGTGCTGGTGCCGCGTTAGAGCGTGACCGACTCACCTTGAGACAACCATGCGCGTACTACTGGTCGAAGACGACCCCGAGCTGTCAGACGGCATCGCAAGTTTTCTGCGCGGCCAGGGCGATACCGTCATGCAGGAGAGCGACGGGATGCGCGCGGATCAGCTGCTGCAGGCGGAATCCATTGATTTCGCGCTGGTCGATGTCGGCCTTCCCGGGCTTGGTGGCTATGAACTGGTGCGACGCATTCGCAGCCGTCAGCAGGCGGTTCCGGTGATGCTGATCACCGCACGCGATGCCCTCGACGACCGCATCTACGGCCTCGACCTTGGCGCCGACGACTATCTGGCCAAGCCATTCCAGCTTGCCGAGCTCACAGCGCGGATGCGGGCGGTACTGCGGCGAGGCAAGTATGCGACAACGCAGTCGATTTCCTTCGGCCCCCTGACGCTCGACCTTGACGGCAGACTGGCTGCGCTGAACGGCGAACCGCTGAACCTCACCGCGCGTGAATGGACGCTGCTCGAAGCCCTTGCGGCAGCCGACGGCCGTACCGTACCCAAAGACCACTTGCAGGCAGACGCCAGCGGCAATGCAGTCGAAGTGTACATCTCGCGCCTGCGCCCCCGCCTCGAGCCTGCGGGCCTGCTGATCCGCACGGTGCGCGGCTTCGGCTACAGGCTGGAACTCGGCCCCGGCCACTAGGCCATGCAGACAAGCCTTTATCGGCGCCTGCTGCAGAACTTTGCCGGCCCTACCTTCCTGCTGCTGATTACGGCCGGAGGCATCAGCTACGGTATCGCGAAGAGCGTGATCGGTACCGCATACGACCAGAACCTGATCAACCTCGCACATGGGGCGGCAAACCATGTCCTGCTGCGGGATGGGCAGATCACGCTCGACCTCACGGGCGGCGCCGAGCAGGTCCTGCGGACGGACACCATCGACGACATCTACTTTCGCGTCAGAACCGGAAACGGAAGCATCCTGGGTGGTGATACGGACCTGCCCTCACTCGGCAGTGAGCGCTCACGCAACGGCACGGGTGCCACGGAGCTGCAGCCGAACGTCGAGAGCCTGCCCGCGCACCACCTCGCCGCACCGCAGTTCTTCGACAGCCACTATCGCGACACGCCGATTCGTGCCGTGCGCCTGCAGCAGACCCTCGGTCACCACACCATCTACATTACCGTTGGCGAGACGCTGAACAAGCGCCAGCAGGCACTAGAGCGCCTGCTGCTTGGATTCGGATCGGCTGCGGTCATGCTGCTGGCTGCGGCCACGCTGGCCGTACGCCTGGGCATTCCGTCCAGCCTGGCCCCATTGAAGCGGCTCGAAGATGAACTGCGTGGGCGCACCGGCACCGATCTTTCGCCGCTGTCGCCCGAGAGCGTGCCGCTGGAGATTCGCGAGGTCGTCCGCGCACTCAACGCCCTGTTCGACCGTCTGCGCGCGGCCAATACCGGACAGCGACAGTTTCTGCAGGATGCGGCACATCAACTGCGTACCCCGCTCGCCGGGCTGCAGATGCAGATTGAGCTGCTTGAGTCGCACCCTGCCGACGATGCCGCACTGGCGCGACTGAAGCGCTCCATTCAGCGGGTGACGCGTCTTGCCAACCAGTTGCTCGCGCTGGCGCGCGCGGAGGCCGGTGCGCAACTGATGGTCAATGCATCGACGGTCGATTTCGCTCATCTGATCGACGACATGGTCGAGGAGTGGCTGGAGAAGGCTGATGCGCGCTCGATCGACCTCGGCATCGCGCGCGAACCGGTCTCCATCGTCGGCGACCCTACGCTGCTGCGCGAACTGATCGCCAACCTGATGGACAACGCCTTGCGTTACACACCCGACGGTGGCGAGGTCTCGCTGCGCTGTGCGGCGGCGGACGGGATGCTTGAACTTGAGGTCAGCGACACGGGCCCGGGGATTCCGGAAGACCGGTGCGAAGCCGTCTTCGAGCGCTTCTATCGCCTGCCCGAAACGAGCCTGTCGGGAAGCGGCCTCGGACTGCCTATCGCACGCGAGATTGCGCGCTGTCATCATGGGAGCATCAGGATCTCCGCCTCGCCACGCGGCAAGGGCACGCGGGTGCAAGTGCGCTTGCCGCTGACGCAGTAAAAAAGGCTGCAGCGGGCATCACCCACTGCAGCCTGGTGTCTTGCAGCACGCTCACCGCAGACTCCTGCGAATGAGCGCACACGTTGAAGCACATCAGTGACCAGAAGCCCCCGACGCGCCGATGCCGGTCTCCGAGCGCACCTTCTGCGCCAGATAGCCCGCACGGTCGACCTTCGCACGCTCGCTGTTGTCCAGCACCGAGAACAGCCAGATTCCGATGAAGCCTGCCGCCATCGAAAACAGGGCCGGCGAGGTGTAGGGGAAGAGCGCCGAACCCTTGGGGTTGCCCAGCGTCGCTTCCCACACCGAAGGCGACACCACCGTAAGCGCAACCGCAGTGGTCAGACCGAGGAAGCCGCCGATGGCCGCGCCACGCGTCGTGCAATCCTTCCACAACACGGACATGAACAGCACCGGGAAGTTGGCCGATGCCGCAATCGCGAAGGCCAGTGACACCATGAAGGCGATGTTCTGCTTCTCGAAGGCAATCCCCAGCACCACCGCGACCACACCAAGCGCAAGCGTGGTAATGCGCGACACACGCAGCTCGGAAGCAGAGTCGGCATTGCCTTTCTTGAACACCGTGGCGTACAAGTCGTGCGAGACAGCCGATGCACCGGACAGCGTCAGACCGGCAACCACGGCCAGAATCGTGGCAAAAGCGACTGCGGAGATAAAACCGAGGAACACGTTGCCGCCCACCGCGTTAGCCAGGTGGATGGCCGCCATGTTGTTGCCGCCGATCAGACCGCCCTTCGCGTCAAGGAAGCCCGGATTGGTCGACACCAGCACGATCGCGCCAAAGCCGATGATGAAGGTCAGCACGTAGAAATAGCCGATCCAGGTGGTGGCCCAGAACACCGACTTGCGCGCTTCCTTTGCATCGGGGACGGTGAAGAAGCGCATCAGGATGTGCGGCAGGCCAGCGGTGCCGAACATCAGCGCCATGCCGAAGGAGATCGCCGAAATCGGGTCCTTGATGAAGGACCCTGGCCCCATGATCGCCTGCCCGAGAATCCCCGCCTCCTCGATCGTCTTGCCTGCAGCCACGGCAGTCGTTGCCTTGACCTGTACCGATGCGGCAAACAGCGCTTCCGGCGAGAAGCCGTACTGCGCCATCACCATGAAGGCCATGAAGGACGCACCGGCCAGCAGCAGGCAAGCCTTGATGATCTGCACCCAGGTGGTCGCCGTCATGCCGCCGAACAACACATAGACCATCATCAGCGCGCCAACGATGACCACCGCCATCCAGTACTCCAGACCAAACAGCAGCTTGATCAACTGGCCCGCGCCGACCATCTGCGCGATCAGGTAGAAGGACACCACCACCAGCGTACCGGATGCGGCAAAAGCCCGGATCGGGGTTTGCTTGAAGCGGTAGGCGGCAACGTCGGCGAAGGTGAACTTGCCCAGGTTGCGCAGCCGCTCCGCCATCAGGAAGGTGATCACCGGCCAGCCCACGAGAAAGCCGATCGAGTAGATCAGACCATCGTAGCCGCTCGCCATCACCGCGGCCGAGATACCGAGGAAGGACGCGGCCGACATGTAGTCACCGGCAATCGCCAGACCGTTCTGAAAGCCGGTGATGCCGCCACCTGCGGTGTAGAAGTCTGCAGCGGACTTGGTCTTGGCCGCTGCCCACTTGGTGATGAACAGGGTAAGCACCACAAAACCACCGAACATGCTGATTGCAGTCCAGTTGGTGGCCTGCTTCTCGGCCTGTCCGAGGTCGCCACCGGCCGCCAGCACGGCTGCGGACAAAAGGGCAAGCGCAACGCCGCCCAGAATATTCAGATGGCGGGCGTTCATTTGCCTGCCTCCCTGACGACTTCTTCAGTCAGCTTGTCGAACTCGGAGTTCGCACGGCGCACGTAGATGCCGGTAATGATGATCGTAAAGACGATCACACCAAAACCGACGGGGATACCTACGCTGGTCACACCTTCGCCAAGCCGGGCCGCAAGCACTTCCTTGTCGAAGGCGATGATCGCGATATAGCCGTAGTAGACGACCATCATGATCGCCGTCAGCAGCCAGCCAAATTTCGAGCGCGTGCTTACCAGGCGCTGATACTTCGGGTTGGCAATGATTTTTGCCACCGAATCGTTTTCCATGTCTCCCCCTCCATGCGGGCATTGATCGCACCGGGCATGCGCCCGGCCAGCGACAAGGTAGAGAGGGAGACTTACGACGAGCTTACGAAAACTCGTTTTTATTCTTTTATATCAATACCTTAATAGTTACTGAACAACAGCTTAACGCACAACCGGAAAACGCGTCGCTCCGCTCAGCCCAGTGGAAAATAGTCCCCGTGAACCGGCGGCGGCAGCTGCAGCTGGCTGCGCGGAAAGACGACCTGCGCGACGGTCCCCTGCCCCGCCGGATTGGGGCTCAGGCTGACCGTGGCGCGATGCAGCTCGGCAATCTCACGCACGATGGGCAACCCCAGCCCCGAACCGTCCGCGCCGCTGCCCAGCACCCGATAGAAGCGCTCGAATACGCGCTCGCGATCCGCCTCGGGGATACCCTCGCCGGTGTCCTCGACTTCGAAAATCGGCGCGCCGGCGTGACGGGTGCGTGCAGTCACGCTGCCACCGCGCGGGGTGTATTTGATGGCGTTGTCCATCAGGTTCTTGACCATCTCGCGCAACAGCACCGGGTTGCCCTCGACCAGCATGCCCTGCCCGCTGCTCTCCACCCCGAGATCGATGCCCTTGGCAAGCGCACGCGGGAACAGATCCTGCCCCACCTCACGCACCATCGCCTCGACATCGACCGGTTCGACCGCGTAGAGCTTCTCGAAGCTGGCCTCGGCGCGGGCAAGCGAAAGCAACTGATTGATCAGGTGCCCGGCGCGTTCGGTGCTGTCAGCGATCTGCGTCAGCGAATTACGCAGTTGCTCGGGGTCGCTCTCGAGCAGCGCCAGTTCGGTCTGCATGCGCAAACCGGTCAGCGGCGTGCGCATCTGGTGCGCGGCATCGGCAATGAAGCGTTGCTGCGCCTGCAGGTTCTCTTCAAGGCGGGCCATCATGTCGTTGAAGGCGATGATCAGCGGCCGCACCTCCTCCGGAACGCTGGCCGGCACGATCGGCGACAGGTCGGTCGGGCGTCGTCGCCGGATCAGGCTTTGCAGGCGGTTGAGCGGCGCAATGCCGCGCGTCAGCCCCACCCACACCAGTACCACGGCCAGCGGGATGATTGCGAACTGCGGCAGCAGCACCCCGGTCACCACCCGCGAGGCGAGGTCAGAGCGCTTGTTGCGGGTTTCGGCAACCTGCACCAGCACCAGCGGACTGGCAGGCTCCGGCCACGCGCGCAGAAACTGATAGGCGACCCTCACCTCCTCGCCATGGATGACCTCGTCGCGGTAACGCACCTCCTCACCCAGCACCGACGCGGGCGGCGCCACCCAGGGGATCTCGCGGTCACCGGTGATGGTCTCGCCGCCCTGATCTGCGACCTGATAGTAGACGGTGTCGTCCTGATCGGCCCTGAACAGCGCACGCGGCGGTGCCGGAAAATGCACCACCACCTTGCCATCCTCCACCTTGACCAGTCGCGCGAGTGCGCGCGCACTGTCGGCCAGCGCCCGGTCGTAGGGCTGGTTGGCGATGTTGTCGGCAACGTTGTGGGTGACGATGATCGAAATCGGCCACAGGAACAGCAAGGGCGCGAGCAGCCAGTCGAGGATTTCGCCGAACAGCGAGTTGGGCTGCCCGGGAGCGCGCTGCCCGGTCGGCTTGCGGTCAGGCCTTCGTAGCCGGGACAGCATCCGGATTTTCCAGGCAATAGCCCAGACCGCGAACGGTCACGATACGGACGCCACTATCCTCGAGCTTCTTCCGCAGTCGATGCACATAGACCTCGATCGCATTGCTCGACACTTCCTCACCCCAGCCACACAAGTGGTCCACCAGCTGGTCCTTGCTCACCAGCCGCCCGACCCGCAGGATGAAGACCTCCAGCAATCCGACTTCGCGCGCGGAGAGTTCGACCATCTGACCATTGATCTTGACCACATGATCGGCCTGATCGTAAGTCAGGTTGCCCACCTCGATACAGCGCGGCTGGCCGGTACCGCGCCGGGTATGAGCACGCACACGGGCCTCGAGCTCGGGCAAGGCGAAGGGCTTTGTCATGTAGTCGTCCGCGCCCGCATCAAGGCCGCGCACACGGTCCTCGACACCGTCCTGCGCGGTGAGGATCAGGACCGGTATTGCAGACTTGCGGCTCCGCAATCGCTTGAGCACCTCAATACCTGGCAACTTCGGGAGTCCGAGGTCGAGAATCAGCAGATCGTAGGGCTGCGAGGCCAGCGCTGCATCCGCGTCTGCACCATTGGCAACATGGTCGATTGCATACCCGCCACGTTTGAGCGCCCTGCCGATTCCGTCGGCGATGACTGGGTCATCTTCCGCGAGAAGAATGCGCATAGGATTCCGGATGTAAGTTGAATGTAAGCGGAACCCATTAAATTCAGTCCCGCTGTTCTCCTTTTACTCGGTCTTCGGGAACGCACGCGTTCAGCAGCGCACGCGTTCCGGGGAGCGTCGCGCGCATGGCGCCGATGCTCCCTGCCGTCTTTTCCTTTCTCCGCGATTATCCCACGCCTGAGTCATTGCGCGTAGCGCTTTGCCCCACGCGCGGTTGCGCCCGCCCGAATCCTCTGAGCCGCAGATCACGACAGGCGAAAAAAAGCCCCGCCGAAGCGGGGCCTTTGAGCTTGACCGTGAGGTCAGCGGGCAATTACATGCCCATACCGCCCATACCGCCCATACCACCCATGCCGCCCATGTCGGGCATGCCGCCACCAGCCTTGTCGTCAGCCAGTTCAGCAACCATGCAGTCGGTGGTGAGCATCAGGCCAGCAACCGAAGCTGCGTTCTGCAGCGCGGTGCGGGTCACCTTGGTGGGATCCAGCACGCCCATTTCGACCATGTCGCCGTACTCGCCGGTTGCAGCGTTGTAGCCGAAGTTGCCTTCACCTTCGGTTACGCGGTTCACCACCACCGAGGGCTCGTCGCCAGCGTTGGAAACGATTTCGCGCAGCGGCTGTTCCATGGCGCGCAGCACGATCTTGATGCCGGCGTCCTGGTCATGGTTGTCACCCTTGAGGCCGGTGAGGTTGGCACGAGCACGCAGCAGGGCAACGCCGCCGCCGGGAACGATACCTTCTTCAACAGCAGCACGGGTGGCGTGCAGTGCGTCTTCGACGCGCGCCTTCTTTTCCTTCATTTCGACTTCGGTCGCAGCGCCAACCTTGATCAGAGCAACGCCGCCGGCCAGCTTGGCCACGCGCTCTTGCAGCTTCTCGCGATCGTAGTCGGAGGTCGCTTCTTCGATCTGAACACGGATCTGCTTGACGCGTGCTTCGATGCGCTCACCGTCGCCGGCACCGTCGATAACGATGGTGTTTTCCTTGCCGACTTCGATACGCTTGGCCTGGCCCAGCTCTTCCAGCGTGCACTTCTCGAGGGTCAGACCCACTTCTTCTGCGATCACCTGGCCGCCGGTCAGGACAGCGATGTCCTCCAGCATGGCCTTGCGGCGGTCACCGAAGCCCGGAGCCTTGACGGCGCAGGTCTTGAGGATGCCACGGATGTTGTTCACCACGAGGGTCGCCAGCGCTTCGCCATCGACATCTTCAGCGATGATCAGCAGCGGACGGCCGGCCTTGGCAACTTGCTCCAGTACCGGCAGCAGGTCACGGATGTTGGAGATCTTCTTGTCGAACAGCAGGACGAACGGGTTGTCGAGGATGGCAACCTGCTTGTCCGGGTTGTTGATGAAGTAGGGCGACAGGTAGCCGCGGTCGAACTGCATGCCTTCGACGACGTCGAGTTCGTTGGCGAGGCTCTTGCCGTCTTCAACGGTGATCACGCCTTCCTTGCCGACCTTGTCCATGGCGCGGGCGATGATCTCACCGATGTCCGCGTCGGAGTTGGCGGAGATCGAACCGACCTGGGCGATTTCCTTGTTGGTCGAGCAGGGCTTCGACAGCTTCTTCAGCTCGTCGATGGTGGCGATGACAGCCTTGTCGATGCCGCGCTTCAGATCCATCGGGTTCATGCCGGCAGCAACGAACTTCATGCCTTCACGAACGATCGACTGAGCCAGCACGGTTGCCGTGGTGGTGCCGTCACCGGCGATGTCGGAGGTCTTGGAAGCAACTTCCTTGACCATCTGCGCGCCCATGTTTTCGAACTTGTCCTTCAGTTCGATTTCCTTGGCGACGGAAACGCCGTCCTTGGTCACGGTCGGGGCGCCGAAGGAGCGCTCGAGCACGACGTTGCGACCCTTGGGGCCGAGGGTGACCTTGACCGCGTTGGCCAGGGTGTTGATACCAGCAACCATGCGCTCGCGCGCGGAATCACCGAATTTGACTTCTTTAGCAGCCATTCTTTAGAACTCCTGAATTATTTCGAATCGAGAATCGTGGGATTGCGGGAGGCTCAGCCTTCAACCACGCCCATGATGTCTTCTTCGCGCATGACGAGCAGTTCGTCGCCTTCGACCTTCACGGACTGGCCGGCGTACTTGCCGAACAGCACCTTGTCGCCCACCTTGACGGCCATCGGACGCACGTTGCCGTCGTCCAGGATCTTGCCGTTGCCGACAGCCAGCACTTCGCCCTGGTCGGGCTTTTCACCGGCGGAATCGGGGATCACGATACCGCTGGCGGTCTTGCGTTCGGCTTCCAGACGCTTGACGATCACGCGATCGTGCAGGGGACGAATCTTCATCGAGTTCACTCCTTAGTACTGTTTAAACTGTGGCGGGACCATCCCGCCGGAAAATTCGCAGTGGTCGCGGCTTGCGCCGGACTGTTAGCACTCACTGCCAACGAGTGCTAATAATAGGGGCGGGGTTTCGCTATTTCAAGAGCGGAGACGGAAGAAAAATTTGCTGCGCCGCAGCGGCGAGCTCAGAACGCGACCGCTACGCCAAAGTGCAGACGCAGCCGGGCGTCGTCGTGGCCCCATGCGAGGTCGATTGCAAGAGGCCCTGCCGGGCTGCGCCAGCGCGCGCCCAGACCGTAGCCGGTGCGCAGTCGGAACTCACTGCGTGAATCCGCGGCATCGCCGGCATCGACGAAGGCCGCAACGCCCCAGTCACGACGAAACCAATGCACGTACTCGCCACTGAGGGTCCCCAGATAACGGCCACCCACGGTCGCATCGCCTTCAGTTACGCCGAGGCTCTGATAGGCATAGCCTCGCACCGATTGCGAGCCGCCGGCGCGGAACAGGAAATCCTGCGGGATACCGTCGCGGGAAGGCGCGAGCGTGGCACCCAGCTCTCCGCGCAGGGTCAGCATGTCGGCCTCGCCGATCGGAAAATAGTGCTGATAGCGGCCATAGAGTCGCACGAAGTCCTGCTCCGCAAGCGCGATACTCGAGCCGCCGCCAATCTGCACCTCGAGGACGTGCCCGCGCCGCGGATCGAGCACGTTATCCACCGCTCGCTGCACCCAGGTCCAGTTTGCCGTCAGCGTTGTCAGGCTGGAGGGATCGGCGCCATCGGGATGCAGGGACTCATGCTGCAACCGCAGGGCAATCTGGGTTTCGATATCACCGCGGATGGTGGTCCGACCGATACCGATCGCCTGGCTTTCGGTCTTCAGTCCTTCGAGATCGCTGTTGTCGATCAGCGCACCGATGCTGTCGCGATGACCGTCCGGCGCCGGCGGAAAGAACAGATCGGCGAAAAGCGACTGGCGCAACTGCTCGAGACGGATGCCCGATGACAGTTCCCATCCGCGCGAAAGAATATTGACGTCGCGATACGCAGCCTCGACCCGATAACCGGTATTGCTCGATACACCTGCACCAAAACTCAGGCGCCGCGACTGGGCCTCTGCCACTTGCACACGCACGGGCACGGCAGCAGCCAGTGCCGGGTCACGCTCGATATCGACCACCACCGACGCAAACTGGGGCGCACCCTGCAAGGCCTCCTGCAAGGCAAGCAAGGCGTCCTGATCGTAGATATCGCCCGCCTCGACCGTGCTGTAGCGCGTAACAAGATCGGCCGGCAGTCGGCTCAAACCACTGACTGCGAGTTCGCCAAGTCTGAAAGTCGGGCCGCTGTCGATCACGACCGACAGCGCCACTTCGGTGCCGGCCTCATTGACTTCGGCACGGGTACTCAGTGTGCGCGCCGCAGCGTAACGGCGGCGACTGACCGCATCGAGCAGTTGCTGTTTGGCACTATCCCATTCGGACTGACGAAAGGGCTTGCCCACCGACAAGGCCCAATTTTCGCGCAGACTGTCGCGCAAGGCTGCCGCCTCGGCTTCGCTCGCACTCGCCAGTTCGCCTTCGAAACCGATATCGACGGCAGTAATGGCAGCCCGTACGCCAGGCTCCACGGTCAGCGTCCATTTGTCCCCGCTACGCCGATCGAGCCTCACTTCGGGGTTGAAATAGCCCTCCGTGGAGAGCAGATCGACAACTTCCCGCCGTGTGCGTCGCACCAGCGCGGTCTGATCGGGCCCGACCTCGGGCACCGTCAGCTCGGCCGACTTAAGCAGGCGCACGTGCTGACGCAGGAGCACGCTGACCGTTTCCGGCGCTTCGAGCGCTACGCTGACACGATCCTGTGCCCTGGCGCTGTTTCCCCACAAGAGGAAACACCCCAGGGCCAGGAGGCTCAAGGCACGGAGAAGCGAATCAAGCTTCAAGATGGTATGAAGTCACGCGTTCGACCTCGCTCTTCGAGCCGAGCACGACGGGTACGCGCTGATGCAGCTTGTCGGGCTGGATATCGAGGATGCGCTCGCGCCCGGTGGTGGCCGCGCCACCGGCCTGCTCGATCAGCATGGCCATCGGGTTGGCTTCGTACATGAGCCGCAGCTTGCCGCCCTGGGCACGACATTTCTCGTCGAGCGGGTACATGAAGATGCCGCCACGGGTCAGCACACGGTGCACGTCAGCCACCATCGACGCCACCCAGCGCATGTTGAAATCGACGCCACGGGGGCCAGCCTTGCCTTCCTGCAGCTCTGAGATGTAGCGCTGAACCGGCGCCTCCCAGTGGCGGGCGTTGGAGGCGTTGATCGCGAACTCGCGGGTTTCCTCGGGTACCGTCATGTAGGGAGTGGTATAGATGAAGCTGCCCATTTCGCGGTCGAGCGTGAAGGCGTGAACGCCCTTGCCCACTGTGAGCACGAGCTGGGTGGAGGGGCCGTAGATCGCATAGCCGGCTGCCACCTGCTCCCGACCGGGCTGCATGAAGCTTTCCTCGGTCGGATCACCCTCGCCCTCGGGGTTGCGCAGCACGGAAAAGATCGTACCCACGGTGACGTTGATGTCGATGTTTGACGAGCCGTCGAGCGGATCGAACATCAGCAGATAGCCGCCCTTGGGAAAGTCGAACGGGATCTGATGCACGGTTTCGACCTCTTCGGACGCCATTGCCGCAAGGTGGCCGCCCCATTCGTTGGCCTGCAGCAGAATCTCGTTGGCAATCACGTCGAGCTTCTTCTGTGCCTCGCCCTGCACGTTGTCGGTACCGGCCTCACCCAGCACACCGGCAAGCGCCCCTTTGGACACATTGACTCCGATCGCCTTGCACGCGCGAGCCACGACCTCGAGCAAGAGCCGCAGATCGGCCGATACGCGTCCGGCGCGCTGCTGCTCGATCAGGAATTGGGTAAGGGTGACGCGACGCATGTGCAAAACTCCCGGAGACGGATGATTGAAGATGTCAGACCCGATTATCCCGTTTCCGGGACGTCTGCGCACCACGAGTTGCACGCTGGCGGTTATCATTTACGGCTTGGCGGTTCGCCGCCCTGCCCCGCACACGCACTGGGCAGCCTCTCTGGAGCACAAAAGCCAAGTTATGCATGTGATGGTTCTCGGCGCCGGCATCACCGGCGTCACCACCGCCTGGTACCTGAAGCAGGCGGGGTTCGAGGTCAGCGTGATAGACCGCCAGCCGCAAGCTGGACAGGAAACGAGCTTTGCCAATGGTGGCCAGATCTCGGTCAGCCATCCCGAGCCCTGGGCCAACCCGGCGGCCCCCTTTCTGGCGCTGCGCTGGCTTGGCAAACACGACGCCCCGCTGCGCTTCAGCCCTCAGGCAAGCCTCGACCAATGGCGCTGGGCGCTGTCCTTTCTGCATGAGTGCCTGCCGTGGCGTGCGAAGCGCAACACCGAGGCGATTGCTGCGCTTGCCATCCACAGTCAGCGCGAACTGCACCGGGTACGCGCAGCCGCCGGCATCGAGAACGACTACGATGCGCGCGAGCAGGGCATCCTTCACCTTTTTTTCAGCGCCTCGGATTTCGCTCATGCACCGGCACGCGCAGAGCAGCTGATGCAACTCGGCATTGAAGCCCGGGCTTGCTCGGCTGCCGAATGCCTTGCAATCGAGCCCGCGCTCGCGACACTCGCACCAACACTGGCGGGCGGTCTGTATGCGCCCGGCGACGAAAACGGCGACGCGATGCGCTTTACCGGTGCGCTGGCGGGGGTGCTTGCGCGCGACGGCGTGCAGTTTCACTATCAGACGACGATCGAACGCCTGACCCACACCGGCGGCCTGATCGACGGTGTCGAGGTGCGTGACCGTGAAGGGCGGGCTGGCACCCTGACCGCGAACGCCTATGTGGTATGCCTCGGCAGCTTCAGCCCCCTCATGGTGCATGCGCTTGGCGAGCGCCTGCCAATCTACCCGGTGAAGGGCTATTCGATTACAGCACCGGTTGCAGATCCCGCGCGGGCGCCGCAGGTCAGCCTGACCGACGAGTCCCGCCGCATCGTCTGCTCCCGTCTCGGAGACCGGCTTCGTATCGCCGGCACTGCCGAGCTCAACGGTTTCGATCTCACGATCGATCCAGAACGCGGCCGTGCCATTCTGGACTGGGCACGGACACGGCTGCCAGGCGCAATCGACCCGGAACAGGCGCAACTGTGGACGGGACTCCGCCCCGCCACCCCGAGTAACCTGCCCATCATCGGCAAGGGCCGCGGCGTCAACCTCTGGTACAACACCGGTCACGGCACACTGGGCTGGACCCTGGCCTGCGGCTCGGCCGAGATTCTCGCGGGCCTGATGCATGGGCGCGCACCGACAGTGCGCTTCCCCGTCCGACACCCCTGACACTGCAGGGGTATCGCGGGGCGTGGCTTAGACCTGTTCGGCGCCGGCCCGGGCAGGCGCCGACGTACAGGCACAACCGCCTGCGTTTGCACTGCCGCTGCAGTCACCCTCAGGCGGGGTAATCACGCCGGTCTCGACGTCGAATCCGATACTGTCCAGATGAAAGGCCAGCGCGGCATCCATGCCGCTGACGTGATTATCGAACCAGGCCGGCAACTCCTCCATCAAGCGCTTGCCAAGAAACGCATCACCGCGCTCAATGCGGTTGCGAACGTCACGCATCACCACCAGCACCCGGTCGTGTTCCGCACGGTGGCAACCGGGAAAGTTCACCTGCTCCATCCAGCGATTTTCCTGATCGAAGTGTGCTTCGGTGTGGGCGATGAAGTCATCGAGCCGCGCTAGAAACTGCTCGGGCGCCGCCTCGACAACGGCGTTGTAGTGGCTCACGAACTCCTCGTGGGTCTTGTCCATCTTTCCGAGACCGAGCTGAAGCTGCTCGTTCCATTGCATCAGTGCCATCCTTGCATTCTCCTGAACATCGGCCCGCGCGGGCCTTGCGGTGCCGCTTTATAACGCAGAATCGTCACCGGACCGATGATGTGGGTCAACCGGAAACTGTAACAACCCATCCTCACCCGAGGTCTGCAATGAAGCAGTCATCGGAACAGACTAGATTGGGCCTACGGCAACCGGCACAGACCATGAATATCCTGATGATTTCAGACGTGTTCTTCCCTCGCATAAACGGGGTCAGCACATCGATAGAGACCTTCCGCAACTCACTCAAGGCACACGGCATCCACTCCAGCCTGATTGCTCCCGCCTATCCGCAGGACGGTGGCAGGAGCACGGACGACCTGATCCGGATTCCCTCGCGCTTCATCCCCCTCGACCCCGAGGACCGGATGATGCGGCGCAGCGCCATCCGCGAGCAGATCGAATCATTGAAACAGCAGCACTTCGACCTGGTACATATCCACACCCCGTTCGTGGCCCACTACGCCGGACTCGAACTGGCGAAGGCGCTCGACCTTCCCTGCGTCGGCACGTATCACACCTTCTTCGAGGAATATCTCTTCCACTACGTGCCCTTCGTGCCACGCGCATGGCTGCGTGGCGCCGCAAGACGATTCTCGCGCCAGCAATGCAACGGACTCGACGCCGTCATCGTGCCCTCGCGAGCGATGGCCGACACACTGGCGGGCTATGGCGTGAATGCGCCCGTACACATCCTCCCCACTGGTATTCCGGAACACCAGTTCCACGGCGGTGACGGCTGTCACTTCCGTCAGCGCTACGACATCCCCAAAAGCAGGCGTCTGCTGCTCTTTGTCGGTCGGGTGGCGCACGAGAAGAACATCGACTTCCTCATCGACATGGTGGGCGAATTGCGCAAGACCGAACCCGCTGCAATGCTGCTCGTTACCGGTGAAGGCCCTGCACTGGGCAGCCTGCGAACAAAGGTCGAACGTGCAGGACTCAGCGAGCACATCCGCTTCCTGGGCTACCTCGACCGTCACAACGAATTGCACGACTGCTATCGGGCCGCAGATGTCTTTGTGTTCGCGTCGCGCACCGAAACGCAGGGACTGGTACTGCTGGAAGCGATGGCACTGGGTACGCCGGTAGTGGCCCTTGCCGAAATGGGGACCGTAGACATCCTTGCGCCACAACAGGGCTGCAGGATCGCACCAAACAACCCGGCCCGGTTCGCGGAGGTCGTCGGCCAGTTGCTGAGCGACTGCCGGCAATTGCAGCAGCTGGGCGTCGATGCGCGGGAATATGCACAACAGTGGCACACCGAAGAAATGAGTCGGCGGCTTGGCGCGCTGTACGAGACGTGGGTGGCAGATCACCAACGTCAGGCTGCGCAATTGAGCGCCGCCTGACGGGTGGGTATTACTTGACGACCTTCAGATGCCCGCCGCGGGGGGGCGGCTGGCGATCGTCACCGGACTTGGGCGACTCGGACGGCTCGGACGATGCCAAAGGCTCCGGCGCAAGCTCGAGCCCGGTCGCATCGGCGTCATCCGCAGCATCTTCCTCGAACGGCTCGCCCTCATCGATGTCCGCCTCGAACGCCATCCCCTGGCCGTTCTCGCGCGCATAGACGGCAAGAACATTGCTCATCGGAATCAGGATGTGCTGCACCGAGCCATTGAAACGCGCCTGAAAGCTGATCGACTCATTGTCCATCGACAGCTTGTTGGTCGCGTCCGACCCGACGTTGAGCACGATCTGGCCGTCCTTGGCGTAGCCGGGTGGCACACGGGTGCTGGAATCGACCCGGGCGGCAAGGTAGGGCGTAAAACCCTGATCAGAACACCATTCGTAGATGGCACGAACCAGGTAGGGCTTGGTGGATACCATGTCTTGCGTGTCCTAAGTTCCGCCCGACCGGAGGGGACGCGCCCCAGCCGGTCCAGGCGTCTTCATGTCAGCGCCGCATTACCTTCTCGGAAGGCGTCAGCGCGTCGATGAAACCCTGACGACTGAAAATGCGCTCTGCGTACTTCATCATCGGAGCAGCCGCTTTCGGCAGCTCGATTCCGTAGTGCTCAAGACGCCACAGCAAGGGCGCAATCGCCACATCCAGCATGGAGAACTCGTCGCCCAGCATGAACTTCTGCTTGGTGAAGATCGGCGCGAGCTGTGTCAGGTGGTCGCGCACATGAGCACGGGTCTTGTCCACGCCCTTCTGGTTGGCCTCGAGTGCAGCGATGTGAGCAAACAGTTCGTGCTCGAACGTATGCAGCAGTTGCCGCGCACGCGCACGCAGGATGGGATCCGGCGGCATCAACTGCGGGTGCGGGAAACGCTCGTCGATATATTCATTGATGATGTTCGACTCGTACAGCACGAGATCGCGATCCACCAGCACCGGCACTCGGCCGTAGGGGTTGATGACCGCAATATCTTCGGGCTTGTTGTAGAGGTCGACATCGATCACCTCGAAATCCATGCCCTTTTCGAAGAGCACGATCCGGCAACGGTGACTGAAGGGATCGGTCGTACCGGAATAAAGATTCATCATGATGTTGCGACTCCGGATGCAAAAAACAAAAGCGCACCACGCATTGATTTGCGCGGTGCGTCTGGAGAGAAGCGAGTGTCAGGCCTTACGGCCATTCACCGATCCGCTCAATGAATATCCTTCCAGTAGTTCTTCTTCAGCGCGAACGCAAGAACGAACAAACCTGCAAGGAAGGCAAGTACGAACATGCCGATGGTCTTGCGCTTCTCGGCGACGGGTTCTCCCATCCAGACAATGTAGGACACGAGATCCGCGATGGCATTGTCGTACTCTTCGGCGGTCAGCTTGCCCGGCTTGACCAGTTCGAGCGTCGAACCATGCTCGCCGGCCTTCGCCACCTGCTCACCCTGAAGCTCCCACAGCACGTGCGGCATGCCGACGTTCGGGAAAACCAGGTTGTTCCAGCCCGTCGGACGGTTCGGGTCACGATGGAACTGGCGCAGGTAGGTGTAGAGCCAGTCGGCACCGCTGCCGAACTCTGAAGCACGGGCACGTGCAACCAGGGTCAGGTCGGGAGGCGCTGCGCCAAACCACTGCTTGGCCTCTTCACGGCGCATCGAGATCTTCATCAGATCGCCGGTCTTTTCACCGGTGAACATCAGATTGTCGCGAATTGACTCCTCGGACAGACCAATGTCCTGCAGCCTGTTGTAGCGCAGGAAAGAAGCGCCGTGACAGTTCAGACAGTAGTTGACGAAGAGCTTGGCACCGTGCTGCAGCGCAGCCGGCTCCGTGCTCACCGGCGCCTTGTCGAGGTGCAGAACAGCACCGGCAGCCATCGCCATTGCCGGCGCAAACAGCACGACGGCAGCGGCACGCTTGATGAAATTGATTACACGCGATTTCATTTGAAAGTCACCCTTTCCGGTTCGGGTTTGCACTTGTCGAGCTTGCTGTACCACGGCATGGCCAGGAAGAAGGCGAAGTACAGGACCGAGCAGATCTGCGAAACCAGGGTACGGCCCGGGGTCGGCGGGAGCACACCCAGGTAACCGAGAATGGCGAAGCAGACCACGAAAATCGCAACAGCGCCCTTGAAGATCACGCCCTTGTAGCGCATCGACTTGACCGGGCTGCGGTCCAGCCACGGCAGGAAGGCAATGATCACCACCGATGCGCCCATCGCCACCACGCCCCAGAACTTGGCGTCGAGACCGAACAGCGGATAGGTCACGGCACGCAGGATCGAGTAGAACGGCGTGAAGTACCACACCGGCGCGATGTGCGGCGGGGTCACCAGCGGGTCGGCCGGCAGGAAGTTGTTGAACTCGAGGAAGTAACCACCTGCTTCAGGCGCAAAGAACACCACTGCGCTGAAGAAGAACAGGAAGGCCACCACGCCGACGATGTCCTTGACCGTGTAGTACGGATGGAAGGGAATGCCGTCGAGCGGGATGCCGTTGGCGTCCTTCTTCTTCTTGATTTCCACACCGTCCGGGTTGTTGGAGCCGACTTCGTGCAGCGCCACGATGTGGGCAGCAACGAGGCCGATCAGCACCAGCGGCACGGCAATGACGTGGAAGGAGAAGAAGCGGTTCAGGGTGGCGTCCGAAACGACGAAGTCACCACGAATCACCAGCGACAGGTCGGGTCCGATCAGCGGAATGGCCGAGAACAGGTTCACGATCACCTGCGCACCCCAGAACGACATCTGCCCCCATGGCAACAGATAGCCCATGAACGCTTCGGCCATCAGCACCAGGAAAATCAGGGTACCGAAGATCCAGATCAGCTCGCGCGGCTTGCGATACGAGCCATAGAGCAGACCGCGGAACATGTGGAGATAGACCACGATGAAGAATGCGGAGGCACCGGTCGAGTGCAGGTAACGGATGATCCAGCCACCCGGCACATCGCGCATGATGTACTCGACGCTGGCAAAAGCCACCGGCACACCAGCTGCGTTCAGCGAGGCATCGGGCTTGTAGTGCATGACCAGGAAGATACCGGTCACGATCTGGATCACCAGAACCATGAGCGCCAGCGAGCCGAAGAAATACCAGAAGTTGAAGTTCTTCGGTGCGTAGTACTCGGTCAGGTGACCCTTGATCGACGAGGTCAGCGGAAAACGCTCATCGACCCAGTTCAGCAAGGCTTGAGATTTGGTCGTCATCACTTACGCCTTTCCGTCGTCGCCAACGAGGATAGTGGTGTCCGCAAGGTACTTGTGCGGCGGAATTTCGAGGTTGTCCGGCGCCGGCATGCTCTTGTACACGCGGCCAGCCAGATCGAACATCGAACCGTGACAGGGGCACAGGAAACCGCCCGGCCAGTCAGCAGACATGCCTGCTTCCGCGCCCGGCTTGAACTTCTCCGACGGCGAGCAACCGAGGTGCGTGCAAATACCGACCGCGACCAGATACTCCGGCTTGATCGAACGGTGCTGGTTCTTTGCGTACTCGGGCTGCTGCTGCTTCTCCGAACCCGGGTCGCTGAGGTTGGGTTCGGCTTTCGCAAGCGCCTCCAACATCTCGGGGGTGCGACGGAGCACCCAGACCGGCTTGCCGCGCCACTCGACCGTCATCATCTCGCCCGGAGCGAGCTTGCCCACATCCACCTCAACCGGCGCGCCTGCTGCCTTGGCGCGCTCGGACGGCGTCAGACTGGCAACGAACGGCACTGCCGTCGCCACGGCGGCAGCGCCACCTACGGCAGACGTTGCCAGCAACAATGTGCGGCGACCGCTGTCCATCTTTTGTTCAACGCTCATGACCCTCTTCCCAGTATGGAAAACGAAAGACCTGGATACAAAAACCCAAGGATTATAGCGAACTCACTGCAACAGAGAAAGCCATAGACCGCTCAAGACCTTGAGCAGTCAAGGATTTCAAGCCCCTGCGCACGCCGGACGACGCCTCGAAGGCCCCGCACATGCCGCGGCGCACCATATCAGCCATCAAAGCCCCCGTCGCTCGACCAGGGCCTGGGCGATCGTGCCAATGTCGGTATGCTCAAGCTCGCCGCCCACCGGCACACCGCGCGACAGCCTGCTCACGGACAGTCCCCGCGCGCCCAGCAAGGTGGCAAGTGTATGCGCGGTTGCCTCACCTTCGTTGGTGAAGTTGGTGGCAAGAATCACTTCCCGCACACTGCCATCGCCCGCCCGGGCAAGGAGCTTGTCGAGCTTCAGCTCGCGCGGCCCGACGCCGTCCAGAGGCGACAGGCGCCCCATCAGGACGTAGTACAGCCCGTTATAGGACTGTGTCTGCTCGATCATCGCAAGATCGGCAGGCATCTCGACCACGCACAGCAGACTGGCATCACGCCGCGGACTGGCGCAGCGCTGGCACACAGCCTCTTCGGTGAAGGTGTTGCAGCGGTCGCAATGACGCAGCACTTCGAGTGCATGACCCATCGCACGCGCCAGGCGGCCTGCGCCACGCTGATCACGCTGCAACAGGTGATAGGCCATGCGTTGCGCCGACTTGGGGCCAACCCCGGGCAGGCAACGCAGGGCGTCGATCAGTTCGTCAAGACTCGAAGGCTGCATTGGAATCAGAACGGCAGCTTGAATCCGGGCGGCAGGTTCAGGCCCGAGGTAAAGCCGGCCATGCGCTCCTGAGTGGTGCTCTCGACCTTGCGCACGGCGTCATTGACAGCCGCAGCGACGAGATCCTCAAGCATTTCCTTGTCGTCCATGACCGAGTCGTCGATCGAGACCCGGCGCACATCGTACTTACAGGTCATGACGACCTTGACCATGCCGGCACCGGACTGGCCGTCGACTTCGACGCTGGCCAACTGGTCCTGCATTTTCTTCATGTTTTCCTGCATCTGCTGGGCCTGTTTCATCAGGCCTCCGAGACCGCCTTTCATCATGGTGACAACTCCCCAAAGTGAGATGGATGGTTAGAAGGGTTTGACTGTGGCTTCGACCAGCGTGGCATCGAAGCGCTCGATCAGTTCGCGCACGAAGGGGTCGCTTTCGAGCGCAGCCACCGCGACCGCATGGCGCGCGCGACGCTCGATTTCATCACGCTGGGCGGGTGTCTCGCCGGTGATTGCACCGACATCGACCCGAATTCTGAGCGGGCGCGACAGTGCGGACGCAAGCTGGTCCTGCACGCGCTCGACCGCAGCCCGGTTCATGTCGAGCAGATGGCGATGGGTATCGGACAGGCGCAGGACCAGCAGGTCATCGACACATTCGACCCACTCGCAGTGCTGCGCAAGCTCGCGCACCAGCCCACCGATACCGAGCAACCGGACCACCGTGCGCCAGTCACTTGCGGCAAATGCGGCAGCCAGATCGGCATCAGCGTGGGCATCCCGCGGCGCAGGAGTCGCTGCAGGTGCGCCTGGCACAACAATCGGCGACTCAGGCGCCGGCGTGTGCGCAGACGCCTCGGGTCGCGCGGCAGCCTTATCCGCAGGCGTTGCTGGCGGAGCCGGAACCGCGGGCGCTGCATCCGCCTCGTCGTCGAAGGCATTGGCGCCCCCCGAATACGCGTCGTCATGCATCATCGCCTCGGGCGGCAGATCCTCCCAGGGCGCCAGGTCGCGACTGGCCGGCTTTGGGCCGGACCCAGACTCGACCTTCGGCTTGATCTCAGGCTGCGGCTCGGGCTTTCTTTCGACCGGCGCGGTCATGGCAGGCTGCAAGACAGGTGGGGGCGAGACCGGCTGAGGCGCGGGCGATGGTGCCGCACTGCGCTCGGCGACGGAGGCTGCGGATGAAGCCGGTGTCGCAGCCGCAACCGGACGCGTTTCAGCCCCCCCAGAAACCGGTGAAACCGTCCTCGCCTCGCCGCTGCCGCCGCTCCCCGCAAGCGCAGGAGAGCCCATCGCAGCAGGCTGATCAGGCCGGAACGCGTGCAAACGCAACAGCGTCATGCTGAAGCCGGTGTATTCGTCAGGCGCCAGCGCCAACTCGTCGCGACCGTGGATCGCGATCTGGTACGCCAACTGGAGAAACTCGGCATCGAATTTTTCGGCATGCGGTGCCAGACGCTGACGTTCTACGTCGTCGGAAATGGCGCCAGGTGCGAACTGAAACAGCGCGATTCGACCCAGCATCGAAGCCAGTGCCTGCAGCGCTGCATCGAAAGAAAGACTGCGTGCTTCCATGCCGTCGGCGACCGCCAGCATCGCGGCGACATCACCCGCTGCGAGCGCATCGAGCAATGCATGCAGGTGGTCGTCTCCGACCGTGCCGAGCATGTGCGTGACCGGCTCCTCGACCACCTTCCCCGCGCCGTGGGCAATGGCCTGATCCAGCAGCGACAGCGCGTCGCGCATCGAACCGTTTGCCGCCTTGGCAATATGGCGCAGCGCGCCGGGCTCGAACACAACCTCTTCGGCCGCAAGCACACCCGACAGATGGTCAACGATACTGCCCTGCGGCATCTGCTTCAGGTTGAACTGCAGACAGCGCGACAACACGGTGACCGGAATCTTCTGCGGATCGGTCGTCGCAAGAATGAACTTGACGTGCTCCGGCGGCTCTTCGAGCGTCTTCAGCATCGCATTGAAGGCATGGCCGGTGAGCATGTGCACTTCGTCGATCATGTAGACCTTGTAGCGCCCCTGCACCGGTGCATAGACCGCCTTGTCCAGCAAGGCCGCCATGTCGTCGACACCGCGATTGGACGCGGCATCCATCTCGACGTAGTCGGGGAAGCGGTCGGCGTCGATCGCCCGACAGGCGTCACACACGCCGCACGGTTCGGCGGTGATACCGGTCTCGCAGTTGAGCGCCTTGGCAAGAATGCGCGAAATGGTGGTCTTTCCCACCCCCCGCGTTCCCGTAAACAACCAGGCGTGATGCAGCCTGCCGGTGGTCAGCGCGTGCGAAAGCGCGCGGACCACATGCTCCTGTCCGACCAGCGTACCGAAGGACTTCGGCCGCCATTTACGTGCGAGAACCTGATAGCTCATGGGCAGCGATTCTATCAGAGCAACCCCGGCTCTCCGGGAGAGCTTGATGGCAAGACCCTTCGATAATTAACAACCATCAAAACAATACATTCAATCGATTGGCGCTATCAAAAGACGCCGCTTATTCTGGCGCCGTAACCCAGACAACGGACACCCCGGAGACCAGAAAGCCATGACCACATCGAACTTCAACTACCAGACACTGCTGGAAACCCTGCGCGAGATCTGTGCCGATTTCGCTTACACAGTCTGAGCCCCCCCTTCCCTCGGATGCGCTGCCGGCCGCTGCACTCAAGGGCCTGAATGCACGATGCCGATACCACCCACCTATCACATCAATCATTACGTTCAATTTTTACTATAGAAACACCAGGGCCATACTAAGCCTGCGCCCTGACACGTCGCCCGGGCAAAGATTCAGGGAGGTACTGCCATGATCGCTCGAGTTGCCCGACTGCATTTCCAGCCCAACAGCACAGCGGGCGCCTTGCGCGCCGCCGGCGGCTGGCTGATCGCCCTGATCGGTTTCAGTCTGCTGGCCACCCGCATCGCGTCCGGACTGACGGCGCTCGACGGTCCGCTCGCCGACGCGGTTGCGGGTGGGGCGATGGCCGCCGCCGCGACCGCGCTCGGGGCCGTCCCCTTGCTGGTCATGCGCCGGATCAGTTCCGGCATGCAAGGCATGCTGCTCGGATTCGGCGCGGGCGTCATGCTTGCAGCCAGTGTGTTTTCACTGCTGATACCGGCCTTCAGCGCCGCACAGGTTCAAGGCGCGAGCAGCACCGACGCCGCCTTGCTCGTTGCCGCAGGACTCGCCCTCGGCGCCGGCCTGTTACTGGCAATGGATCGCATGCTGCCGCACACCCACGCACCGGACGGATCGAAGTCGGCGACAGCCGTATGGCTCTTCGTTTTCGCCATTGCGGTTCACAACATTCCGGAAGGGCTCGCCATCGGCGTGGCCAGCGGAACCGCCAGCAGCGGCAACGCGGTCGCGACCGGCATCTCGCTGCAGAACGTCCCCGAAGGCCTGATCGTGGCGATTGCGCTGGCAACGGCCGGTTATTCGCGCCTGCTCGCGTTCGCGGTTGCGGCCTTGTCGGGACTGATCGAACCGATCGCGGCGGTGGCCGGCTCGCTGATGGTGACGGTGTCTTCGGCATTGCTGCCCTGGGGGCTGGCTGGCGCTGCGGGCGCGATGCTGTTCGTCGTCAGCCACGAGATCATCCCCGAGTCGCATCGCAAGGGGCACGAAACACTGGCGACCAGCGGCCTCATGATCGGCTTCGTGGCCATGATGCTGATGGACACGCTCCTCGCCTGAACCGACCAGCCGGGGTCGGATGGCACGAACGAAAAAAGGGCGTCACCTTTCGGAGACGCCCTTTCTAGAATGAGGGTGGCGAGCCCGACCCCCGGCACTTGCAGGGAACGGCTGTGGCTGCTGCCTTCCGGCCCTGACCAGGTTCACCGCGCTGCAATGCGGGGAGACCCGCCACGGCGCGCACTATAACAGTGATCGCCCGCAACGTCAGCCACTATGAACGGAACCTCCTCAAGCACGTATACTCGGAGCCTTCTCGCAGCAGTGCGCTGCGACACGGAATCCGGCGAATCGCCCCCCCATATTGAACAGGACAATTACATGAGCGACACGCAGTCTCGCCTCGACATCCGTTACGGCAGCAATGCCATGCCCGCCCCCCAAAGCTGGAGCCCGGTCATCGACAGCCTGCTTGGCCATTGCTCGGTGCGCAGCTATCTGCCCACCCCGGTCAGCGACGACCAGCTGACCGCCATCATCGCCGCAGCGCAGTCGGCCTCCAGTTCATCGAACCTGCAGGCATGGAGCGTGGTGGCCGTGCGCGATCCCGCCGCACGTGCAGCGCTCGCCGAATGCGCAGGGGGGCAGGCACATGTGCGCGATGCACCGCTGCAACTGGTGTGGCTTGCCGACCTTGCCCGCCTCGAAGGCCTGGCGACATCGAACGAGCGCCCGAGTGCTGCGCTCGATTACATGGAGATGTTCCTGGTTGGCGTCATCGACGCGGCACTGGCCGCGCAGAACGCTGCCGCCGCAGCCGAATCGATCGGACTGGGCACGGTGTATATCGGCGGCATGCGCAACAAGCCCGAAGCCGTGGCAGAACTGCTGAACCTGCCGCCTCGCGTTGTCGCCGTATTCGGCATGTGCGTGGGCACGCCCGATCCGGCCAAACCGGCTGCGGTCAAGCCGCGCCCACCACAGTCGGTTGTCATGCATCACGAACGCTATTCGCTGCCGGCGCAAGCGCCTGGCATCGAGGCCTACAATGCGGCGATGGCGAGCTTCTACGAAGAACAGAAGATGAATGTCCACGGTACCTGGGCCATTCACTCGGCCAAGAGAATCGCCGGCCCGGAGACGCTTTCCGGCCGCGATCACCTCGTCGAAGCGCTGCACAAGCGCGGCTTCGAACTGAAATAAGCCTAGCCTTGCGGCGACGGGCGCGTTCGCGTCCGTCGCCCTGTCCTAACGTACGGAGCCGACCCGATGCGCAAACGCGACACCATCCTCTCGACCGATCAGAAGGCACTCGCCCTCAACCTGGACAAGTTCAAGTACGGTTCCATCGTGGAAATCGGTGCAGGACAGGAAGTCGCGCGCCGCTTCTTCCATGCCGGTGCGGCTGCGGGTACGGTGGCCAAGACCATGTCAGCCTACGACATGGCGGTCAGCGACGATATTTACGGCCATGTCGATCGCTATGTCAGTCGCGCACGACTGATGCAGATGCTGGACAAGGAGTTCACTCAGGTCGTCGACCGGCTCACCCATGTCCGCCCCAAGAACACCACCTTCTTTGCTTACGCAGCCACGGTTACCGCGCGCAGCTTCAAGCAAAAGAACGAATGCCACGGCTGGATCGGCATCCGCCTGCAACTTCACCCGGGCGCGCAGCCGAGCGACGTGATCCTGCATGTGCGCATGCTCGACAACGACAACGCCCTCCAGTCCGAAGCCCTCGGCATTCTCGGCGTGAACCTGATCCACGGCGCATTCTTCAACCACGACCAGCCCGAATGGGTGATCGAGGGCCTGGCTGACGGACTCTCCCCGGAGCGTATCGAGGTCGACCTGATCCACTTCTCCGGCCCATATTTCGAGGAAGTCGAAAACCGGCTGATGAACCTGCACCTGATCAGCAGCTGGCTGACCCGTGCGATCATCTTCAACCCCGCAGGCGAGGTTGTCGTGCCCGGCGAGCTGCTCTACCGCAAGCCGATGCTGGTCATCCGTGGCAGCTTCAAGCCGGTGACCTGCGTCAATATCGACATGATGCTGGGCGGACAAAAACAGTTCAGCCAGGAATCGGCGGTGGCCGAACAGGAAGTCCTGTCGCTGGCCGAGATCACGATGAATTCACTCGCCAGCGGCGACAGCATCGACGGTGCGGATTTTCTTGCGCGCATCGACCTGCTCGCCTCGCAGGGATACACGGTGATGATCTCGGACTACGTGCGTTTCTTCCGCCTGCGCGCCTACCTGCGTCGCTACACGCAGAAACCCATCGGCATCGTCATGAGCGTGCGCGATCTCGAAGTGCTGTTCGACGAGAAATACTACGACGGACTCGAAGGCGGCATCCTCGAGGCCTTCGGCAAGCTGTTCCCGGACAACACGCACGTCTACGTCTACCCTTCCCGCCCCCACGGCGCGGCAGAAATGATCACGCTCGACAACGTCCCGGTACCCGAGCACCTGCGCCACCTGCTCGCTTACCTCAAGGAGAACGGCAAGCTGGTCGCAATCGAACCCCAGGACGCCGGCCACCTCGAGATCGACGCCGCCGAAACCCTCGCCGGTCTTCGCCGCGGGCGGGGCAACTGGGAGAAAGACGTACCCGAGGGCGTGACTCAGCGGATCATCGAACAAAGGCTGCTTGGCTTCGATTCCGAGTGAGTTGGTGCGTCATGAGCCCAATCGGCGCATGTCGCACCTGCGCAGGCCGACTTTCATGCATGGTAGACTTCAGCCGCTAAGTAGCATCAGCCTAGTACCTTGTATCTGGCGATCCACCCCTCTCAGTCGTCCCCAACAAGGAAGCCTCCCATGACAAAAAAAAGGGATCCCATGATCCCCGACGGTGACGTCAACCCGATCGATACCGACTACAAGATCGGTCAGGACAACATCCTGGTCAATGTCGGTCCCTTCGGCCTCGACATCCACAACCGGGTATTTGCAATCTCGGCCATCGCAGTCATCGCCTTCGTGGCCCTGACCCTGATGTTCCAGGCTCAGGTCGAACCCATGTTCGGCAGCATGCGCGGCTGGCTGACCTCGAACCTCGACTGGTTCTTCATCGGCGCCGGCAACATTTTCGTTCTGGTCTGCATCGGACTGGCGATCTCTCCGCTGGGCAAGGTCCGCCTCGGTGGTACAGAAGCGAAACCCGACTACACCTACACCGGCTGGTTCTCCATGCTGTTTGCCGCCGGCATGGGCATCGGTCTGATGTTCTTCGGCGTGTCCGAACCGCTCTCGCACTTCGGCAGTTCGCTCGGTGGCACCGCGATGGAGAACGGCGTGCGCACCGACTGGGCACCGCTGGGTGCCGCGGCCGGTGATGCTGCGGGCGCTTCACGCCTCGCGATGGCCGCTACGATCTACCACTGGGGCCTGCACCCATGGGCGATCTACGCCATCCTCGCGCTGGGTCTGGCACTGTTCTCCTTCAACAAGGGGCTGCCGCTGACGATCCGCTCTGTGTTCTACCCCCTGCTCGGTGAACGCGTGTGGGGCTGGCCGGGTCACGTGATCGACATCCTCGCGGTGCTCGCGACCCTGTTTGGTCTCGCCACCTCGCTCGGCTTCGGCGCCTCGCAAGCGGCCGCCGGCCTCAACTACCTGTTCGGCATCCCGCTGGGCAACACCACGCAGATCGTGCTGGTGGTGGGCATTACTGCCATTGCGCTGGTTTCGGTGCTGGCCGGACTCGACGCCGGCGTGAAGCGTCTGTCCGAGATCAACATGGTGCTCGCCGTTGTTCTGCTTGCCTTCGTGATCATGGTCGGCCCGACGCTGGCCATCATGACCGGCTTTGTCGACAACCTCGGCGCCTACCTCGAGTATCTGCCCGCACTGGCCAATCCGATCAACCGTGAAGACGTGAACTTCTCCCAGGGCTGGACGGCCTTCTACTGGGCGTGGTGGATTTCCTGGTCACCCTTCGTCGGCATGTTCATCGCCCGCGTTTCGCGTGGTCGCACGGTACGTGAGTTCATCGTCTCGGTGCTGCTCGTGCCTTCGCTTGCCTGCGTGCTGTGGATGACGGTATTCGGCGGCACTGCGATCAGCCAGCTGGTCAAGGACGGTTACGAGGCTGCGGCCAACGCCGACCTGCCGCTGCAACTGTTCTACATGCTTGATGTCCTGCCGCTGGCGCAGATCACCTCCTTCCTCGCGATCATCCTCGTGGTGGTGTTCTTCGTCACCTCGTCCGACTCCGGCTCACTGGTGATCGACGTCATCGCTGCAGGCGGCAAGGTCGATGCGCCCACACCGCAACGCGTCTTCTGGTGCACCTTCGAAGGCCTGGTCGCAATTGCACTGATTCTGGGCGGCGGTCTGGTGGCGCTTCAGGCGATGGCGGTATCGACCGGCTTCCCGTTCACCATCGTGCTTCTCGTTGCCACGATATCGGTGATCAAGGGTCTGGCGTCGGAGCCCAGGGCCTCCTGACCCAACGCCTGCCTCATGGCAGCCAAACCGGGCGAGCGCTTGATGAACAAGTGCCCGCCCGTTTTTTTTCACACTCACCGTGGCCACTCAGATGCAGGACGAACAGCTAGAGATCCTTGATTTTCTGCGCCGTTATCCGCCGTTCCAGGAACTGCCGGAAGAGACCCTGCACGTCGTCGCACAGTCGGTGGACGTGCGCTACTTCAAGGCCGGCGCCCGCATCCTCGAGTTCGGCGAGGAGGCGCTTGCCTGGTATGTGGTGCGCAGCGGCGCGGTGGAAGTCTTCCGCCGCAACGGCACGCTATACAACCGTCTGACAGAAGGCGGTTACTTCGGCGAGTTCGGCCTCCTGCATCGCAAACAGGTACGCTTTCCGGCTGCGGCGCTCGAAGACACCCTTGTCTATCTGATCCCCGAGCCGGTGTTCACCGACCTGTTCGAGAACAACGAACAATTCGCCGATCTGGTCGAAGTCGAGGACCGCACCCGCCTGCGCCAGGTCGTGTCCCGCCGCGAAGACGCGAATCAGCTGATGTCGGCGACCGTCGATGTGCTGATCAGTCGCGAGCCGGTCATGCTCGGGCGCGGCTCGACCGCGATGGATGCCGCGCGCTGCATGACCGACGAAGGGGTCTCTTCACTTCTGATCATCGACGAGTCCGATGCAGCGTCGTCGACGCCAAGCATGGCCGGCATCATCACCGACCGCGACATCCGCGTGCGGCTGGTGTCGCAGGGCCTGAGCTACGACACGCCGGTCACCGACATCATGTCGTCGGAGCTGGTCTGGGTCGAACACAATCAGCTCGTGTTCGAAGCCATGCTGCAGATGCTGCGCAACAACGTGCACCATCTGCCGGTGCTCAAGAATCATCGCCCGATCGGTGTGGTCGCGCTGTCGGACATCATTCGCTACGAGTCGCGCAACAGCCTGTTCGTGGTCAGCAGCATTTTCCGCCAGCAAAGCGTCGATGAACTCGCGGCGCTCACCGCCGACGTCCACGCCTGCTTCTCGCGCATGGTGACCGAGGATGCGAGTTCGCGCATGATCGGCAGCGCGATGGCGGTGATCGGGCGCAGCTTCAAGCAGCGTCTGCTCGAACTCGCGGAGGAACATCTTGGGCCGCCGCCCGTCCCCTACTGCTTTCTGGCGCTGGGTTCGATGGCGAGACAGGAACAGCTCATCGTCACCGATCAGGACAACGCGCTGGTGCTCGACAACAGTTTCGATCCGGCACGCCACGACGACTACTTCAAGTCGCTGGCCGCCTTCGTCAGCGACGGCCTGGCGCGCTGCGGCTACACCTACTGCACCGGCGGGGTGATGGCGACCAATGCAAAGTGGCGCCAGCCGCTGCGCGAGTGGGAGCGTTACTTCACCGAGTGGATCGAGAAACCGACGCCGGAGTCGCTGCTCAACAGCGGCATCTTTTTCGACCTCGATGGCGTCTGGGGCAAGACTGAATGGATCGATGGCCTGCGCCGCCTCATCTCCCGCAAGGCCAAGGGCAACTCGCGCTTTCTCGCGTGCATGGCACGCAATGCGCTCCTGCGCACCCCGCCGCTGGGCTTCTTCAAGGACTTCGTGGTGGAATCCGACGGACGGCACAGCCGCGCGATCAATCTCAAGCGACGCGGCACGGCCCCGCTCGCCGACCTGATTCGGGTGCATTCGCTGGCCGTGGGATCGGTTGCGCTGAACTCCTTTGAACGCCTGCGCGACATCATCGAAGCCGACATCCTGCCGCGCGGACGCGGACAGGACCTCCACGACGCACTGGAATTCGTATCCATGGTGCGCATCCGCAATCAGGCGGGCGACCTCGCCGTGGGCAACGAGCCCGACAACAGCATCGAACCGGAGAGCCTCTCCGACTTCGAGCGCAAGAGCCTGCGCGATGCCTTCCTCATCCTGAGCAACGCGCAGAAATACCTGAAATTCCGCTACCAGCCCGGCCGCAGCGCTTGAGGGGGCCATCGTGCTACATCTAGGCTCACTCCAGCAGAAACAGCCCAGCGCCACGCCTGGCACAACAGTGCAGGACTGGCCGCAGCACTTTGCCGAACTGGCAGCGGCCGCGCACGACGAGCGGCTGAAGCGCTTCTACACGGCGGGCGCGGTCGCCGGCGACACACCGCTGTCGGCGGTGCCGTTGATGGCGCTTGATGTCGAGACCACCGGCCTCGATCCGGTGCGCGACGGTATTGTCAGTATCGGCCTGGTACCGATGCGCCTCGACCGCATCCTCGCCAGCCAGTCACGGCACTGGATTCTGAAGCCCCGCACGGCACTGGGTGAGGAGTCGGTGACGATTCACGGCATCACCGACTCCCAGGTCGATACCGCGCCGGACCTGATCGAGATCCTCGACGAAGTGTTGCAGCACATGGCCGGCCATGTGCTGGTGGTGCATTGCAGTGCGATCGAGCGCCAGTTTCTCAACGGCGCGCTGCGACCACGCATCGGCGAAAGGATCGAGTTCCCGGTGATCGACACCATGGAGCTTGAGGCGCGCCTTCACCGCAAGAAACGCCCTGGCCTGTTCGCACGCCTGTTCGGTCACAAACAGCGCTCCATCCGGCTTGCCGCAAGCCGCAGCCGCTACGGACTGCCGCGCTACCGGCCACACCATGCACTGACCGACGCGCTCGCCTCCGCCGAGTTGCTGCAGGCGCAGATCGCCCACCGCTTCTCACCTGAGACCCCGGTCAGCGCACTCTGGTCCTGAGGTCCACGGCACGCTGACCGGCGCAGCATCAGGTCTCCAGCCACACCTCCCCGGCTTCGATCCGCACCGGATAGTTGCGCACACAGCCCTCGTCCGGCGCACACGCATGACCGGAATCGAGTTCGATGTTCCAGTTGTGCAGCGGGCAGGTCACCTTGTGCCCATGCACGATGCCCTGCGACAGGGGACCGCCCTTGTGCGGGCAGGCATCGGCAATCGCGTACACGTTGTCGCCTTCGGCACGGAACACCGCGATGTCGCCATCGGCATGCGCGACGACGCGCGCACCGAGTGCCGGGATTTCTTCAAGAGGACACAGTTTCTGCCAGGCCATGGCGATCTCCGTTGCTGTTGTTCAGGTCGATAGTCTGGTAGTTGCGCACCAGGGGCGCGGTACGCTGCTCGGCCCAGGGATCGGGCGCGTCCTTCAGTGCAAACAGCAGGCGCTCGTACAGCGCCTTGCGGTTGGCGGCGTCTTCGACGACGCGCTTCTTCGCATGCTCGAGACCGACACGCTCGATGTAGTGGCAGGTGCGCTCAAGGTAATAGGCCTCCTCGCGGTAAAGCTGCAGGAAGGCACCGCCGTACTCCATCACCTCCTCGTCGCTGCCGACCTTGCAGAAGAACTGCGCGACCTCGGTCTTGATGCCGCCGTTGCCGGCCACATAGAGCTCGTAGCCGGAATCGACCCCGATGATGCCGACGTCCTTGATCCCGGATTCGGCGCAGTTGCGCGGGCAGCCTGACACCGCCAGCTTCACCTTGTGCGGACTCCACATGCCAAACAGCATCTTCTCCAGCTTGACCCCGAGATCCATCGCCAGTTGCGTGCCGAAGCGGCAGTGCTCCATGCCGACGCAGGTCTTCACCGTGCGCAGGCTCTTGCCGTAGGCGTGACCGGAGACCATGCCGGCTGCGTTGAGGTCGGACCAGATCAGCGGCAGGTCGGCCTTCTTCACGCCGAGCAGGTCGATGCGCTGGCCACCGGTGACCTTGACCGTCGGCACCTTGTACTTCTCGGCCGCGTCTGCGATCGCACGCAGTTCGTCCGGCGTGGTCAGCCCGCCCCACATCCGCGGCACCACCGAGTAGGTCCCGTCCTTCTGGATGTTGGCATGGGCACGTTCGTTGATGAAGCGGCTCTGCGGGTCATCCTCGGCCTCGAACGGCCAGGTTGAGATCAGGTAGTAGTTGAGCGCCGGGCGGCAGGTTGCGCAGCCGTTCGGCGTGCTCCATTCCAGCGCCCGCATGGTGTCGGGAATGCTGAGCAGCTTGTGCTGACGGATCGCCTCGCGCACTTCTCCATGCGTATGCTCGGTGCACCCGCACACCGGCTTCGCGTACTTGTCGGTGGATTGATAGGCGCCGCCGACGGTCGAGGCGAGAATCTGCTCCACCAGTCCGGTGCATGAGCCGCAGGACGACGACGCCTTGGTGTGCTTCTTCACCTCTTCGAGCGTAAACAGGCCCTTCTCGCGGATCGTCTTGACGATGGTGCCCTTGCACACCCCGTTGCAGCCGCAGATCTCGGCCGTATCGGGGAGCAGCGCGGCCTGACTCTGGCCCTGGTGGCCGGCATCGCCAAGCTGTGACTGGGTAAAGCTCTGGCCGAACATCAGGTGGTCGCGCATCGCCGACACATCCTTGCCCTCGCGCACGAGCTGGAAATACCACGCACCGTCGGCGGTGTCGCCCACCATCACCGCACCGGCGAGCTTGTCGTCCTTGAGCACCAGCTTCTTGTAGACGCCACCGGCTCGGTCATGCAGCACGATCTCGTCACAGCCGGCACCACCCTGGAAGTCGCCAGCGGAGAACACATCCACGCCTGTGACCTTGAGCTTGGTCGAAGTCACCGAGCCTTCGTAGCGGCCGATACCGAAGCCCGCCAGGTGGTTCGCGCACACCTTGGCCTGATCGAACAAGGGGGCCACCAGCCCGTAAGCGGTGCCACGATGGTTTGCGCACTCGCCCACCGCATAGACACGCGGATCGGTGACTGTCTGCAAGGTGTCGGTGACGACGATGCCACGATCACAGAGCAGACGTGCCGATTCGGCCAGGCTGGTGCTGGGACGGATACCCGCAGCCATCACCACCAGGTCGGCTGCCAGCTCGGTGCCATCCTTGAGCCGCACCGCACCCACGCGGCCGCTGTCGGCCGCCACCAATTCCGCGGTCTGCGCCTGCAGGCAGAACTTCATGCCCTTCGCTTCGAGCGAGGCCTGCAACAGGTCGGCTGCGGACTTGTCGAGCTGGCGCTCCATGATCCAGCCACCAAGGTGCACCACGGTCACCTGCATGCCGCGCAGGATCAGACCATTGGCCGCCTCAAGGCCGAGCAGCCCGGCACCGATCACCACCGCGTGCTGGTGATGCTTTGCGGCTTCGATCATGGCCTCGGTATCGGCAATGTCACGATAGGCGATGACGCCCGGCAGATCCTTGCCCGGCACCGGCAGCATGAAGGGCACCGAGCCGGTGGCCAGCAGCAGGCGGTCATACGTGACCTCAGTGCCATCATCGGCCCGTACCGTGCGCCTTGCACGGTTGACCTCGACCACCTTGCGCCCGGCATGCAGGGTGATGCCGTTTTCGCGATACCAGTCGAGATCGTTGAGCATGATGTCGGGCAGGGTCATTTCCCCGGCCAGCACCGGCGACAGCAGGATGCGGTTGTAATTGCCGTGCGGCTCGGCGCCGAACACGGTGATGTCGAAGCAGTCGGGGGCGTGCTTGAGCAACTCCTCCAGGGTTTTCACCCCCGCCATGCCGTTACCAACCATGACCAGTTTCTGTTTCTTCATGATGTACTCCTTCAGGCCGCGAGGATGCGTGCCGAAATGTCCTGGGTAGAGGTCGTCGCCACCGCCAGCGCGGCGACTTCGCCGACGACGATGATCGCGGGCGAGGCCAGCCCTTCGGCGCACACCCGTGCCGGCAGGTCGGCGAGCGTGGCCTTGACGTGGCGCTGGCCGGGCAAGGTGCCCGATGCGATCGCAGCGGCAGGCGTGTCGGGGGGCAGGCCGGCGGCAATCAGCCGTGCCACGATATTGAGCAGGCGGGACAGCCCCATGTAGATCACCAGGGTCGTGCCGCCTTGCGCCAGCGCACGCCAGTTGGGCTCGTCGCAGCCCTCGCCGGAGGTACCGGTCACCAGCGTCACGCCCTGGGTGTAGGCGCGGTGCGTCACCGGGATGCCGACCGCGGCCGGGACCGAGATCCCTGCGGTCAGCCCCGGCACGACTTCGGCTTCGATGCCGGCAGCGGCAAGTGCTTCGACTTCTTCACCGCCACGCCCGAACACGAAGGGGTCTCCCCCCTTGAGCCGCAGCACGCACTTTCCGCGACGCGCATAGCGCACCATCAGCCGATGAATGAAACCCTGCGGCGTGGATGCCTTGCCGCCACGCTTGCCCACTTTCAGCACGCGCGCGTCGGGCCTCACCATGGCGAGGATCTCGTCGGAAACGAGGTCGTCGGCGAGCACGATTTCGGCCTTCTCCGCGAGCAGCCGGGCCGCACGCAGCGTGAGCAGGTCCGCGGCACCCGGTCCGGCACCGATCAGATACACTTTTGACATGTCCGTCTCCGGGTCAGGCTGCGCGTTTGAGCTGCTTGTTGTAGAGGAACTCCATGATCGCCGCGCGGCACTCGCCGAAGTGATGATCGTGGGCCAGGGCGAGCCGTTCGCGCGGGCGCTCGATGTTCACCTCTAAGATCTCGCCGATGGTCGCCGACGGGCCGTTGGTGAGCATGATCACGCGGTCGGACAGCAGCACGGCCTCGTCGACATCGTGCGTCACCATCACCATGGTCGCCCTGGTGGCCGCGAGGATCTTCATCAGTTCATCCTGCAGATTGGCGCGGGTCAGTGCGTCGAGTGCGCCGAAGGGCTCGTCCATCAGCAGGATTCTTGGCTGCATCGACAGCGCGCGGGCAATGCCGACACGCTGCTTCATGCCACCCGAGATCTCGTTCGGATACTTGTTCTCGGCGTGCGTCAGGCCGACCAGTTCAAGCGCCTCGTGGGTACGCTCCCTGAGCTTTGCCTTGCCTTCCCTGGCCGAAAACACGCGCTCGACCGCAAGGTAGACGTTGTCGAAGCAGGTCAACCACGGCAGCAGGGAGTGGTTCTGGAACACCACCGCCCGCTCCGGCCCGGGGCCTGCGATCTCGCGGCCGTCGCACAGCATCACGCCACTGCTGGGCAGGGTGAGTCCGGCGATGAGATTGAGCAGCGTCGATTTGCCGCAGCCGGAGTGACCGATCAGGGAGATGCTCTCGCCTTCGCGGATCTCCAGATTGACGTCGCGCAGTGCGACGAACGGCCCCTTCTTGGTGTCGAAGGACTGACCGACACTTTCGATCTGTACGATACGTTTCGTCATGACGATCTCCTTAGCAGGATGTTGATTTAATAGGTTTTCCAGCATCCATGCGGGTTGTGAGGCTGATATAATTACATCTGCATTAAGAAACTGATTATTCTCATGCGCGGCATCGACCATAAACAGAACGCCCTGTTCAGCTACGTCAATATCGAAGACCGCATTGACCGGGATCATCCGTTGCGCCGGATCAAAACGCTGGCCGATATGGTTCTGCGCACGATGTCGCCGCAATTCGATGCGTTGTATGCCGATGGTGGCCGCCCGTCGATTGCACCGGAACGCTTGTTGCGGGCGTCGCTGTTGCAATGTCTGTTTTCGATTCGCTCGGAGCGTGCGCTGGTCGAGCATATCGATTTCAACATGATGTTCCGGTGGTTCGTCGGCATGACGCTGGACGAGCCGGTCTGGGATCACTCGACGTTCAGCGCCAATCGCGAGCGGCTCCTCAAGGAGAGCGTGATGCGCGAGTTCTTCGGTGGCGTGGTGGCGATCGCCGAATGGGCCGAGCTGGTGTCGGACGAGCATTTCAGTGTCGACGGCTCGCTGTTGCGGGCGTGGGCCTCGCACAAGAGCATGATGGCCCGGGACGGCTCCGACGAGCCGCCCGGACCGGATCAGGGACGCAACCCCGAGGTGGACTTTCGCGGCAAGAAGCGCTCGAACAAGACGCACGTCTCGCGCACCGACCCGCAGGCCCTGCTCGCCAGCAAGGGCGGCGGCGTGGCGTACCTGAGCTACACCACGCATGCGTTGGCCGAGAATCGTCACGGTCTGATCGTCGATGTCCACACTACGACCGCCACCGGAACCGCTGAGCGTGAGGCGGCGTTGGTGATGGCCAGGCGCAGCATCAAGCCCGGCAATTCGGCGCACAAGCCGACGCTGGCGGCCGACCGGGGGTACGACACCGCCGAGTTCATCGCCGCGCTCGAGCCGCTGGGCATTGCCCCGCATGTCGCGGCCAAGGTCAAGGGCAGCGCCGTGCCCAATGAGGTGAAGTCGTCCCCCGGTTACGCGGTCAGCCTGCGCCGACGCAAGATGATCGAAGAGGCCTTTGGCTGGGCGAAGGATATCGGCACGCTGCGCCATGCGATGGCGCGTGGGCTGGATCGAATCCGTGCGCATGCGTTGCTCAATTTCTCGGCTTATAACCTGACGAGATTGGGCAATCTGCTGGCGCCGTAATTCGCGGGCGCCCTGGCGCCCTGCGGATGGGAAACGTTGTAGTCGAAAAACCATGTCTTTGCGGCGACAGGAGCGCTGCTGATTTGCGGTAGCACAATCGACGGAAAAGTCAGCTTGAATCGGCATGATCACGGGGAAAGCGGGCGATTTTCAAAGTCGATTTTTCCCAGGGGACTGGAAACCGAAGGTGAACCCGAGATTTTCAACACCCTGTTAGCGGCTTTCGTAGCTGAAATGGCGGGCCACCATCATCAGGGCCTGCTCGAGAATCAGGCCGACGATGCCGATGATGAAGATGGCGATGATGATGTGCTCGACCTTGAGGTTGTTCCATTCATCCCATACCCAGAAGCCGATGCCGACGCCGCCAGTGAGCATTTCCGCGGCGACGATCACCAGCCAGGCGGTACCGATGGCCAGGCGCACGCCGGTGAGGATGTTGGGCAGGACTGCGGGGAAGAGGATGCGGGTGACCACCTTCCATTCAGACAGGTTCAGTACCCGGGCAACGTTCAGGTAGTCCTGCGGCACCGAGCGCACGCCCGCCGCGGTGTTCATGATCATCGGCCAGATCGAGCAGATGAAGATCACCCAGATCGCGGCAAGGTTGGCCTCCTGAAACACCAGCAGACCGATCGGCAGCCAGGCTAGCGGCGACACCGGACGCAGCAGGCCGATGACGGGTTCGGTGGCCATGTTCATGAACTTGAAGCGACCAACAATGAACCCCAGCGGGATGCCGACCACGGCGGCGAGGCCAAAACCGACACCGACCCGCCCCAGCGAATACAGCACGTTCCAGCCGATGCCCATGTCGTTGGGGCCGTTGTCATAGAACGGGTCGGCCAGCAGCTCGACTGCCGCATCCCATGTCACCAGCGGCCCGGGGAAGATGTCGATCCGGCTCGACACCGCCCACCAGATCGCGAGCAGCAGCCCCATGCCGGCGGCCATGGCCACCAGGCTGCGCGCTAACCCGGACGCCATCGGGCGAAGTCGCTCCATCAGCCCGGGCGCTGCCGGCTCGGCGACAACCGGATGAACCACCGCACGAGCCGCGGCATCCGCAGTCCCTGCCCTGCTTTCGGTCAGCTCGGCAACAGGCCGGCCGACAGTCACTGAAATCGCAGTCATGTCCTTGTCCTTTTCAGTCGTCATGCACGGAATCAGGCGTTGGCTTTGGCAAGTGCATCAAGGCTGACCTTCATCGCATGCACCTTGAAGCCCTTGAGGTAATCCACCGGCCTGGACGGGTCGAAGCTCATGCCGTCGAAGAAGCGATCCGGCCCCATCGCGATCGGCGACGTGGCCTTGTCCAGCGTCCACCCCGCTGCGTGCGAGCCTTCGGTCTTGTAATCGATGGTCGGGATGGCGATGCCCAGATCCTTGGCGGCGTCGCGGTAGATGTCGCTGCGATAGACCTGTTCGGCCACTTTCCTGAAGTTGATCGCGCTCTCGATCTGGCCCCAGCGCACCATCTGCGTGAGGAACCACACTGCATGCGAACGCCACGGGAAGGTCGCCGCGTAGCGGTAGAAGACGTTGAAGTCCGGCATCTTCTGCGGGCCCTCGGCCTTGGTGTACATCCAGGTCCCGGTCATCGAGTTCTCAACCACCGACGCCGGCGCATTGACGTAGGACTTGGCGGAGATGATCTTCACCACCTCGTTGCGGTTCTCGGGCTTGTCCATCCACTGCGCGGCCTCGATCAGGGCGCGCACCGCAGCCTTGTGCGTGTTCGGGTTCCTGTCGGCCCATTCGCGGGTGACGCCGAAGACCTTCTCCGGATTGTTGTTCCAGATCTCGTAGTTGGTGATGATCGAGCGCCCAATGCCCATCTCCACTGCGCGCTGGTTCCACGGCTCGCCCACGCAGTAGCCGACGATGTTCTTCGACTGCAGGTTGGCCACCATCTGCGGCGGCGGAATCACGATCAGGCGCACGTCCTGATCGGGATCGATGCCGGCCGAGGCCATCCAGTAGCGGATCTCGTAGTTGTGGGTGGAGACCGGGAACACCATGGCGAAGGTCATCGGCTCCCTGCCCGCCTTCTTGTCCTCGTCGATGACCTTCTTCAGCGCCAGCGCCGAGGTCGGGCGGCCCTGCATCGCGGCCGGGTCGGCGGCGAGCATGCGCTCGTAGAGTTCATTCGATACGGTGATGCCGTTGCCGTTGAGGTCCATCGAAAAGGCGGTGACGGTTTCCTGCTGGTTGGCGCCGACCCCGAGCGTGGCCGCCAGCGGCATGCCGGCCAGCATATGGGCGCCGTCCAACTCGCCCAGCGAAACCTTGTCGCGGATGTTGGCCCAGGACGCCTCCTTCGACACCTCTACATCGAGGCCGTGTTTCTTGAAGAAGCCCTTTTCCCTGGCGATCACGATCGGCGCACAGTCGGTGAGCGGGATGATGCCGAACTTCAGCGTGGTCTTCTCCAGCCCTTCCGAGCCGGCAGCCCAGACGCCGCCGGGGAAAAGGCCGGACAGCATCGCTGCGGTACCTGCTGCGGCGCCGGCCTTGATGAAACCGCGACGGGTCAACTCGGGGGTTTTGATCGTCTGCTTGCTCATCGTGAACTCCTTGATTGAATTCTGAAATGCAAAAAGGCGTCCATTCCTGCTCGGCGCTTGCTGCGCGGAGGGAATGGACGCCTTTGTCCTGTGTTCGGGATTGTGTCGAGCGCCGGACCATCGTTGATCCAGCTTTGCAGTGCCTAATGCAGTAAGCGTGCCAGTTCCACGCATGAGGCCGCAGCCCGCTAAAACACTGAGATCGGGGAAGGATCGCGGTAGCAGGCGCAATGAACTTGACGCACTGCTGCAGTGCAATGCCACGGCATCTGCACAGGCTTAGTGCAGGCGTGCGCCGTCAGCGCCCCATCGACAGAGGGGCAATCAGCGCCGCGCGGGGCATGGAGAAATCAGTCTGAAAGCTGCTGTGAAGCGAGGGGGCTCACCACGTTTGTCGGGGCCGCCTCCCGCGGGTCATGCTCAGTCGGGCTTGAGGAACTCGGCGAGAGAGAGCGTCGCCTCAGCGACATCGACAAGGCGACGATGCTGATCCATTGCGGTTTGTCGCAACAGTTTGTAGGCCTCGTCTTCGCTCAGGCCACGCCTGGACATCAGCAGGCCCTTGGCGCGCTCGACCAGCTTGCGTTCATTGAGCGCTGCACGCGCCGTATTGAGTTCATCGCTCATGTCCTGCAGCCGCTGCGACTGCAGCTGCATGAGATCGAGCACCGAGCGCCCAAGCTTGGGACTGAGTCCGTCCGCCTCCACCAGCCCGGTTGCGTCGCCCTCAGGTGTCGGTGCCGAGGTGGCGGACTTGTCGAAGAAAACCGCCAGCGGCGCCGCACTTTGTCCCCCAAGCGCCGAAAGTGCATCGAGGAAGCGCTTGTGATCGTGAAGATCGGAGCGTGCCTCGAGCAGCTTGGCTTCACACAGATGCAGCAGCGCATTGGTCGCGCAGTCTTCGACCTGGCGCATCGCATCGATCCGTGAGGTCGTGCATTCGAACCAGCGCTCGCTGGCCTCGGCCGCCACGGGGGCAGTCGACGCAGCGCAGGCGATGCGACGCATTCGCTCCACCTCGGCAATCGCGGGTGAGGTATGGGCATTGCGCCAGATCGTGCGCAAGGTCGGATCGGCAAACTCGACAAAGATCTGGAAACAACGGTCCTGGGCATCAATCAGGTGCGTGAGCCGCTGCTGCTCCGTGGCTTCGAAATGTCCGGCCGCAAAACCTGCAGCGCCGGCCGCACGCTCCTGCCCGGCCAGTTCCTTGCCCTGCATGAAGTTGAACAGGGCGACCAGTGCCCGCGACACCGCCGGGTCTGCGGCGATATCTGCTGCCTCGAACACCACCGCCATGAGACCAGCGATCAGCTCGGTAAAGCTGCGGGTGGCCTCTTCGACACCGAGCGTGCGCCCCGCCACCCGGCTGCGCAATGCCGGAAGCGCATCGAGGCCGTGCAGCACGTAGGCGATGCGACTGAACAGTCGCACGCCACCCGCCATACGTCCGGAGTCAGTATCGAGCTGGAGGAAGCGTTCGCGCGCAGCAGCTTCTGCCGCCACGCTGGCCTCGACCCGCTCCAGCCGCTGCGCGGCAAACCGACGTCCGGCCGACGCCAGATAGACGTTGGACACGCCACGCTCTTTTTGCAGCATGTGCACGAGCTCACTCACGCCCTTCACGAGACCACTGGTGATCTCAAGCTGCTCCAGGCCATGAATCTCGCAGCGTTTGGCCGCCACCAGAAAACCCAGCGCAGACTTCATCCCATCTCCTCCACGGACGCCCTATTCGCCTGACCCCGCTACCACATGAAACACCGCGGAAACACCGCGCGAGCCGACTCAGGCACCGCGCTGACGCCTTGCCTCGAACAGACAGATGCCACTGGCCACCGAGACGTTGAGGCTCTCCACCGACCCCAGCATTGGGATTTTCGCCAGCACGTCGCAGGTATCGCGAGTCAGCCGGCGCAGTCCGTCGCCTTCTGCCCCCAGCACCCAGGCCACCGGTCCCTTCTGGTCGACATCGAACACCGATTGCTCGGCTTCGCCGGCCGCACCGATGATCCAGACCCCCGCTTCCTGCATTTCGCGCAGTGCGCGGGCAAGGTTGGTGACGGTGATATAGGGCACGGTATCGGCTGCGCCACTGGCGACCTTCACCGCAGTGGCATTGAGCCCGACTGCGCGATCCTTGGGCGCAATCACCGCATGCGCACCCACTGCGTCCGCAACCCGCAGGCAGGCGCCGAGATTGTGCGGATCCTGCACACCGTCGAGTACCAGCAGCAAGGCGGGCTCATCGAGCGACTCGAGCACGTCGGCCAGCTTGAGCTCGCGATGCCGCCCATCGATACGGGCGATGACGCCCTGATGGCGGCGGGTGCCAACCATGCCGTCGAGGCGGTCCGACTCGCTCGGAATCAGGCGCACACCCTGGGCTTCGGCGAGTTGCTGTACTTCACGCGCGCGAATGTCCTGGCGCTGACTCGACAGATAGAGCTCGAACACCGCTTCCGGGTCGCGCTTCAGCTTGCCGAGTACGGCATGAAATCCATAGATCAGACGCGACGCGGGACGCCCTGCATCGGCGCTGACGTCTGCTGCGACGGCGTCATCGACCGCTGCGGTTTCGTGACGTTTCGGCTTCGGCCTGTGCTCGCCGCGCACTGGCGGGCGTGCGGCGCGCGCGCCGTCCTCGGAGGGACGTGATCGGGAGCCGGAACGGGAGGGGGGTTTAGCCACGACGCTTGCCTTTCTTCTTTGATGTTGCAGCCGCTGCTGCGGCCTTCGGTTTTGATTTACGTGCTGCGGGTGCTTCGGTGCGGGCAGCTGCCTTGGGCTTGCTGCCACGCCCGGCACGCGAAGCCGGGGCGCGCTCGGCGCCCGGACGCGGCGCCGACTCGGAGGCACTGCGGCCCTTGCGCCGGGTCGGTGCTGCGGACCCGGCATCGGCCACAGCGGCATGGTCACGGGTGGTCTTGCCACTGCGCTCGGTCGGCCGGCTTACGCCTTCGATCAGGCGGAAGTCGATCTTGTTGGTTTCCAGATCCACCCGCACCAGCTGTACCCGCACCCTGTCCGACAGCCTGAAGCGCGCGTTGGTGCGCTCTCCCGCCAGTTCGTGACGTGTCTCGTCGAAGTGGAAGTAATCACTACCGAGATCCGAGATATGCACCAGGCCCTCGATGAAGATATCGTCCAGCGCGACGAAGAGGCCGAAGGGTACCACTGCCGATACGCTGCCGGAAAATTCCTCGCCGACGCGGTCCTGCATGTAATAGCACTTGAGCCAGGACACGACATCGCGGGTCGCCTCGTCGGCACGACGCTCGGTGCTCGAGCAGTGCGCACCGATCTCGTCCCACTCGCCGGGCTGATAGCTGTCGCTCTTGAGCGCGGCCTTGATGGCACGGTGCACCAGCAGGTCGGGATAGCGCCGGATGGGCGAGGTGAAGTGGGTGTAGGCGTCGTAGGCAAGACCAAAGTGACCGAGATTGTCCGGGCTGTACACCGCCTGGCGCAGCGAGCGCAGCATCACCGTCTGCAGCAGCTGAGCATCGGGCCGTTCCTTGACCTTGTCCAGCAGGGCTGCGTAATCCTTGGCGCGAGGTTCGTCTCCGCCACCGATGCCCATGCCGAACTCCTGCAGGAATCCGCGCAGCTTTTCGAGCTTTTCCGGTGTGGGTCCTTCATGCACCCGATACAGTGCGGCCTGATTGCGCTCCTGCAGAAAATCAGACGCGCAGACGTTGGCCGCGAGCATGCATTCCTCGATCAGGCGGTGGGCGTCGTTGCGCACCTCGGGCACGATGCGCTCGATCTTGCCGCCCTCGTCGAAGATCATCCGCGTCTCGGTGGTCTCGAAGTCGATCGCACCGCGCTTGGCACGCGCCTTGAGCAGCACACGGAACAGCTTGTCGAGGTTCTGCAACTGGGGCAGCAAGCCGCCAACCTCTTCCAGCGCCGCAGCGTCCTGGTCGTACAGCGCCGCAGCGACCTTGGTATAGGTCAGGCGCGCATGAGAGAACATCACGGCCGGGTAGAAGCGATAGGCCTTGACCACCCCGGTCATCGAGATGCTCATGTCCGCGACCATGCACAGGCGCTCGACCTGAGGGTTGAGCGAACACAGTCCGTTGGAAAGCTTCTCCGGCAGCATCGGGATGACGCGCCGCGGGAAGTAGACCGAGTTGCCGCGATCGTAGGCGTCCTTGTCGAGCGCGCTGCCTGACTCGACGTAGGCGGAAACGTCGGCAATCGCCACGATCAGCCGGAAGCCGCGCCCCTGACGTTCGCAATACACCGCGTCGTCGAAGTCGCGCGCAGTCTCGCCATCGATGGTGACCAACGGCAGGCCGGTGATGTCCTCCCTGCCAACCCAGTCCTTCTTGCGCACCTTGAGCGGCAGCTTGCGCGTTTCCGCCTTGGTCTCGGACGAGAATTCATAGGGCAGGTCGTGCTTGCGCAGCGCGATCTCGATCTCCATGCCGGGGTCGGCATAGTTTCCGAGCACCTCGACCACGCGACCGATGGGCTGCGCGAACTTGGTCGGCTGCTCGATCAGTTCAACGGTCACCACCTGGCCCGGCGTCGGCTTCTTGCCGCCTGGCGCCACCAGGATGTCCTGAGCAAGACGCTTGTTCTCCGGCACCACCAGCAGGACCCCATGCTCGTTCAGCACACGGCCGACGACGCGCGCGTTGGCACGCTCGAGGATCTCGACAATCTTGCCCTCTGGCCTGCCGCGGCGGTCCTGCCCGGCAATGCGGACAATCACGCGGTCGCCATGCAGCACCTCGCGCATGTCCTTAGGTCCGAGGAAGATGTCGGGGCCGCCGTCATCACGGCGCAGGAACCCGAATCCGTCCGGGTGCCCCTCCACCTTGCCGCGGATCAGGTCGGCCTTGTCCGGGATCAGATAGGCGTCACGCCGGTTGCGCACCAGCTGACCGTCACGCTGCATCGCACGCAGACGGCGGTCGAAGTGCTCCATCTCGTCGGCGGTGATGTCGAGCGCACGGGCGAGGTCGTCGAAAGACATCGGCACGCCCTGATCAACCAGGATCTGTTCGATGTATTCGCGGCTGGGCAAGGGGAGCTCGTATTTGAGCGATTCGCGCTCGAAGAACGGGTCGGCACGACGAATTGCGCTCGGCCCCTTGGCACGACTGCTTTTGCGTCGCCCGGCCTTGGGTGCTTCAACAGCGGCTTCGGGAACGGCATTGGTTTTTTTGGTGTTTCTGGTCATTGACTTTCTTCTTTAAGTGCTTATAATGCGCGGCTCTTGCCCAGATGGCGGAATTGGTAGACGCACTAGTTTCAGGTACTAGCGCTGCGAGGCGTGGAGGTTCGAGTCCTCTTCTGGGCACCAGTTTCGCAGGAAAGCCGCTCTTCGGAGCGGCTTTTTTGTTTGTATTGTACGCAAGCGCGTACGGGAAAATCGACTGACAGCTTTGCCAGTCCGCCTCGACGTGCAATCTTCTTCGCCGAATTCACGATCCAGGAAAAAATTTCAACACTGGCCTTCCATCCACGAAAAGACCCGGCTATAATGCGCCTCCCTGCCCAGATGGCGGAATTGGTAGACGCACTAGTTTCAGGTACTAGCGCTGCGAGGCGTGGAGGTTCGAGTCCTCTTCTGGGCACCAGTTTCAAAGAAAAGCCGACCTTGTGTCGGCTTTTTTCTTTTCTGCGCACCGGAAGCAAACATCCGGTGAAGCCGGCCTTGCGGCCAGCTTCACGTTCAGCGCTTTCAGGCGCCAAAGGGATGACGGCGCAGAATGGTCTCATCACGCTCGGGGCCGGTCGAAATCACGTCAATCGGCACTTCGCAGATCTCTTCGATGCGGTGCAGATAGGCACGTGCCTCCTGCGGCAGCGCATCCCAGCTCTGAGCACCAAAAGTCGTGCCACTCCACCCTGCCATGGTTTCGTAGATCGGCTCGCAGCTGGTCACCTCTTCGGAACCCATCGGCAGCAGATCGATACGCTTTCCGTCAAGCATGTAACCGGTACACAGCTTGAGCTCCGGCAGACCGTCGAGCACATCGAGCTTGGTGATGCACAGCCCCGTCACGCCGTTAATGATGATCGAACGCTTGAGGGCAGCCAGATCGAGCCAGCCGCAACGGCGCTTGCGCCCGGTCACGGTGCCGAATTCACGCCCCTTGGTCGACATCTGCTCACCCGGCACACCCTTGGTGTCGATATCGAGCTCGGTCGGGAACGGACCACCGCCGACGCGGGTGCAATAGGCCTTGGTAATACCCAGCACATAATGCAGACGGCCCGGACCCACGCCGGAACCCGCTGCAGCCTGGCCGGCCACGCAGTTGCTCGAGGTCACGAACGGGTAAGTCCCGTGATCGATGTCGAGCAGCGTACCCTGCGCCCCTTCGAACAGCAGGCTGCCACCATTCTTGTTGACCGCATACAGCTCGGCCGAGACGTCGGCAACCATCGGCAGGATCTTCTCTGCGTCGCGCATCGCTTCGTCGAAGACGGTCTGAAAATCGACCGCATCGGCGCCGAGATGCTGGGTCAGCACGAAGTTGTGATACTCGAGATTGCTCTTGAGCTTCTCGGCGAAACGCTCACGATCGAACAGGTCGTACACCCGCAGTGCGCGGCGCGCGACCTTGTCTTCATAGGTCGGTCCGATACCCTTGCCAGTCGTGCCGATCTTGTCGCAAGCCGATTTCTTCGCCTCACGGGCGCGATCCAGCGCCGAGTGATAGCCAAGAATCAGCGGGCATCCCGGGCTGATGCGCAGGCGCTCACGCACCTTGATGCCACCGGCCTCAAGCGTTGCGATCTCGGACAGCAGGTGATGAACGTCCAGCACCACACCATTGCCGATATAACAGGCCACGCCCTCGCGCACGATGCCCGACGGCACCAGGTTGAGCTTGTATTCCTTGTCACCGATCACCAAGGTGTGACCGGCGTTGTGCCCGCCCTGGAAGCGGACCACGCCCTGGGCGTGATCGGTCAGCCAGTCAACGATCTTGCCCTTGCCCTCGTCGCCCCACTGGGTACCGACAACCACCACGTTCTTCGACATCTATTTACTCTCCCTGAAGCGGCTCGACCGTCCACCGGCCTCCCCGCATCACAAGCTGCCGGTCGCATCCGGCTTCGTTCCAGGTTCCATCGTGACCCGGCAGTGTGGTCACGACGATTTCGCCCTGCTCTCGCAGGACGGCAATTTCGGTCAGCAGCGCCGCATCCTGCGCATGCGGCGCGAGAATGGCTCCGATCGCATCGGGGTCAGGCAGACGCAAGGCCAGCTCGCGCAGATCGAGGCTGAATCCGGTCGCCGGCCGGGCGCGCCCGAAGGCTTCCGCCACACGGTCATACCGCCCGCCCAGCGCCAGCGCTGCAGGCGAACCACCACCGTAGGCCGCGAACACGACACCGCTGTGGTAATGATAGCCACGCAAATCGGCCAGATCGAAACTGATCGGCAGATCGGCTAGCGCAACGGCCAGCTGACGCAGATCGTCGAGCGCGGCAGCAATCTCTGCGTCCTTGGGCAGACGCGTAGCAGCCAGCTCAATCACTTCCGGCCCGCCGTAGAGCTCGGGCAGCATCAGCAGTGCGCTACGAACCGGCTCGGCAACATCGACCAGCATCTCGCGCAACCCGGGGACGTCCTTGCTCTGCAGAAGATCGAACAGCATCTCCTCACGCCCCGGCACCAGTCCGGCACGCCCTGCAAGCGCATGGAACAGGCCTACATGTCCAATATCGATGCGCGTCGCAGGCACATCCGCCAGGCGCATCACCTCGGCCAGCAGGCGCAACACCTCGATGTCGGCTTCGATTCCGGCGTGACCGTATAGCTCGGCGCCGAGCTGCAGCGGCTCGCGGGTCGCGGTCAGCGTCGACGGCAAGGTGTGCAGCACGCTGCCGCAGTAACACAGGCGCGTCACCCCCTGGCGATTGAGCAGATGGGAGTCGATACGCGTAACCTGAGGCGTCATGTCCGCACGCACCCCCATCGTTCTGCCCGACAATTGATCGACCAGTTGATAGGTTCGCAGACGCAGGTCACGACCGGCGCCGGTGGTAAGCGAATCGAGATACTCAAGCAGCGGCGGCATGACCTGCTGGTAACCGCGCACGCGGAAAGCGTCGAGCAGCTTGCGGCGCAGGCCCTCTAGCTTGTCGGCTTCGGACGGCAAAGCGTCCTGTATGTGATCGGGCAATACCCAGCGCATGAAAGGCTCAACCAAAGACGTACAACAGGATCAGCCCCGCCAGCATCGACGACAGACCGAAAAAGCGGATCTGACCGTCAGCCATGCGGGCGAGACGTAAAAAGGTTTCGCGCCAGGTAGCTGGCGCGACGAAAGGGACGATGCCTTCGATGATCAACATCAGCGCGAAGGCCGTCAGCAGGGTAGCACCCATTGGAGATCAGTTCCGCCCGGTCCCCTTGGAGTTCTTCATGAACTTGAAGAAATCCGAACTCGGATCGACAACCATCACGTCATCCTTGCCCGAGAAGCTGGCGCGGTAGGCCTCCAGACTGCGGTAGAAGGAGTAGAACTCCGGACTCTGACCAAAGGCTTCGGCATAGATGGCCGTCGCCTTGGCGTCACCCGCACCCTTGGTTCGCTGTGCATCACGATAGGCTTCGGCGATGATCACCTCACGCTGACGGTCTGCATCTGCACGGATCTTCTCGGCTTCGGCTGCACCCTGCGAACGCAGTTCGTTGGCGACCCGCTTCCGCTCCGCTTCCATCCGGCGATACACCGACTCAGACACTTCCGACGGCAGATCGACCCGCTTCAGACGCACGTCGATGATCTGGGCGCCGATCTTGCGCGCATCCTGGTCAGCCTTGGCCCGCATGTCTTCCATGATCTGGTCACGCGCACCGGACACCACGTCGTGCACCGTGCGCTTACCGAACTCTTCACGCAGGCCGGCATTGACGGTCTGTGTCAGTCGAATGCGGGCACGTGCTTCGTCGCCCGCCACCGACTCGTAATAGAGCCGCGGATCGATGATGCGCCACTTCACGAAGTGATCGACCAGCACGTTCTTCTTCTCGGACGTAATGAAACGCTCGGGCTCGGGCGTATCCATGGTCAGGATGCGCTTGTCGAAGTAACGCACGTTCTGGATCAGCGGCAACTTCACGTTCAGGCCAGGCTCGCTGATGACGTCCTTCACTTCACCAAGCTGAAAAACGATCGCGAACTGACGCTGATCGACCGTAAAGAGCGACATCGAGGCAACGGCTGCCACAAACAGCAGCACGCCGCCAATCAGAGACATCTTGTCACGCATCAACGCTCTCCCCGCTCACGGCTGCGCAGCAGGTCGCGACTACGCGGGTCCAGGCTGCCGGCCGGTGCATTGGTTGCTGCAGGCAGGGTCACCTGCGGGTCATTCACAACAGCAGGCACGGCATTGCCTGCCTGCTGCATGATCTTGTCCAGCGGCAGGAACAGCATGTTCCCGTTGCCCTTGGCATCGATCATGACCTTGCTGGTACTGGCCAGCACCTGCTGCATCGTTTCGAGGTACATGCGCTCACGCGTCACTTCGGGCGCACGCTTGAACTCGGTAAACACCTGATCAAAGCGACTCGCCTCACCCTCGGCATTTGCGATCACACGCTCGCGGTAGGCATCCGCCTCTTCAAGCAAGCGCGAAGCAGTACCACGGGCACGCGGAATCACGTCGTTGGCGTAGGCCTCACCTTCGTTCTTCTGCCGCTCGCGGTCCTGACCGGCCTTGACGGCATCGTCGAACGAAGCCTGAACCTGCTCGGGCGGCTGGGCGTTCTGCATCGTCACACGGCTGATCTGAATGCCGGTCTCGTAGCGATCGAGAATGCCCTGCATCAGTTCCTGGGCCGTCGCAGCGATCTCTTCACGTCCCTCGTACAGCACGAAGTCCATGCGGCTCTTGCCGACGATCTCGCGCATGCCGGTTTCCGCGACCTGCGCAACGGCCTCGTCCGGGAACCGGTTATTGAAGACGTAGTTCTCGGGACTCTTGAGCACGTACTGGACCGCGAACTGAATGCTGATGATGTTTTCGTCATCGGTCAGCATCAGTGCTTCGCGCAGTGCCTTGTTACGTTCAGAGCCGCGATAACCGACTTCCACCGTACGCACACCCGTCAAGTCGACGATCTCGTGAGTCTCGATCGGTGCCGGCAAACGCCAGCGCAGTCCAGGCTCGGTGGTTTCCGTGAACTTGCCCAGACGCAGGACCACGCCGCGCTGGTTGGCATCGACAGTGTAGAAGCCGCTCGCAAGCCATACGACCACGACCAGCGCCAACAAGGCACCGATGCCGCCACCGAACTGCTTGAATGAAAAACTTGGGAGCTGAGGGCCATCACCGCCGCCGTCGCCGCCACCGCCCGAGCCATTATTGCGCCCGTTGCGTTTGCCGCCGAACATGCCGGAAAGACGTTGATTGAAATCGCGCCAGACTTCCTCTAGATCAGGAGGTCCCTGGTTACCGCCGCGATTGCCTTCGCCGCGATCACCGTCGTTTCCGCGGTTACCCCAGCGTGGATCGTTGAGTGACATGAGAATGCCTGTTATCACTGTTGCAATGGAAAGTTATTGACGGAGTCAGCTTGCTGTTCTAGTTCGGGTGCAACTGCCTCTTGCGCGGCCTCGGCCAGCGCAGCGCGAATCAGATCCAGCCCTTCGCCGGTTCTCGCGCTCAAAAAAAAACGCCTGATTCTATCACAGTCATCCCGCTCGACTGCCGCCCCGGCGTGGGTCAGGTCGATCTTGTTCCACACCAGAATCTGCGGCACTTCAGCAGCGCCGATCTCCGACAGCACGTCGTTTACTGCCGCAATCTGTGCGTCACGGTCTTCGCTCGCCGAATCGACCACATGAAGCAGAAGATCTGCCTGGGCCGTTTCCTCGAGCGTTGCCTTGAACGCAGCAACAAGCGCATGCGGCAGGTCACGGATGAATCCGACCGTATCCGACAGCACGACGTTCCCCGTACCGACAAAAAGTCTGCGCGAAGTGGTGTCGAGCGTGGCAAAAAGCTGGTCTGCGGCATAGCCGCCGGCCTTGGTCAATGCATTGAAAAGCGTGGATTTTCCCGCGTTCGTGTACCCCACCAGGGACACCGACAGCACATCCCTGCGATCGCGCGCACGACGACGGGTGCGGCGCTGCTTCTCGATCTGCTTCAGGCGCAGCTTGAGCATTTTCACGCGGGTGCCGAGCAGGCGACGGTCGGTTTCGAGCTGAGTCTCCCCCGGTCCGCGCAATCCGATACCGCCCTTCTGCCGCTCAAGGTGGGTCCAGCCTCGCACCAGACGGGTCGCAAGGTGGCTGAGTTGCGCGAGCTCGACCTGCAGCTTGCCTTCGTGACTGCGCGCACGCATGGCAAATATGTCGAGGATCAGCGCAGTGCGATCGACGACGCGATGCTGCAGCACACGCTCGAGGTTTCTTTGCTGACCAGGCGACAGGGCGTGATTGAAGATGACGAGATCCGCCTCGTTCGCGCGCAGCGCCTCGGCGATCTCCTCGACCTTGCCGCGCCCGGCAAACAGCGCCGGATCCGGTGCCGCACGGCGACCGGTCACGACCGCCTCCACGCTGGCGCCGGCACTCATGGCCAGCAGCTTCAGCTCGGACAGTCGCTCGTCAAACGCCCCCTGGCGCAGGTCGAGTTGAACGAGAACGGCCCGTTCGCCGCTGCCGGGGCGCTCAAACATCTTGCGCAACCCCTGCGGACAGTTTCAGGCCCTTCAGCAAAAACAAAAGGGAAATCAGTTGGCGCCCTCGCCCGGCTCCTGCTGCTGAATGGTCACCGGACGGGCAGGTACGACGGTGGAGATGGCGTGCTTGTAGACCATCTGCGTGACGGTATTCTTGAGCAGGACAACGTACTGGTCGAAGGATTCGATCTGGCCCTGCAGCTTGATGCCGTTCACGAGATAGATCGAAACCGGGACATGCTCACGGCGCAGGGTGTTCAGGAACGGGTCTTGTAGAAGTTGCCCTTTATTACTCATTGTGGAACCTCGTTATTTTGTGTTTATAAGAATGTATAGGATTTATTGCTGCACCGCCACATGACAGTATGCGACCAAATCCACGTGTGGATACAAGGATTTCGCCAATCAGGCCTTGGTCGCATACGGATTGTGCGCAGTACGGAACTGGATACGCAAGGGGGTACCCTGCAGCTTGAATGCCTCCATGAAGGCGCGCTCAAGGTAGCGCACATAGGACGTCGGCAGATTCTCCAGCGAATTTCCGTGGATCACGATGATCGGCGGGTTCATGCCGCCCTGGTGGGCATAGCGCAACTTGGGCCGCGAAGTACCATGTCGCGGCGGCGCCTGCTTGGCAATTGCAGCCTGCATGATTCTGGTCAGCTGCGGCGTGGACAGGTTGGACATCGCCGCGGCATAGGCCGCATCGACCGACTTCAGCAGCGCGCCCACGCCATCGGACCTGAGCGCAGAGATCTGGTGGAACCGGGCGAACGACAGGAAGCCCAGCTTGCGCGTGATCTCCTGCTTGAGCTGGTCGCGCTGATAATCGTCGACTGCGTCCCACTTGTTGATCGCAACCACGAGGGCACGTCCGGCTTCCAGCACGAAGCCGGCGATATGCGCGTCCTGATCCGAGATATCCAGCGATGCATCCAGCACCAGCACGGCGACGTTCGCCTCCTGGATGGCCTGCAAGGTCTTGATCACCGAGAACTTTTCCACCGCCTCGAACACGCGGCCACGGCGGCGCAGACCTGCGGTATCGATCAGGGTGTAGTTCTTGCCACCGCGTTCGAACGGGATCGAGATGGCATCACGTGTGGTACCGGGCAGGTCGAACGCGATCACACGCTCTTCACCGATCAGCGTATTGACCAGCGTGGATTTGCCGACATTGGGGCGGCCGACGATGGCGACCGCCGGTCCACTGTCCTCGCTCGACTGAGGCTCATCGTCGAGCGGAAAGGGCGCGAGCACGAGGTCGATGAGCTGCTTGATGCCATCGCCATGGGCCGCGGACACCGGCAAGGGCGCACCGAAGCCGAGCGCGTGAAAATCAGCCGACGCGAGCGAACGCTCCAGCCCTTCGGCCTTGTTGACCACGAGGTGCACCGGACGCCCGGAGCGGCGCAGGCGCGCCGCGATCTGCTCGTCGTGAGGCGTACGCCCTGCGCGACCGTCCACCAGAAACAGGAGCACGTCGGCCTCGGCGATTGCCTGCTCGGCCTGCCGTGCCATCTCGTGCATGATGCCGTCCTTGGCGACCGGGTCGAAACCGGCCGTATCCACGACGAGGTAGTCACGATCGCCGACGCGCCCGATGCCGTAGTGGCGATCGCGGGTGAGGCCGGGCTGATCGGCCACCAGCGCATCACGCGTGCGGGTCAGCCGGTTGAACAGGGTCGACTTGCCCACATTGGGACGGCCGACGAGGACGATGGTAGGTTTCACTGAGCGTATTCCGACTTAACGCACGTCATAGGCGACAACATCGCCATCGCGCGTCTGAACCACAAAACCACTGCCCAGCAGTCGCAGATCGGCGACCACCGGGCTGCTGTCGGCGCGATCACGGGCCACGAAGGCACCGTCCTCACGACTGAGCAGATGGATATATCCTTGGCCATCGCCGACTACGACATAGTCGCCGACGATGAGGGGGCGCGACACCGCCCGCCGAAGCAGCGCATCCTGCTTCCACATGCTTGCACCACTATAGACATCAAGCGCATTCACCGCATCGTGGTCATCCGTAATGATCGCGAAGCGGGCATCGCGATCCATGCCGACGCTGCTGGAGAACTCACGCGACCACAGGGCGTTGCCGTTGCTGCCGTCAAAGCAGGCGGCCCGCCCCTGATAGGTTACTGCGCACACTTCACGCCGGCCGATGACCGGCGTTCCAGCCACGTCCGCAACCCGCTCGAGCTCGGTTGCGCCACGCGGTGATGCCACGCTCAGCTCCCACAGCGCGCCACCATTGGAGAGATTAACCGCCACCATCTTGCCGCCCGGGAAGCCGGCGAGCGCCACGCCGCCCTCAAGCACCACGCCTGCGTAGGAGCGCAGAGCAAGTGGGGGGTTGTTGCGCTGATAGACCCAGCGCTTGCTGCCGTCACGCGCATTGAGGGCGATCAGGCGATGATCGGAACCGCGCAACACCACCACATCGTCATTTACCGCGGGCGGCGCCAGAACTTCGGCACCAATCGGTGCGCGCCAGCGCTCCGAACCATTGGTCGCATCGTAGGCAATTGCCACGCCCGAAACCGTCACCACGACGGCAAGCTTGCCGTCGCTGCCGACGCCAGCAGACAGGTCGGTGTCGGCATCTGCACGCCACACTGCCCGCCCCGCCTCGAAGCGGGCAACATCACCGTCGGTGGCGGCTGCATAGACGCTGTCGCCCACGACGGCTGGATGGAACACATAGGGACCGGACTCGCCAATGCTCGCCTGCCAGACGACACGCAGGCCGGCGGTCGGCTTGAAGTCAACGAGTTCTGCGGGCTTGGGCGCGCTGCTTGCAAACGGATTCAGCGAAGAACAACCGGCCAGCAACGCAAATGCGCCCAACAGCGGCAAGGTGCGCAGGGATGAAAATTTCATGGCTCAACCTTCCAGCGATTCAAGTTTGATGCGCACCACCTCGCGCAGGGTCACCGCCTCTTCACCAGCGGAGGCCAGCGCATCGATCGCGGCCTGATAGGCGACGCGGGCCTCGGCCGGCTTGCCCTGTGCTGCAAGCGCGTCACCGCGGAGATCTTCGAAACGGGCCTTGTATGCACTGTCGGGAACCGGCTGCAGGCGCGCCAGGGCCTTGTCGGCCGCGTCCTGCTGCAACAGCACGGCTGCGAGGCGCAGACGCGCCAGCTCGCGCAATGCGGGGTCCTTGCCTTCGTCCGCTGCCCACTCGAGCTGCGATCGGGCATTGTCCAGATCGCCCTTGGCAAACTGCACCGAGGCAGAGAGCAAGGCACCGAGCTGCGCGTAGGCGGTGCTGCCATAGTCGCCGATCAGACGCCCGGCGGCATCACGTGCCTTCTGCGCATCCTGCTCGGCCGCAGCCTGCTGCAGGCTGTAATAGACGGCTCCGGCCTCGGCCGCAGTCTTGTTGGAATACCACTGCCAGGCCTGCCAGCCGACCGACGCCAGCGCAGCCACCACCGCAATCGTCGTTACCAGCTTGCCGTACTGCGCCCACCAGGCCTTCAGTTCGGAAATCTGTTCCTGCTCTTCCAGGTCATACACTGCCATTGTCAGCCCCTTCGTCGCCATCTTCGTTAAACAGGACCTCTGCCACTGTTTCAGCCAGCAGGTCCAGTGCTACGCGCTGCTGCGCGCCGTGTCCGCGCAAGGGCTTCACACCCACTTCACCCGCCGCAGCTTCGTCCTCGCCGATCACGAGTGCAATCGCAGCACCACTGCCATCGGCCTTCTTCATCTGCGACTTGAAACTGCCACCGCCGCAGTGCAGCGTCGCCGCAAAGCCGTGACCACGCAGCGCCTCTGCAGCCCGGAAAGCCAGGCGCCGGGCTGCGTCGCCCATGTGCACGACATAGACGTCGGGCACCACGCGCTCGGCCTCGCCGCCACATTCCTTCCACAAGGCGAGCAGGCGCTCGACCCCCATGGCGAAACCGGCCGCAGGCTGGGGTTTCCCCCCAAGCTGGCTGACCAGTCCGTCGTAGCGGCCGCCGGCACAAATGGTGCCCTGCGCGCCCAGTCGGGTGGTGACCCACTCGAACACGGTGCGATTGTAGTAATCCAAGCCCCGTACCAGCCGATGATTGATCCGGTACGGAATACCGGCATCCTTGAGCAGCACCTGCACGGCGTCGAAGTGCTCGCGCGACTCGTCGCCGAGATAATCTGCCAGCTTCGGCGCGGCCTCGACGATATCTTGCAGGTCGGGATTCTTCGTATCGAGGATACGCAGCGGATTGGAGTACAGGCGGCGCTTGCCATCCTCGTCCAGGCGATCCTGATGCTGCTCGAGGTAAGTGATCAGCGCCGCACGGTGCAGGGCCCGCTCTTCGGCCGAGCCCAGCGAGTTGATCTCGAGGCTGACGTCTTCCAGCCCGAGGTCGTCCCACAACCGGGCGCACATGATGATGTGCTCGGCATCAATATCCGGACCGGCGAAGCCCAGTGCCTCGATACCGATCTGGTGGAACTGCCGGTAACGCCCTTTCTGCGGACGTTCGTGACGGAACATCGGGCCGTGGTAGTACAGGCGCTGCGGTCCGCCGGCAGCCACCAGGTTGTGCTGGATCGCAGCGCGCACGCACGATGCGGTGCCCTCGGGGCGCAGCGTCAGGTGCTCACCATTGAGCGCGTCCTCGAACGAATACATTTCCTTCTCGACGATATCGGTCACCTCGCCGATCGCGCGCTTGAACAGCGGCGTCGGCTCGACGATCGGCATGCGGATCGGGCGGTAGCCGTAGCTGCGCAACCAGTCGCGCACGATGTCTTCGAAGTTTTCCCAGATTTCGGCCTCGTCGGGCAGGATGTCGTTCATCCCGCGTACGGCCTGCAAGGTCTGACTCATTGATGATTCTGCTTGTCGTTGTCTTGTTCTTGTCGGGGCCGGTGTTCAACCGGCCTTGCGGGTATAGCGGGTGGAGACGTAATCGTCCACGATCGCCTTGAATTCGGCAGCGATATTGTCGCCACGCAGGGTGACCGTCTTCTGCCCGTCAACAAAGACCGGGGCAGCCGGCGTTTCACCGGTACCGGGCAGCGAGATGCCGATGTTGGCATGCTTGCTCTCGCCCGGACCATTGACTACGCAGCCCATCACCGCAAGGGTCATGTTCTCGACGCCGTCGTACTGGTCACGCCAGGTCGGCATCTGCTCGCGCACGTAGTTCTGAATGCCCGATGCCAGCTCCTGGAAGAAGGTGCTGGTCGTGCGTCCGCAGCCGGGACAGGCCGTGACCATCGGCGTAAAGGCACGCAGGCCCATGGTCTGCAGGATCTCCTGAGCCACCACGACTTCCTGAGTGCGGCTGCCGCCGGGCTCGGGTGTGAGCGAGATGCGGATGGTGTCACCAATACCTTCCTGCAGCAGCACGGCCAGCGCGGCAGTGGAGCCGACGATGCCCTTGCTCCCCATGCCGGCCTCGGTCAGCCCGAGGTGCAGCGGATAGTCGCAGCGGACGGCCATGTCACGGTACACCGCAATCAGGTCCTGCACGCTCGACACCTTGGCCGACAGAATGATGCGATCCCCGGCCAGCCCATACTCCTCGGCCTTGGCGGCAGATTCGAGCGCAGACACCACGAGCGCCTCGCGCATGACCGCGCCGGCGTCGCGCGGTTCGGCACGCGTCGCGTTCTCGTCCATGATCCGCGCCAGCACCGACTGGTCGAGACTGCCCCAGTTGACGCCGATACGCACCGGCTTGTCGTACTTGCACGCAATCTCGACGATGGCAGCGAACTGCGGATCGCGCTTGCTGCCCGCACCGACGTTGCCGGGGTTGATGCGCAGCTTGGCCAGCGCCTCGGCGCAGGCAGGGTACTTCGAAAGCAGCGTATGCCCGTTGTAGTGGAAATCGCCCACCAGCGGCACATCCATGTTCAGTGCCAGCAGACGGTCACGGATATGCGGTACCGCCCGCGCCGCCTCTTCGTTATTCACCGTAATGCGGACCATCTCGGAGCCCGCGCGGGCGAGTTCGGCCACCTGCATCGCCGTACCGAGAATGTCGGCGGTGTCGGTGTTGGTCATCGACTGCACCACCACCGGCGCCCCTGCGCCCACGGCAACCTGCCCGATACGGACCAGGCGCGTATTGCGGCGTGGAGAGGGTGCGGAAATCAAACTGGATTGCGTCATGTCATTGAACCGTGAGACGGGCGACCGAAACCTTGGTGTGAGGCACGAGGTCGACCGGTTTTCCGTTGAATTCGAGCCGGACGCTGCGCGCATTGCCGATCACGAGCGCAAACGGCGGCGCCCCCTGAACCGTCCGCGAGCTTCCGGAGACCCCGATGCCCGAGAACAGGATCGCGCCGGAGGCGTCCTTCACTTCGACCCAGGATTCACCGGAAAAAACGAAGCGCAAGGGCGGCGGCACATCGGCTGCAGGCGCAGCGGCATCGACCGGTACAAGCGGAGCAGCAGCAGACACCGCAGGCGCTGCAGCAGGCGGTGCCACCGGCACAGCCAGGGCACCAGACGCCAAAGGCGTTGCGGATTCAGGCACAGGTGCAACGGTGGCTGCAGGCTCGGCAAGCGGTGGATCGACCTCGACCGCGACGGGCGCCGACGAAGCCAGCACCTCTTCAGCCTCGCTCTGCGTCATGGGCGCCATGCCAGGCTCGATGACTTCAACATCGGACTGCGTCGGCGTCTCGAACCAGCCGAAATACCCGCCGGCCGAAATCAGCACCAGCAGCAGGCCTGCAACCACCGCCGCCGGCACGACATTGAACTTGAACCCGCGATTGGCTGGCATGTCGCCTTCGGCATTCGAAACCGGCGTCAGGTCAACGGCGGCAGACGCTTCGGCGCCCACTGCGGCCAGCACCGCCTCCGGGTCCAGCCCCAGATGCCGGGCGTAGTTGCGCACGAATCCGCGCACGAATGCCGGCCCTGGCAGGATCTCGTAGTGTCCGCTCTCGATCGCAACCAACTGCCGCATTGAAAGCTTCAATGCCTGAGCGACCTCTTCAAGCGACTCGCCGCGCACTTCACGCGCCTTGCGCAGCATGGTGCCGGCAGGCGTCTGTGCGGTTTCCGTCATCGTGACGGCATCGGACTGCGTGCTACTCACTCGTACTTCCCTTGCATCATCAAGACATGTTCAGCGGAGTCGGCAAAACGGCTACGCAACTGCTCGGCATAACTGGCCTCTGCATTGCGCTCGCCAAGCTTGCGCGCGGTGCGCAAACCGAGCCAGACCGATGCAGCGCTCGACCTGAGTTGCTGGTGCAACCGGTTGAGCTGCTCGTGCGCAGCCTGATAATTGCCACGCCGATAGGCAATGGCAGCCAGCTGATAGAGCGCCTCGGCATTGGCCGGATCAGCCTGGATCGCAAGCATGAACTGCTGCTCCGCCTCCGCGTCCTTGTTCAGCCGCAGCTGGCACAGGCCTGCATTGGTGTACGGACGCGTCGGATAACGGTAGTACGGATTGCGGGCAGCGCGGGCAAATCGCTCCATCCCTTCGGCCTCACGCCCCTGCAGGCAAAGAAACCAGCCATAGCTGTTGTTGAAGTCGGGGTCGCCTGGCGCGGCATTGAGGGCCCGGGAAAAGTACTCTCCAGCCGAGCCGTTCTCGTCGATCATCATGTAGGTCAGCCCCATGAGATGAAAGGCGGGCGCATAAGCCGGGCTTTCAGCCAGAGCGAGCCTGCCCTCGTCGAGCGCGACATCATAGCGCCCGATCTCGAAATAGGCTTGACCGAGATCCACATGTACGCGAGCTCGGGCATCAGGCCCGGCAGCCGGCTGAACATCCGACATCGGACGCGACACCCCGACCGCATCGCCACTGACGCCGGAAGTCGGCGCCGTGACGCAGCCCCCGAGCCCCAGCGCCGAAACCAGCAATACCAGCGGCAACATCCTGACCGTCATCAGCGAACCTCCGTCGACTGCTTCAGGCGCACCACTGTGCGCCGGGTTTTGTCCTGAACCTGACCGGCCAACTGGCCGCAGGCAGCATCGACATCGTCACCGCGCGTCTTGCGCGTGGTGGTCACGATACCGGCATCGATCAGGATACCTGCAAAGCGCCGAATGCGGTCCGCCGGGGAGCGCAGAAAACCCGAATTGGGGAAGGGATTGAAGGGAATCAGGTTGAACTTGCATGGCACGTCACGCACCAGCGCAACAAGTTCATGTGCATGCGCATCACTGTCATTCACGCCGTCGAGCATCACGTACTCGAAGGTGACGAAGTCGCGCGGCGCACGGTCGAGATAGCGCACGCAAGCCGCCATCAGCTCGCGCAGAGGATACTTCTGGTTGATCGGCACCAGACGGTCGCGCAGCGCGTCATTGGATGCGTGCAGCGACACCGCTAGCGCAACGGGACACTCGTCGCGCAAGCGGTCCATTGCGGGCACGATACCCGAGGTCGACACCGTCACCCGCCTGCGCGAGAGGCCGTAGGCATGGTCGTCGAGCATCAGGCGCAGTGCAGTCACCACGTTATCGAAATTGGCGAGCGGTTCGCCCATGCCCATCATCACCACGTTGCTGATGATGCGGCCATTGTCCTTCTCGCCCGACTCGAGGTCGGCCGCTTCGTCGCGCGCAGCCCCGAGCAACTTGTTTGCAAGCCACAGCTGACCGATGATCTCGGCCGCGCTCAGGTTGCGGTTGAAGCCCTGCTTGCCCGTGGAGCAGAAGGCGCAATCGAGCGCACAGCCTGCCTGCGAGGAAATGCACAACGTGCCGCGGCTGGTTTCGGGAATGAACACCGTCTCCACCGCATTGGCGTTACCGACATCAAGCAACCACTTGCGCGTACCGTCGGTCGACACCGAATCGCGCACCGGCACTGGCGGCTGGATCAAGGCTACATCCTTGAGCTTGGCCCGCAGCGATTTCGCCACATCGGTCATCGCATCGAAGTCGTCGCAGCCTTCGTGATGCATCCAGCGCATCACCTGCCGCGCGCGAAACGGCTTCTCGCCCATCCCGGCAAACCAGGCGACGAGACCATCGACATCGAAATCGAGCAGATTGACCGGCTTATTCATCATTACCTCCAATGCAAACGGCCCGCCCGCGCGGTTCGCGGTGCATCACCGCGAAGCGGGCGAAGCGGGCCACAGGCATGGACCGCTTAGCGGGAGTAAACGTTCATGCCCGGGAAGAAGAAGGCGATTTCGTTCGCAGCCGTTTCCGGAGCGTCGGAACCGTGCACGGCATTGGCGTCGATCGAATCGGCGAAATCTGCACGGATGGTGCCCTTGTCGGCCTTCTTCGGGTCGGTGGCGCCCATCAGCTCACGGTTCTTGGCAATGGCGTTCTCGCCTTCCAGGGCCTGGATCATCACCGGGCCGGAAACCATGAAGGACACCAGATCCTTGAAGAAAGGACGCTCTTTGTGGACAGCGTAGAACTGGCCGGCTTCGAGCTCGGACAGGTGAACCATCTTTGCTGCGACAATCTTCAGGCCAGCTTCTTCGAAGCGGGCGTAAATCTGGCCGATCACGTTCTTGGCAACTGCGTCGGGCTTGATAATGGAAAGGGTGCGTTCGATGGCCATGGGGACAGCTCCGGTCTATGTTGAAAAAAGCCTCGCATTTTAGCAGGTTTTGCGGAACCGCCGCATGAGAGCCCGCCCACACTGCAAGCAGATGTGACGCCTGCCCAAAGGCCCGGTGACACATCCCTCCCGATAGCGGGAACCTCTCGCGATCGTCTTGGGTCATTCACCAACACTACAATCAACGGCGTGACCTGCGGCCCACCGACGACGTCGCGCCCGATGCAGAAGACTGCCCACTCATGGAGCCTCAATGCTCACCGCGCTTGCCCTGATCGGTCTGACTGCGCTTCTTGCCCCCTGGCTGGGCAAGGTGCTTGGCACGCGCGCCGGCTGGCTGCTGGCGCTTGCGCCGCTTTACGGATTCGGCTGGCTGCTGAGCCAGATCGCGGCAGTCTCCAGCGGCAATTCCGTGCTCGCATCCGTCGCCTGGATCCCTGCGCTCGACGTCACCCTGTCCTTCCGTCTCGATGGCCTGTCGATGCTGTTCGGCCTGCTGGTAACCGGGATCGGCACGCTGATTGTTCTTTATGCTGGCAGCTACCTGTCCGACCACCATCACCTCGGCCGCTTCTACGCTTTCCTGCTTGCGTTCATGGCGGCCATGCTCGGCCTGGTGCTGGCCGACGACCTGATCGCGATGTTCGTGTTCTGGGAGCTCACCAGCGTCAGCTCCTACCTGCTGATCAGCTTTCAGCACGAACGTGCAGCCTCTCGCCGCGCCGCGCTGCAGGCGCTGCTGATTACCGGCGGCGGAGGGCTCGCGCTGCTCGCCGGATTGATCCTGCTCGGCCTCGCAGCAGACGCCTGGCAGTTCTCGGCCCTGTCGGCGGCGGCGATCGAGGGGCATGCGTTCTACCCGGCCATCCTGGTGCTGGTGTTGCTGGGCTGTTTCACCAAATCCGCTCAAGTCCCCTTCCACCTGTGGCTTCCGAACGCGATGGAGGCGCCGACACCCGTTTCTGCCTACCTGCATTCAGCCACCATGGTCAAAGCAGGCGTGTATCTGCTCGCACGACTGAACCCGGTGATGGGCGGCGAGGACGGCTGGGGCACCATCCTGGTCGTGGTCGGCGCTGCCACCTCCATCGTCGGTGCCGTACTTGCGCTGCGCCAGACCGACCTCAAGCGCATCCTCGCCTACACCACGGTCACGGTCCTCGGTCAGCTCACCATGCTGATCGGCACCAATACCACCTACGGCCTTCAGGCATTCGCCATCTACCTGCTGGCGCATTCGCTTTACAAGGGGGCCCTGTTCATGGCGGTCGGTGCCGTCGACCATGCAACGGGCACCCGCGAACTGGGGCGCCTGGGCGGACTGATCAGGTTCATGCCGCTGACCGGCGCCGCGGTCGCACTGGCCGCCTTCTCCAACGCCGGCCTGCCGCCCTTTTTCGGCTTCATCGCAAAAGAGTTCAAATACACCGGGTTGATCGAGATGGGCCCGCTGGGCTGGGCAAGCACAGCAGTGATGATTGTCAGCAATGCGCTGCTGCTGGCCGCCGCGGGCCTGGTGTTCATCCGCACCTTCCTTGGCCGCCAGGGCGCTTATCCTCGCGCCCCGCACGAGGTCAGCCTGCTGATGTGGCTGGGCCCGATGCTGCTGGCGGTTGGCGGTTTCCTGCTCGGCGCCTTCAACGGTATCGCAGAGGTGTGGCTGATCGACAGTGCAGTACAGGCGGTGGCCCGCGACGCGGTTCCGGTCAAGCTGTACTTGTGGGGCGGTATCACCCCGGCGGTCGTCGCCAGCGTGATCACGGTCTCCCTCGGCGCCTTCATCTATCTGCAGCGTCGCCTGGTTCGTCACTGGCTGGCGCGCTGGCGACGTGTGTGGCTGATCAGTGGCGATCTGCTGTGGGATCGCCTGCTGAAGCGCATTTTCATCATCGCCGGAAAAGTCGCCGACCGCTTCCAGCATGGTTCATTGCGTCAACACATTGCACTTCTGGCCTTGGTGACTGCAGTGTTCGCCCTGCTCGGCACCGTGCTCGCCAGCGACCACGGTGCGCGCCTGCCTGCCACAAGCGAACTGTCCTGGCTGGCGACTGCCGGCTGCCTGCTGGCAGCGCTCGGCGCAGCAGGCGCCGCGGTGATGCGCGACCGCATCGCGCTGATCACTGCGCTCGGCGCCAGCGGGCTGGGTATCGGACTGTTCTTTCTGGCGGTTGGCGCGCCGGACGTTGCGATCACCCAGATCATGGTGGAAACACTGACCGTGATTTTTCTGGCGCTGGTGCTGAACGGTCTGCCAGCAGTGCAGATCATCGGCTGGCGCAATTCACGGCGCCGCCGCCTGCACCTGATCGTCGCCGCAGGCTTCGGCATCGCAGTGACGCTGGTCATCCTGACCGCCATCAGCCAGCCACTGCCCGAAGGCCTTGCCGCCTGGTACCTTGCAAACAGCCTGCCAAGTGGTCACGGCGCCAACGTCGTAAACGTCATCCTGGTCGATTTTCGCGCCTTCGACACGCTGGGTGAAATCCTCGTGGTTGCGCTCGCTGCGCTGGCTGCCGCACTGCTGCTGCGCCCTGACAACGATGTGCAGCGCGGCGGCGACGAGGGCAACCCGGAGTTCGGCAGCGTGATGCTGCGCCAGGGACTGCGCCCGCTCGCGGGCCTGCTGCTGCTGATTTCACTCGTGCTGCTGTGGCGCGGCCACAACCTGCCCGGCGGCGGCTTCATCGGCGGTCTGGTTGCCGTCTGTGCCGCCGTCCTCCTCGCCCTGGGTTACGGGGTCGGTTGCACGCGCCGCCTGCTGCACGTTCAGCCCAGCGTCATCACCGGATCCGGCCTGGCGCTTGCCGCGGGCGCCGGCCTGTTCGGTCTCGCCGACGGCCGGCCCTTCCTTGGCAGCGCCTGGCTGTTCCCGGGCGGACTTCCTCTGGGCAGTCCGCTGCTGTTCGATGTCGGCGTATTCCTCACGGTATTCGGCGCAGTCACCCACATGCTGTTCAGACTGATGGAAAAGGAGGTTTGAGATGGAAATCGTCGCTGCGATCACCGCCGGCCTGCTCGCCGCCATTGGTGTGTGGCTGTTGCTCGACCGCAATCTGGTCCGGGTCGTCCTGGGTATCGTGCTGCTCGGCAACAGCATCAATATTGCCGTGCTGACCGCAGGCCGGCTTGGCAACCGTACCGCAGCTTTTGTCTCTTCCAACGGCGTGCCCGAACTGGCCGCCAATCCGCTGCCCCAGGCCCTGGTGCTGACCGCGATCGTCATCGGCTTTGCCCTCTTTGTCTTCGCCCTCGCAGTGCTGCGGCGCACCTGGGAGCTGCATGGCAGCACCGCGACTGACCGCGTTACCGAGGTCGCCGAAGCCCCCTCGCCCGACCTGGACGAGAAGGCGTCGCGATGAACCCGTCTCCTCACCTGCTCCTTGTTGCCCCCCTGCTCCTGCCGCTGGGCACGCTGATCGCCTGTCTGCTGACCCGTGGCAACCACCGCGCCTGCGCCGGGCTGAGTCTGCTCGGTGCGGCCGGACTGATGGCGGTCGGACTGGCACTGGTCACATACGCCGGCCGGGGCGACATCCTGGTCAGTCAGATGGGCGGCTGGGCAGCCCCTTATGGCATCACGCTGGTGGTGGACCGACTGTCGGCAGCGATGGTTGCGATCACCGGGGTGATCGCGACGGCCACCGTGCTCTATTCGCTGGCTCATGACACCGACCCTGCACGCGGCCGTGACTTTCACCTGCTGACACATGGCCTGCTGGTCGGTGTCTGCGGCGCCTTCATTACCGGAGATGTGTTCAACCTTTACGTCTGGTTTGAGGTGCTGTTGGTCGGCTCGTTTGCGCTGATCGCCCTGGGTGGTGACAGACGTCGATTGGCGGGCACCGTGGTCTACGTGGTTCTCAACCTGATCGCCACCCTGATGTTCCTGCTCGCTGCCGGCCTTGTATATGGCAGCGCCGGCACCCTCAACATGGCCGAACTGGCGGCATTGTTCGCGGCGGGCGACACCCCACCAGGCGTGCAGGCGCCCTTGGTGCTGATGCTGCTCGCTTTTTCCATCAAGGCCGCGCTGTTTCCGGTCTTCGGCTGGTTGCCCGCGTCCTACCATGTTGCGTGGACGCCGGTATCGGCGCTCTTTGCCGGGCTGCTGACCAAGGTCGGCGTGTATGCGCTGATTCGGCTGGTCACCCTGTTGTGGCCGGACGCCGGGCTGGTGCATGAGGTGCTGCTGTGGGTGGCATGTGCAACCATGCTGATCGGAGTGCTCGGCGCTGCGGCCCAGACCGAGGTCAGGCGCATCCTTTCCTTTCACATCGTCAGCCAGGTCGGCTACATGGTGCTCGGCCTGGCGCTGGCTACACCGTTGGCGCTGGCCGGCGCGGTGTTTTACCTGATCCATCACATCGTCGTGAAGGCAAACCTGTTCTTCATCGGCGGCATCGCCGCGCGCATGACAGGCTCCGAACGCCTCCCTGCAATGGGCGGGCTCTATGCCCGCGCACCATGGCTGGCTCTGATGTTTGCCATCCCCGCACTCTCGCTAGCAGGTATTCCGCCGCTGTCGGGCTTCTGGGCAAAGTTCGTCCTGGTGCGGGCGGGTCTCGAAACCGGCGTCTGGATCGCGGTTGGCATCGCGCTGCTGACGGGCATCTTCACCCTGTTGTCGATGAGCAAGATCTGGAACGAGGCCTTCCTCAAGGCACATCCGCTGGGCGCGGCAGGCAGCCGCGCGCTTAGCGGACAGGCGCCGGCATGGTGGGCAACGGGTGGCCTGGCTGCGATCACGGTCGGTATCGGCATCGGCGCGGGACCGGTGATGGACTTCGCCAGCGCCGCCGCAGAACAACTTGCCCACCCCGCACACTACATCAGCGCCGTGCTCGGCGCGCCAGGGAGGTGATCATGGCGCTTCTTCACCTTGCCCTCGCCTTCGGGCTGGCAGCCTTCGCCGACATGCTGAGCCCGCTCGGGGTACTGGCCACCTTCATGATCGTGTTCGGCGTACTGCGACTCTCCGGCGACCTCTTTGGCATCCGTCGTTACGCTCTTCGAGTCGAGTACGGCGTCCGTTTCGTCGTCTGGTTCATCGGCGAGATATTCAAGGCCAGTTTCGATGTTGCTCGCCTTGTATTGCGCCGAAGGATGAACACCAGGCCAGCCGTGGTGGCGATCAGACTGAAGCGTGCTGACGACGGCATCGCCACACTGATAGGCGCATTGCTGACCCTGACGCCCGGCACCCTTGCGCTCGACTACGACCGCGACAGCCAGCTCATGTACGTACATGCGCTCGACGCCGATTCGCAGGACGCGGTCGAGCGAGGCGTGCGCAGGATCGAATTCCGGCTGCTGAGATGGATCGATGCGGGATCAACGACGGAGGATGGAGCATGAGCTTTGAGCTGGCCGGTGCAGCCTGGGTGATTCCACTCGCATTCGCCCTGCAGGGCGTCAGCGCTGCGCTGATACTGGCACGCCTGCTGCGAGGCCCTACCGGCCCCGACCGCGTGGTGGCAATCGATGCGCTGACCCTGCTCGGCACCGCCGCGCTTGGGCTGTTCGCGCTCCACTCGCGCCAGACGGTAATACTTGACGCCGCCGTCGTTCTGGCGCTGGTGTCCTTCATCAGCACCACTGCCTTCATGCTGATGTTCAGGACACGCGAAGCCGAGTCGCCACCAGCAGCATCGATCAAGGAGGAGCGCGACCAATGACTCAGACACTGCTCGGCATTCTGGCGAGCGGCCTCATCCTGGCCGGCGCGCTGCTTTGCCTGATCGGCGCGATTGGCCTGGTGAGGCTTCCCGACTGCTACAGCCGCATGCATTCTGCAAGCAAGGCGGGATCACTGGGGGCCGCCCTGGTACTCGTGGGCGTCGCGGCAGCCAGCAGCGGAGAGATGGCGCTCGAGGCAGTGTTCGCGGTACTGGTGCTGCTTGCCACTGCGCCACTGGCAGCACATGCCGTCTCCAGGTCTGCCCACCGTGCTGGCCACAAACCAAAGTCTGGCCCGCTTGGGGACGCCCTGGCCGATCACCAGGCAGGGCGCAGCACACCTCCGGCAACCGGGGATTGACTCAGGAGGGCTCTCGCGCGGACGCGTCAGCGGATTCCGCTGCATCGGACTTGTCGTAGGTGCTCCAGCCCTTGCCCTCAGGTTTCGGCAACAGGGCAGCACTCAGCCGGCTATGCATGTGTGCCTTGGCCAGAAAATGAGCGGTAATCGGTGCAGACAGAAAAAGGAACATCGAAATCAGCAACTCGTGTACCGAAAAACGCCCCTCTGCAGCCAGAAAATAAGCGATCGATGCCAGCAGGGCGCCGCCCACACCAAGCGTGGTGGCCTTGGTCGGCGCATGCAGACGGGTCATCAGTTCAGGCATGCGAATCATGCCCCACGACCCCACAAGCAGAAACACTGCGCCGATGACGATCAGCGCAGAAATAACGACTTCAGCCAAAATGGGCATCTCGCTGTCACTCCTTATTCGATGATGTTGCCGCGCAAGACGAACTTGGCGTAGGCAACCGTGGATACGAAGCCGTACATGGCAAAGATCAGCGCCGCCTCGAAATACACCGGGGTCGTTTCACTGATGCCATACAGAATGATCAGGGCGATGACGTTGATCACCATGGTGTCGACCACCAGCACGCGGTCCAGAATGCTGGGTCCGCGCACGACCGACCAAAGGTTCATCAGCAGCGCGAGCGAAATTGCACCGAACGCAAAGGTCAAGGCATGCTCGATCATTCGAATATCTCCAACAGCCGCGCCTCATAGCGCGTCTTGATACGCTGCACGGCAGCGTCCGGATCAGGTTCGTCCAGACAATGAACCAGAAGGTGGCGACCATCTGCGGACAAGTCGCAACTGACGGTACCTGGCGTCATCGTGACGGTGCCGGCCAGCAGCGTGATCGCCTCCGGCTGGGTCAGCTCCAAGGGCACAGAGATCCAGCGCGGCCGCAGTGACGACACCTTGGCAAACACGATCAGGCGCGCGACCTCGATATTGGCGACCACGATGTCGCCCATCACGATCAAAAAATAGCCGGCGGCCTTTCGATAATTGCGCACACGTGGCCGGTCAGGCCAGAACCCGGACGTCAGCAGCGGAAACAACACCCCAAGGAATACGCCGAGCACCACATTGCCAAGGCTGAGGCTGTTTTGCAGCAACACCCAGATCAGGATCAGCAGCAAGGTCATCAACGGGTGCGGAAGCCAGTTGAACGCTTTCGCCTGATGCGTCTGAGCCTGGTGAGCCTCCGTATCATGTTCCATCATTCGTAACCTCCAGCCTCACCCATCACCGCATCAATGTAGTACGCGGGATGATAGATCTGCTCTGCAGCCTGTTCGATCCAGGTCATCATAGGCCCGGCGAATGCGGTCAACAGCACCAGCGCCGCCAGCAGGGTGCCAATCGACACCAGTGGCAGCACCGATCGACGCTCCGCGAGCGGCGAATCCTCCGCCAGCACCTGCGCACCCGGCGCGTTCTTCCAGAACACCGCGCTGCCTGCACGTCCGAAGCCGATGATGCACAGCAGGGAAGACACCAGGATCACCGCCCAGATCAACACTGCATTGGGTGCCGCGCGTGCGCTGTCGAGGATCATCAGCTTGCCGATGAAGCCGGACAGCGGCGGCATGCCACACAGCGCGATTGCCGCGATGAAGAAGAACACCGCCAACACCCCCCGATCGGCGAACTCGGCACCGGGCGACAACCTGTCGGCACAGGCACGCCGCACCGCGACCTCTCCCGCAATCAGAAACAGCACCGCTGCGGCGAGCGTCGAGTGCATCAGGTAATACAAGGCCGCGCCGGTGGCCTGTGGCGAAAACAGCCCCACCGCAGTCATCAGGGTTCCGGTGGAGCCGATCACCGCGAAGCTGGCAAGCTGGGTCAGGCTGCGCGCCGCCAGCACACCGATCATGCCCAAAGCCAGTGTGATCAGCGCCGCCGGCAGCAGCCAGGGTTCGGCAAGCCCGGACGACAGCCCCGCCCCGTCGCCGAAGGCCAGCGGAAACAGCCGCAGGATGGAGTACGCCCCCACCTTGGTCATGATCGCAAACAAGGCCGCGACCGGCGCTGGCGCGTTGGAGTAGGCACCGGGCAGCCAGAAGTGCAGTGGCACCAGCGCAGCCTTGATGCCGAACACCATGAGCAGGAGCAGCGCGCCCGTATTGAGAATCGCGCGATCGCCCTGTGCAAGCTCCGGCACCTTGAGCGCGAGGTCCGCCATATTCAGCGTACCGGTCACGCTGTAAATGAGGCCCACGGAAATCAGGAACAGCGTCGATCCGACCAGGTTGACAACCACATACTGCACCCCGGCGCTCATGCGGTCACGGCCGCCGCCATGGACCATGAGGCCGTAAGAAGCGATCAGCAGGATCTCGAAGAATACGAAAAGATTGAAGAAGTCGCCGGTCAGGAATGCGCCGTTGATCCCCATGACCTGAAACTGCCACAGCGCATGGAAATGACGCCCCTTCGAATCCCAGCCGCCGATCGCATACAGCAGCACCAGCAGCGACAGCAGCGCAGTCAGGAGCAGCATCAGCGCGGACAGGCGATCGAGCACAAGCACGATGCCAAAAGGCGCAGGCCAGTCACCGAGCGCGTACATCTGCGGCGGCTCGGAGGACGCCGAGAGCATCAGCGCGACTGCCAGCGCAAGCTGGAGGGTGCAGGTAGCCACCGACAAGACACGCGCCAGCACAATGTCGTAGCGCGCAACCAGTACGAGCAGCGGCCCCATCAGGGCCGGCAGCAAGATGGCGAAGACGATCCACTGGCTCACCGTCCGCCCTCCGACACTTCCACCGGCGGCACCGCAGACTCACCCTGGCTTGCATGGGCCAGAGCCGCACCATCGATATGATCAGAATCATTCTCGAGATAACTGCACAGCGCCATTACCACCAGAACCGCCGTCATCCCAAATGAAATGACGATGGCAGTCAGCACCAGCGCCTGAGGCAAGGGGTCCGTGTATGACACGGCCAGACTCGAAATCACCGGGGGTGCGTTGGGCGCAAGACGCCCCATCGCGAACAGGAACACGTTGGTCGCATACGACAACAGCGCGATACCGAGCACGACAGAAAACGTGCGCGCCCGCAACAGCAGATAAACGCCAGCAGAGGTCAGGCCACCAATGGCACTCGCCACAAGAAATTCCATTTCAGTGCTCTCCAGTGGCAGGCATGACGCGCGAAGGATCGACGTCCATCGGCTCGCGATTGACCAGCAAGTGTTCGGCATGACGGCCCACGCGCGAGAGATTGGCGAGCGCGAGCATGGTTGCACCTACGACAACCAGAAACACCCCGGTATCGAAGAACATGGCAGAGGCAATGTGCAGCTCACCAAGCAGGGGCAGATCCAGGTGCCACGCCGTGCTGGTCAGGAACGGGTAGCCCACCACCAGCGAGCCCAGGCCCGTTGCCGCCGCGATCAGCACCCCAACCCCGATCAGTGCGTGATAGTCCACCTTCATGCGTTGCGCAGCCCAGCCAAAACCACTGGCCATGTACTGCACGATCAGCGCCACCGCGACCACCAGGCCGGCAATGAAGCCACCGCCAGGCACATTGTGCCCGCGCAGGAAGACATAGAAGCCGACCATCAGCGCCAGTGGGAGCATCACCCGCGTCGCGACCGCAAGCATCATCGGATGCCGGTCCGCGGCGCGCGCCTGATCGGGCTGCCAGGCCTGCAGGCGATGACCTGCAGCGCTGGTCATCAAGCCATCAAGCAGGGCAAAGATCGCGAGCGCGGCAATACCCAGCACGATGATTTCGCCAAAGGTATCGAAGCCACGGAAATCCACCAGGATGACGTTCACCACGTTGGTTCCACCGCCACCGGGGACCGCTTGCTCAAGATAGTAGCCCGACAGGGTCTCCGCATCGCGCGTGAGCACGGCCCATGCGGCCCCGCCCACACCGCCACCGGCAGCCAGCGCGAGCAGCGCATCACGCCAGCGCCTGGGCGCCGCCGACTCGCGTGGCGAACGCTTGGGCAGGAAGTTCAGGGCCAGCAACATCAGGATGACCGTCACCACTTCAACTGAAATCTGCGTGAGCGCGAGGTCGGGAGCGGAAAGATAGACGAAGCCGATCGACACGATGAGCCCGATCACGCCCACGACCACAAGCGCCTGCAGTCGCCGCTGGTGCATCACCACGACGGCCGCACACGAACCCATCAGCAGGATCCAGCCAACGACCGCGACCGGCGTTGCCGGCACCAGAACACGCTCACCAAGCGCATGGCTACTGCCGTGGAAGACGGCGAAACCGACAAGCAGCATCGCGGCCAGCATCAGGGCCAGATAGCGCTGCATGGAACCGTTGTGCAAGCCGTGCGTGATGCCTTGTGCCAGGCCGACGATGGCGGCGATGAGTTCGTCAAACACGCGCTTGGCCTGCGGATGCGGGCCCGCCTTCCACAAGGCGCGCACCTTCGGGTAGGCGCGGATCATCAGCGTGCCGACACCGATCGCAATCACGCTCATTCCCAGCGCAGCAGTAAAGCCATGCCATTGAGCGAGATGGTAATCGAGCACCTGCCCACCCGTGACCGCCCGGGACACCAGCGCCACGATCGGGCCTGCCAGCGTGTCTGGGAATAGCCCTATGAGGATGACAAGCGCAACCAGCACGGCGGGGGGCAGCCACATGCCGACAGGCGGGTCGTGCGGGCGATGGGGATAGTCATCACGAACCTTGCCCCAGAATACATGGGCAACATAGCGGAACGAATACGCGACCGAGAAACAAGCTGCCAGGGTCGCAACACTTGCCAGCACCCAGCCCTGCCCGGCCCATTCAGTGTTCGCGGCCTCGTGCAACATCATTTCCTTGGACAGGAAGCCATTGAGCAAGGGCAGACCGGCCATCGATGCGGATGCAATCATGGCCAGCGTCGCCGTGACTGGCATCAGGTTCATCAGCCCGCCAAGACGACGAATATCGCGGGTACCGGCCTCATGGTCCACAATGCCGGCGTTCATGAACAACGCAGCCTTGAAGGTGGCGTGGTTGAGGATGTGAAACACTGCCGCGGTAGCGGCCATCGGTGTGCCGAAGCCAAACAGCATCGTCACCAGTCCGAGGTGACTGACGGTCGAATACGCCAGCAGCCCCTTGAGGTCATCCTTGAATAAGGCGATGAACGCGCCCAGCAGCATCGTCACCAGCCCCGTTGTCGCAACGATGTAGAACCACTCGTCCGTACCGGACAGCACCGGCCACAAGCGTGCCATCAGGAACAGGCCGGCCTTCACCATCGTTGCCGAATGCAGATAGGCCGACACCGGCGTGGGCGCAGCCATGGCATGCGGTAGCCAGAAATGGAACGGAAACTGGGCCGACTTCGTAAAGCAACCTACCAGAATCAGCACCAGCGCCGCCAGATAGTAAGGTGATGCCTGAATCTCCTCGCTACTCTGGAGAATCACCGTCAGGTCGTAAGACCCCGCGATATCGCCGAGGATCAGCATCCCGGCAATCATCGCCAGACCACCCCCGCCCGTCACCGTCAGGGCCATCCGCGCGCCCTGCCGCCCCTCGGGCAGATGCTTCCAGTACCCGATCAGCAGGAAGGACGACAGGCTGGTCAGCTCCCAGAAGATGAGCAGGAGCAGGATGTTGTCGGACAGCACGATCCCCACCATTGCCCCCTGAAAGAGCAGCAGGTAGGTATAGAAACTGCCCATCGGATCGTCTTTCGACAGGTAGTAACGCGCATAGACGATGATCAGCATGCCAATGCCGAGAATCAGCCCGGCAAAGAAGAAGCCCAGCCCGTCGAGAAAGAAATTGACGTTGAGTCCGAGCCCGGGAAGCCACTCCCAGCCGGCATGGATCACCTCGCCGCGAAACAGCGCAGGCGCGTGCGACATGAGCCCCACGAAGGCGAGCAGGGTGGTGACAAAGGTTCCCGTCGCACAGGCATTGCGCCCGGCGCGGATCATCAGCGCAGGCAGCAGCGCGCCGATGAAGGGCAAGAGCACGATCAGGAGAAGACTCATTCCGGTTCCAGGAAAATCACTTCGGTTCCACTGCAGGGCGGATGGCGAGAGCAAAAAACAACCCGGTCCGGCCGGGCATTATTGAGCAAAAGTATATCTGCAGGTAAACGCTGCTTCCATATGGCAGCAGCGCAAATGACCACCGGACGTGCGTTGCGGTTCCCCGGCGAACCACAGATCGTGTGCGAAATGCGCCTCATCATGCCCTGTCCCCGCCTTCTCACCGGACCCTGCGGGGCCAGTTTGCAACGCAAACTTCGCTCCCGCGCGCTCCGCGGGAGCTTCCGCACCCGCCTCGGCTCGCGCGATCGAGTCGCAGCAACAGCCCGTCGCCCGGCATCACTCGTGAAGCCCCTGTTTATCAGCTTTTGCTGTTTCATTTCACTAGGCGAAATCGAGTCCCGCAGTTACCATTCACGCGTTACGCAACTCTGCAGGTCAACGTGTCCGCCAGAAAAATCGACGAAGCCCCCGCACCGGCGGAGGCCAAGAACCCCATCCAGGTGATCGAGCGCATGATGAAATTGCTCGACACGCTTGCCGAGCACGCCGATCCCGTGCCGCTCAAGTTGCTTGCACTGGAAACTGGCCTGCATCCGTCGACGGCACACCGCATCCTGGGTGCAATGACGCAAAGCGGATTCGTCGATCGCTCCGATCCCGGTGTCTATCGTCTCGGGATTCGCCTGCTGGAACTGGGCAGCCTGGTCAAGTCGCGGATTTCGCTGCGTGATACCGCCATGCCTGCAATGCTCAAGCTGCATGCAGCAACCGGCGAGAGCGTTAACCTCGGCATCCGCGCAGGTGACGAGATCGTCTATGTGGAACGCACTTCGAGCGGCCGTTCCTCGGTGCGCGTGGTGCACATCGTCGGAGCCCGTGCACCGCTGCACACTACCGCCACCGGCAAGCTCTTCCTGGTCGAAGACGGGATCGACAAGGTACGCGATTATGCGCGTCGCACCGGCCTGCCCCCGTCCACACCCGAGTCGCTGACAACGACACCGGCGCTCGAGAAGGAACTCGACAAGGTACGCCGCCATGCGGTGGCATTCGACCTCGACGAAGTCGAAGCCGGCGTGCGCTGCATCGCTGCAGGCATTCGCGACGACAGTGGCGAACTCATCGCCGGCCTGTCGCTATCGACCCCCTCGGAGCGCTTCAACCCGGACTGGGCCCCGCTGGTGCGTGAAACCGCCAACGAGATTTCCAGGTCGCTGGGCTACATCGCAAAGTAAGCATGTGCCCGCCGGAGGCTCAGGCGGGCTGCCGGCCTTACCCCTGTTTCGCCTTGGGCGCAGCAGCAACGCGCTCTGCGGCCCGGCTATCTATCCATTTGCGCACACGCTGCGCATCAGCCGTGCGGGTATAGCGCCCGACCGAATCCATCAGCACGATGACCACCGGCTGCTGGTTGATCCAGGCCTGCATGACCAGACAGCGCCCGGCCTCGGAGATATATCCCGTTTTTGAAACACTGATCTCCCAGTCGGGGTTTTTAACCAGCGAGTTGGTGTTGCCGAAACGCAGCTGACGCCCGCGCACCTCGACATAGCGCTCTGCGGTCGTCGAGAACTCACGGATCAGGGGATAGCGTGACGCAGCCGCAACCAGGCGTGCCAGGTCTCGCGGACTGGAGACGTTGGCCGGGTTCAGCCCGGTGCTGTCGTGAAACCGGGTATCGGTCATGCTCAGCAGACGCGCCTTGATGTTCATCGCGTTAACGAAGGCCGGCAGCCCGCCCGGATAGTGCCGTGCGAGCGTCGACGCTGCCCGGTTTTCCGACGACATCAGGGCGAGGCGAAGCAGCTCCTCGCGCGTCATGCGCGTACCGAGCGACAGGCGTGAGCCCGTTCCCTTGAGCTGATCGATATCTTCCTCATCGATGCTCAGCTCTTCGGACAGGCTCGGGCTGGCCTCAAGGACGACCATGGCGGTCATCAGCTTGGTGATCGACGCAATCGGCAGCACCGCGCCACCATTCTTTTCCAGCAGCACCTCACCGGTCGCCTGGTTTGCCACGTAGAAGGCGGAAGACTTGAGCAGCGGATTGCCCTTGCTGTCCAGCGCCAGCTCCGCAGACTCCTCTGCCGCCGGCGCGCTGCGTTTCGCCACAACCTTCTTGGTCGCGCGTTTCGCTGTCGACTGCTTCGCCTTGCGGGTCGACGTTTTCGCGACCGCTTTCTTCTGACTGGCCTTGCTCGACGTGACCGAGGTCGTCTTCGAAGCTGTCTTCGATGACGCGGCCAGCGCCGGACTCAGTCCGCCATGAACCAGCACCAGTGACAGTAACGCGGCAAAGAGAATTCTGGGCTTCATCGTGGGGCTCTGAACGAAAACGACGTGTACGTTAATTCTTAACGAAAATAGGGAGATATCAAGCTTTTTTGAAGTGTCTTGTGAAAAAAGCCTGATTAATTGTTACATCAACGCTCGAACACCGCGTTGAGATGACGCAATCTGAGCGTGAATTGTCGCCGTCCCGCCAAAAAGGATGTGTTCAATCCGTGACGTCCAGGCGCAGGAATGCTGCGACTTCATCGCGTCGCGCCAGTGTGTCCTGATAGCCAAGGTCCATCAGCGCGCGGGTGAAGCTCTGCTCGAACAGCAGGTAGCTCAGCAGGGTCGAACCCTCGCGCCGCATGGCCCCAAGCCCGCGCAGGACGGCACGCAACAGCGGCGGAAGGGACTCGCGATGGTGCCCGGCAATCGCATCGAGGCGCTGCGAGGGCGAGATCACCAGGGTTTCGATCGGTCTCAGACTGATGCCTGCTGCGGCGCGCTGCGCTGCATCCAATCCGCCGAGCGTCTCGTTGATGCGCTCCATCCGCTCCAGATCGACTGCAAGCCCATCGAGAAAGATGCTCGACAAGGCATGCCCGGCGATCTGCGCCGGGGACGGATAGCTCTCGGTCCGCTGCCGTCCCTCCTCCGCCAGACGCCCGGACCCGATCACCAGTATTCGGTCGGCTCCGAGGTGGATCGCCGGACTGACCGGCGCCAACTGGCGCATCGAACCATCGCCGAAATACTCGCGATTGATCTTGGCTGCGGGAAAAACAAAGGGTATGGCGCTCGACGCCAGCAGATGATCCACCCCGAGGCGCGTGCGCGTGCCGATACGTTGCGCGCGGCGCCAGGGTTGAATGGACGGATGCCCCGAGAAGAACGCCAGGCTCTCGCCTGAGGTATAACCGGAAACGGTCACACTTACGGCGTGCAGGTGCCCGGCGTCGATGGCCTGATCGATGGCGCTGAAATCGAGCGTGCGCTCCAGCAGTGCGCGCAAGGGGCTGTTGTCGAGAAGGGATCGCGGCGTCTGCCTGACCGCCCAGCCGGCAAAAAGCGCCGAGCCCCACCGTACGCCTGAGCCCAGCAGCGCTGCCGCGTCGGTACGATAGACCTGACTCGCACAGAAATTGCGCCAGATCCACGAGAGCTTGCGTACTGCAGCGTTGAAATCGGCCGAATACACGGCCAGCGCCGTCGCGTTGATGCCGCCGGCCGAGGTGCCGCAGAGGATCGGAAAGGGGTTTCCGGGACGCGCGCCGCGAATGTGACGAATGGCCTGCAGCACGCCGACCTGATAGGCCGCACGTGCGCCGCCACCCGTCAATACGAGCGCTGCCCGCCCTGTTTTCTCATCCATGCACGACCTCCCCTGAATCCATCATGGCACAGGCGCGAAGACGAGAAAACAGGCCCGGGCGGCGTCAGTCCTCCTGACCCGCTTCGACCACGGTAAGCGCAGTCATGTTGATGATCCGGCGTACGGTCGCCGATGGCGTCAGGATATGTACCGGCTTCGCCGCGCCGAGCAGGATGGGGCCGACCGTCATGCCTTCGCCAGCCGAACTCTTGAGCAGGTTGAAGGCAATGTTGGCCGCATCGAGCGTGGGGAAGATCAGCAGGTTGGCATCTTCACGCATGCGCGCGTTGGGGAAGACCTGCAGACGATGCTTGGCGTCGAGCGCCGAGTCACCGTGCATCTCGCCCTCGACCTGCAGCTCGGGGTGCTGTTCATGCAGCATGCGCAGCGCAATGCGCATCTTCTCGGCCGTCGGCGAGTCGGCGGAACCGAAGGAAGAGTGCGACAGCAGGGCAATGCGCGGCTCGACACCGAAACGCACCATTTCTTCCGCCGCCAGGCGCGTCATCTCGACCACCTGTTCGGGCGTCGGATCGTAATTGACGTAGGTATCGGCCAGGAACAGCGTACGACCGGGCAGGCTCAGCAGGTTGAGTGTGTAGCAGTGCTTGGCATCCGCGCGGCGCCCAAGCACGGTCTCGACGAAGTCGAGGTGCAGGCGATGCATGCCGTAAGTGCCACAGATCAAACCGTCGCCATAACCGAACTTGAGCAGCAGGGAGCCGATCAGGGTGGTGCGGCGACGCACTTCCTTCTTCGCGTACTCGACCGACACGCCCTTGCGCTCCATCAGCGCGTGGTAGTGCTCCCACAACTCATGGAAGCGCGGATCGGAGTCGGGGTTGACCAGCTCAAAGTCACGCTCGGCTTCGATACGCAGACCAAAGCGCTTGATGTTGTTCGTCACCACCTCCGGACGACCGATCAGGATCGGGCGTGCGAGCCCCTCATCGACCACGGTCTGCACCGCACGCAGCACCTTCTCGGACTCACCCTCGGAGAAGATGATGCGCTTGGGCGCACGCTTGGCCGCGGCGAACACGGGCTTCATGATCAGGCCGGAGTGCCATACGAAGTTGTTCAGCTGGGCGCGATAGGCGTCCCAGTCGGTGATCGGGCGGGTTGCCACGCCGGACGCCATTGCGGCTTCGGCCACGGCCGGCGCGATCTTGACGATCAGCCGGGGGTCGAACGGACGCGGAATGATGTACTCGGTGCCAAAGCCCGACACCTTCTCGCCATAGGCCGCCGCAACGATGTCGCTTTGCTCGGCACGCGCCAGTTCGGCGATCGCCTTCACCGCCGCGAGCTTCATCTCGTCGGTGATGGTGGTCGCACCAACGTCGAGCGCACCGCGGAAGATGAAGGGGAAGCACAGCACGTTGTTGACCTGGTTCGGGTAGTCCGAACGGCCGGTAGCGATGATGGCGTCATCACGCACTGCCAGCACTTCTTCGGGCAGAATCTCGGGGGTCGGATTGGCGAGCGCCAGGATCAGCGGCTTCGGCGCCATCTTCGCCACCATCTCGCGCTTGATCACGCCGCCGGCCGACAGGCCGAGCACAACGTCCGCCCCCTCGATGATCTCCGCCAGCTTGCGCGCGTCGGTCTTCTTGGCGTAACGCGCCTTGATCGGGTCCATCAGCGTGGTGCGGCCTTCATACACCACGCCCTCGATGTCGGTCACCCAGATGTTCTCGACCGGGATGCCCAGCATCACCAGCAGATCGAGGCAGGCGAGCGCAGCTGCGCCCGCACCGGAGGTGACGAGCTTGACCTTGTCGAGCGCCTTGCCCTGCATCTTGAGGCCGTTGAGGATGGCCGCACCGACGACGATTGCGGTGCCGTGCTGGTCATCGTGAAAGACCGGGATCTTCATCCGCTCGCGCAGCTTGCTCTCGATGTAGAAACACTCCGGCGCCTTGATGTCCTCGAGGTTGATGCCGCCGAAGGTGGGCTCGAGCGCTGCGATCATGTCGATCAGCTTGTCGGCGTCGGGCTCGTTGACCTCGAGGTCGAACACGTCGATCCCGGCGAATTTCTTGAACAGCACGCCCTTGCCTTCCATTACTGGCTTGGCGGCGAGCGGGCCGATGTTCCCCAGACCGAGGACGGCAGTCCCGTTGGTGATGACGCCGATCAGGTTGCTGCGCGAGGTCAGATTGGCCGCTTCGGCCGGATCCTCGACGATGGCATCGCAGGCGGCCGCTACGCCGGGCGAATACGCCAACGAGAGGTCGCGCTGGTTGGACAGCACCTTGGTGGGCGTAACCGAGATTTTTCCGGGACGCGGGTAGCGATGGTAATCAAGCGCCGCAGCGCGAATCAGTTCATCCATGATGTGTCTTCCGTCTCGTCTGTTTTGTGGTTCTTGTGGATTCTCGCGTGCAGCATCCGTCGCCGGAAAAACCCCAGCTTCGGTCACTGCGCGGGCCGCAAGCTTTCAAGCATACACCTGTGAAACGCGTTTTCACATTGCGAAAAGCATTTTCAACCGCTGGCATTTTCCGGAAAATGGGACCCGTGGCATAATGTTAGGCTTTCATCGGCTGCGGACTATCCTAGTATTTTCCGCAAGTCGTTTTGCAGGATGCATAGTGCGGCCAACCTTGACCCCTGTGCAGGCCTGACGCCCGCCGGCCGCAAGGCCTTTCGAGACCGATCGGGCTCGACCGACGGGGAACGGTTTCGCTTCAGCAAACTGGAGAGCTTTTCGCCATGAGTCAACGCTTCGCCGACGCAGCCCTGGCTGCAGCACCCGATTATGTCCGTCACGAAGGCCTGAAGAAGTGGGTCGCGGAGATCGCCACCCTCACCGAACCTGACCAGGTCGTGTGGTGCGACGGCTCCCAGGAAGAATACGACCGCCTCTGCGCTGAAATGGTCGAGTCGGGCATGCTGATCAAGCTCAACCCCGAAAAGCGCAAGAATTCATACCTCGCATTTTCCGATCCTTCGGACGTGGCACGCGTCGAAGACCGCACCTTCATCTGCTCGAAGGACAAGGGCGATGCCGGCCCCACCAACAACTGGGAAGAGCCGGCCAAGATGCGCGGCACCCTGAACGATCTGTTCAAGGGCTCGATGCACGGCCGCACCATGTACGTGGTGCCGTTCTCGATGGGGCCGCTGGGCTCGCCGATCGCCCACATTGGCATTGAGATCACCGACAGCCCTTACGTCGTGACCAACATGCGCACCATGACGCGCATGGGCAAGGGCGTTTTCGACGTACTCGGCACCAGCGGCGAGTTCGTGCCCTGCGTGCACTCGGTCGGCGCACCGATCGCCCACGGCGAGAAAGACAGCCGCTGGCCGTGCAACCCGACCACCAAGTACATCGTCCACTTCCCGGAAACCCGCGAAATCTGGTCCTACGGTTCGGGCTACGGCGGCAACGCCCTGCTGGGCAAGAAGTGCTTCGCCCTCCGCATTGCCTCGACCATGGCGCGCGACGAAGGCTGGCTGGCCGAACACATGCTGATCCTCGGCGTGGAGAGCCCCGAAGGCGAGAAGACCTATGTTGCAGCGGCCTTCCCGTCGGCCTGTGGCAAGACCAACTTTGCCATGCTGATCCCGCCCAAGAGCTTCAACGGCTGGAAGATCACCACCGTCGGCGACGATATCGCCTGGATCAAGCCCGGCAAGGATGGCAAGTTCTACGCCATCAACCCCGAAGCCGGCTTCTTCGGCGTTGCCCCAGGCACGTCCGAGAAGACCAACTTCAACGCCATGGCAACCCTGAAGGAAAACATCATCTTCACCAACGTCGCACTGACCGACGACGGTGACGTGTGGTGGGAAGGCATGAGCAAGGAAGCGCCCTCGCACCTGATCGACTGGCAGGGCAAGGACTGGACGCCGGAAATCGCCAAGGAAACCGGTCGCAAGGCCGCACACCCGAACTCGCGCTTCACCGCGCCGGCCGGTCAGTGCCCCTCGATCGACGACAACTGGGAGAACCCTGAGGGCGTGCCGATCTCGGCATTCATCTTCGGCGGCCGTCGCGCCACCACGGTGCCGCTGGTGTACCAGGCCTTCAACTGGAACTTCGGCGTGTACATGGCCGCGACCCTCGGCTCCGAAACCACCGCTGCCGCCTTCGGCGCCCAGGGCGTGGTGCGTCGCGACCCCTTCGCCATGCTGCCGTTCTGCGGTTACCACATGGGCGACTACTTCAACCACTGGCTGAAGATGGGTCACACTGTGGAGAACACGCCGAAGATCTTCTGCGTGAACTGGTTCCGCATGAACGAGAAGGGCGAATTCATGTGGCCCGGCTTCGGCGAGAACATGCGCGTACTGAAGTGGATCGTCGACCGCTGCAAGGGTCGCATCGCCGCCAAGGAGACCGCGCTGGGCTGGATGCCGCGCTTCGAGGACCTCGACTGGACCGATGCCGACGTCAGCAAGGCCGAGTTCGACGCCCTGACCGAAGTGGACACCGCCGCGTGGAAGCAGGAACTTGCGCTGCACAAGGAGTGGTTCGACAAACTCGAGGATCGCCTGCCGAAGCAGTTCATGCTCAAGCGCGAACTGTTTGAACTCGCGATGAACGCAGACTGATTCCATCCCGGCCGTCACGGCCGGCACGGACGACAAAGCGCCGATCCGTCGGCGCTTTTTTCTTTTCAAGGAACGAACGATGACGCCCCCGCAACTCGCCCGCCGAATGTCCGACATCCAGCCCTTCCATGTCATGGAGTTGCTGCGCCGCGCACGCGAACTGGAAGCTGCGGGACGGGACATCATCCACATGGAGGTCGGCGAGCCCGACTTCCCCACCCCTCAACCGATCATTGACGCGGCCAGTCGATTCATTGCCGGCGGCGACGTGCACTACACGGCCAGCCTCGGACAGCCCCGCCTGCGGGAAGCCATTTCCAGCTTCTACCGCACTCAGTTCAATGCAGAGGTCCCGCCCGCGCGCATCATCATCACCGCAGGCGCCTCAGGCGCCCTGATGCTGGCGCTGGCAGCAACAACCGACCCCGGCGACGAATGGCTGCTGCCGGACCCCGGCTACCCGTCGAACCGCCACCTGGTGAGAGCGTTCGAGGGCGTGGCAACGAGCTTGCCGGTCGATGCCGCCACCCGCTATCAGCCGACGCCCGAACAGATCAATACTGCCTGGGGACCCCGTAGCCGAGGGCTGATGGTTGCGAGCCCGTCCAACCCCACCGGCACCCTGCTGACCGGCGAAGAACTGGTGGCGCTTCATCGCAGCACCACGGCGCACGGCGGCCTGCTGCTGGTCGACGAGATCTACCAGGGGCTGACCTACGGCGTCGACAGTTCAACCGCGCTGGCACAGGCGGAACTGGCCGAGGCGGACAACGTGTTCGTGGTGAACAGCTTTTCGAAGTATTTCGGGATGACGGGCTGGCGTCTGGGCTGGATGGTGGCACCGCAGGCCTATGTGCGGGAGATCGAGAAGCTCGCGCAGCATTTCTTCATCTCGGCCTCGACCCCGGCACAGCACGCTGCACTGGCGGCATTCGAACCCGCGACACTGGAAATTCTGGAGGCGCGCCGGCTTGAATTCGGACGTCGTCGCGACGCCCTGGTGCCCGCTTTGCGGGAACTCGGCTTCAATATCGCCACCGAGCCGCAGGGGGCCTTCTACATCTATGCGGACGTATCCGCGCTGTCCTCGGACAGCGAGCAACTGGCCCGCCGCCTGATTGAAGAGGCCGGCGTGGCAGCGACGCCGGGACTGGACTTCGGCCATCACCGCCCGCGCCAGCACCTGCGCATCGCCTATACAACGCGAAGCGAGCGACTGCTTGAGGCAGTCGCTCGCATGCGTACGGTTCTTTAAGCGGCCAAGACCGCAGCCTCAGGCGGGGCGAACCCGCCTGCAGACTCAGGCAGCGCCGTCGGACTTGCGGCCAGCAGCAGTGGTAAGACGCTGCTGCATGGCCATGACCTTGCGGGCATAGGCAGCAGCGGGATCACTCAGGGCGCCACCGTAGTACTGCAGCGCGGACTTCATGCTGCCGTAGCGGCGCAGACCTTCCTGCAGCACCAGGGTGCCGACACGCACGTTCAGCTCGGGATCGAACAGCGCATCCTCGCCCCGCTCGTCACCGATCTTGTCCATGTGGAAGCGCGGGATGACCTGCATCAGGCCCTGCGCGCCCATGGAGCTCTCGGCAAAGGGGTTGAAGCTTGACTCAATCGCCATGACCGCCACGATCAGCAGCGGATCGATGCCGACATGCCGCCCCGACTCCTCTGCCGCCAGCAGCACGGGCTCGAGGGCGACGGTCGACACCTTGTAGCGCCGCGAAACCCAGTCACGTACGCGGGCCATTTCCCGCGACAGCGTGACGTCTTCTTCGACGACCTTGACGCTGACCTTCTTGGCGGCAGGCGCTGCGGCTACAACGGGGGTTTCTGCTGCGTTGGCTTCGGAAACCAATGCGTTGAAGGAAGTGGCCTGTTCGCCGTCGAGACGGCCGGAACCGATGAATACGACTGCTACCAGACCGAGCGCCAGCAAGCTGCCGTGCGCCATACGAAACAGACTTGCACTGGCAGAGCGCCAGACGCGTTCAAAAGACGTTGCGTGATTCATGGTGTCCTCCGTGCTGTGGCCGGAACACATCGCTGCCAGACTCAGGTAGGAGCCATGACGAAACCGGGAAGGTCACCCGGTGTGGGGGCGGCTTGATGGCCGGTAAGCCAGGAAGCCGTGCGAGATGTTCGGTCGCCAGTAGGTGTAAGACTAGAGCCGCAACCAGACTCCGGTCCCGCGGTGCGCACGTCCATGACTGAAGTGCCGTGTCGCATTAGCGAGCCCCGGCAACGCACCGAAAATTGATTGATTTATAACAATGCTGCAATGCAATGAGCGCGGAGTCTATTGATCTGATTGACTTTTGTCAAAACTGACCTGTTGCAGGGGCGCCACAATTCCGGCCCGAACCCAGTCAAAGCAAGGCCCCGGGTCGGTCTTGCGCCCCGGAGCGATGTCCGAATGGCCGGCAATTTCAACCCCGGGATAACGCCGCCGCAGGCGCTTCAGCAGCGCAGCAAGCACATCGTATTGCACGCTTTCGAACGCCTGGTTGTCGCAACCCTCAAGCTCGATTCCGATCGAAAAATCGTTGCAGCGTTCTCGTCCGCGCCAGTTGGACACCCCCGCGTGCCAGGCCCTGGCCTCGGTGGGAACGAACTGGATCAGCTCGCCGTCACGGCGGATGAAAAAATGCGCCGACACCCGCAAGTGACTGATCGTCGCGTAATACGGGTCTTCGTCCGGATCCAGTGAATTGGTAAACAGTTGAACCACGCCGGGGCCACCGAAACGCTCGGGCGGCAGGCTGATGGCGTGGATGACGACCAGGGAAACCCGCTCCCCCGCCGGGCGGGCGTCGAAATTGGGGGACGCGATCCGTCTCACCCCGCGCATCCAGCCTTTCACTCTGCTCACTCCCTTGTCCGCAAACACCTTGGCAGGACCGCAGGCCGCGGTCCCGGGCACAGAATTCTAGTCGATCGGCGCGCGCCGGGCGGCCCCTCCTCCACCTGACCTGGTCACCGGGTCCGTCCGGGCTGCGTCAATCGCTTACAATCGACATCCTGCTTCCCCACGTCAGACACCCATGAGCTACAGCCGCCCCGCTTTCGAATCCAAACTGTGCCCGCCCGACGCACTGGCATCGCGCTGCGCGCAGTTGCCGCAACCGCTGGTCTTTACCAACGGCTGCTTCGACATCCTGCACCGCGGCCACGTGACCTATCTTGCACAGGCGCGCGCACTGGGTGCAGCGATGGTGGTGGCACTCAACACCGACGCTTCCGTCAAGCGCCTGGGCAAGGGCGATGACCGCCCGCTCAACCCGCTGGAAGACAGGATGGCCGTCATGGCCGCACTCGAGAGCGTCGATCTCGTCACCTGGTTCGACGAGGACACGCCGATCGAGCGCATCCTTGCGGCGCACCCCGCCATTCTGGTCAAGGGTGGGGACTGGGCGCCCGCGGCCATCGTCGGCGCCCCCGAGGTGCTTGCCTGGGGCGGCAAGGTGCATTCGATTCCATTCGAAGTTGATCGCTCCACGACGGCGCTAATCGGTCGCATCCGCGACGGCGGGTGAGCCGGATGCCCGCTGCAGGCGCCAAACTGACGCCGCACTACGCCCCCCCTTGCAGCTAAAATGCCTCCCGATGCCCGCTAAATCCGCCTCCGCACTCCACATCCTCGAACACGTTTTCGGCTATACCGCCTTCCGCGGCGAACAGGAAGCCATCGTCGAGCAAGTGGCCGGCGGTGGCGACGCACTGGTGCTGATGCCCACTGGCGGCGGCAAGTCGCTGTGCTACCAGGTGCCGGCCCTGATGCGCGAAGGCACGGCCATCGTGGTGTCGCCGCTGATCGCGCTGATGCACGACCAGGTGAGTGCGCTGGTGGAGGCAGGTGTTAATGCGGCCTTCCTCAACTCCAGCCTTGACGCCGAGTCGGCGCGCGCGGTGGAGCGGGCGCTCTACGACGGCAGCCTCGATCTGCTCTACGTGGCGCCAGAGCGTCTGATGACGCCGCGCTTTCTCGATCAGCTCGACCACCTGCGCGACACCAACCGGCTTGCCCTGTTTGCCATCGACGAAGCCCATTGCGTGTCGCAGTGGGGGCATGACTTCCGCCCGGAATACCTGCAGCTCTCCATTCTGCCCGAGCGCTACCCGTCGATTCCGCGCATCGCCCTCACCGCGACCGCCGACCGTCAGACGCGCGAGGAGATCGCCACCCGGCTGCGACTGGGCGAGGCACGGCGCTTCATCTCGAGCTTCGACCGACCCAACATCCGCTACACCATCGTCGAGAAAGACGATCCGCGCCGCCAGCTGATCGGCTTCATCCGCGAGGAATACCCGTCGGACGCCGGCATCATCTACTGCCTGTCGCGGCGCAAGGTGGAGGAAACCGCAGCCTGGCTGCAGGAACAGGGCATCAACGCCCTGCCCTACCACGCTGGCCTGCCGCAGGAAGTGCGTGCCGAACACCAGAACCGCTTCCTGCGCGAAGACAGCATCGTGATGGTGGCCACGATCGCCTTCGGCATGGGCATCGACAAGCCCGACGTGCGCTTCGTCGCCCACCTCGATCTGCCACGCTCGATCGAAGGCTATTACCAGGAAACCGGACGCGCCGGGCGCGACGGCCTGCCGGCGCAGGCATGGATGGCCTGGGGTGCGCAGGACGTGGTGCAGCAGCGCCGCATGATCGACGAATCCGAGGGCAGCGAAGAGTTCAAGCGCCTGGGGCGCAACCGGCTCGAGGTGCTGGTCGGGCTGGTCGAAGCCACCACCTGCCGCCGCCAGCACCTGCTGGCCTACTTTGGCGAAAGCTCGGCCCCCTGCGGCAACTGCGACAACTGCATCAGCCCGCCCCAGACCTGGGACGCCACCGACGCCGCGCGCAAGGCCTTGTCCTGCGTCTATCGCACCGGCCAGCGCTACGGCGCCGGTCACCTGATCGACGTGCTGCGTGGCGAGAGCACCGAGAAAGTGGTGGAGCGCGGCCACGCCGACATCAGCACCTTCGGCATCGGCAGCGACCTCGACGAAAAACGCTGGCGCACTGTGTTCCGCCAACTGGTTGCGCGCGAACTGGTCGCGGTGGATCACGAGCGCTACAACGCCCTGACCCTGACCGACCTTGCCCGACCGCTGCTGCGCGGCGAGGCCGAGTTCCTGCTGCGGGTGTCGACCGAGAAAACCCGCAGCCGCAGCCGACGCAGCGCCGCCCGCCTCGACATCCCGGGCGGCATCCCGACCACCCTGTTCGACAGCCTGCGGGCGTGGCGCGCAGCGCTGGCCAAAGAACGCAACGTGCCCGCCTACGTGATCTTCCACGATGCGACCTTGCGTGAGATCGCCCTCGCCCGGCCCGACAGCATGGCCGCTCTGGGTGGCATCACCGGTATTGGCGACCGCAAGCTCGAAGCCTACGGTGAAGACATCCTGAAGGTCGTCAGCGAGACCGGTTGAAGACGCACGACGCACATCGTCGCCACCGTCGGGACGGGCGCTACGGTCTGATCAAGGTCAGTTCCGACGCAATTCGCTCAAGCTTTTGCGCCGGAATGCCGTAAGATTTCCAAGCGCATATCAACGGACCCGGGGCGCAACACGCCCCGCCATTCATGGCCTCACTGGATCAACTCAGCGTACTCGTCATCGAAAGCCAGCCCACCATGCGTGCGCAGCTCAGGACCATGCTGTCCTCGATCGGCCTTGCCGAGGTGCAGTTCGCGGTTTCAGCAGGCATGGCGGTGCGGCGCCTGCGCGAGCATCGCTACGACCTGATCCTGTGCGAATACAACCTGGGGGACGGCCAGGACGGGCAGCACCTGCTGGAAGACCTGCGCACCCACGAGATCATTCCGCTCGATACGCTGTTCGTCATGATCACGGGCGAACGCAACTACGAGCGGGTGGTGAGCACTGCCGAGCTGTCGCCCAACGACTACATCCTCAAGCCGCTTGCAGCCGAGGCCCTGCGCGCACGGCTGATGCGTGCGCTCGACAAACGTGACGCCTTCCTCCCGGCGTGGCGCCTGATGGCCATCGGCGATACGCCGGACGCGATCGCGTATTGCAAGGAGGCCGTCGACAGCTATCCGCAGCACATTGTCGACTTCATGCGCCTGCAGGCTGAGCTGCATGTGTCCTCGGGCCAGATGGCCGAGGCCGAGGCCATCTATCGCGAGATTCTCAGCGGAAAGTACATTCCCTGGGCGCGCCTCGGTCTGGCGCGCACGCTGTTCCTGAGCAAGCAATACGAGGAAGCGGACCGGATCCTGACCGAACTCATCGCCGAGAACGATCGCTTCATTGCCGCGTATGACCTGCTGGCGCGGGTACGCGAAGATACCGGCCGCCCGGAAGCTGCGCTCGACGTACTGCGCACCGCAAGCGAGCACTCGCCCTACCGGGTAACCCGTTTGCGTCACGTCGGTGCACTGGCGCTGGCGGTCAACGACCCTGCAGCAGCCGAAGAGGCCCTGGCGGAGGTCGTGCGCAAGGGCAAGTACTCGGACTTTCGCGACCCCGAAGACCACGTCCGCCTCGTGCAGGCGCAGCTTGCGCTGAACCGGGTGGACGCGGCGAGCGCAACCATCACCGACCTCGACCGCAGCATGGGCGGACAACCCAAGGCGGATCTGTGCAAGGCATTGTCGACCGCCATGCTGCACAGCCACACCGGCGACGCGGCACGCGCCCGTGAAGCCCTGCTCGGCGCGGCCAAGGCCGCCCCCGGTGCGGCAAACATGTCGGTCGGCCTGAAGCAGGAGCTCATCAAGGCCTGCTTCGATCATCAGCTCGGCGATGCAGGCGGTGAGATGGTGATGAATATCCTGCGCACCTCGGCCGACGAGCGCACGGTGGAAACCACCCGCACGCTGATGAAATCCCGAGGGCTTGAGAAGCTGTCGAAGGAAATCGAGCAACGCATTCAGACCGAAGTGAAGGAGTTGATTTCGGTCGGAGCAGAGAAGGCCCACGCCGGTGACTTCGACGGTGCTGTGGCAGAGATGATGAACGCGGCACGCAAGATGCCCGGCAACCCGCATGTGCTGTTCAACGCAGCGCTCGCCCTGCTGCGCCATATCGAGCACCGGGGCTGGAACGAGGCCTTCGCCAGGCAGGCGCGGGCACTGATCGAGCGCGCACGCAAGCTCGCGCCCACCAGCAACCGCCTGTCTGCGATCACCGAGTTCATGCACGGACTGATCAAGCGCTATGGCATCCGGCCGGAACGGGTCATGGACAGCGCCGACAAGGCGGCCCTTTTCCGCAGAGCCAACGCCCGCAAATGACGCTTACCCCATTCCTGAGCACACTGCAGCGTGCCGCGCGCATCCTGCCACTGCTGTTTCTGCTCGCAGCCTGCACGCCTACCGGGTCGAACACCGACGCGTCGGGGCTCCCGCCCGAAGCCATCACCACCCTGAGTCTCATCCAGAATGGCGGCCCCTTCCCCTACCGCAAGGACGGCACGGTCTTCCAGAACCGCGAGCGCCTGCTGCCCGATCGCCCCCGCGGCTACTATCGTGAATACACCGTTCCCACTCCGGGCGCGCGAGACCGGGGCGCCAGACGCATTGTGACCGGCGGCAAGCCACCCGAAGTGTTCTACTACACCGCAGACCATTACCGCAGCTTCCGCCGCATCGAGCCCCGCCCATGAGCACGTCCACCGCCCGGCCCCTGAACACACTCCTCGCAGACCTCTCCCGCGCCGGCGTGCGCCCCTTGCCACCGGGCAGCGCCGAACGCCTTGCCGCCGCCGCATCGCAGATCGGTTTCAATTGCGCACGCATCAATCTGGGTGACTGCGAAGACAAGGCCGCGCTGCTGACCCGCATCGCCACTGTGCTCGATTTTCCGCGCTGGTTCGGTCACAACTGGGACGCCCTTGCCGACTGCCTCGGCGACCTCGGCTGGCGCCCCGCAAAGGGCCATGTCCTGTTGCTGGAGCACGCCGGCAGTTTTCGCGAGCGTCACACCGAAGACTTCGAAACCCTGCTCTCCATCCTGCGCGAAAGCGCCGCCTTCTGGGCCGGCGAACAGATTGCCTTCTGGACCTTCGTCGACCTCTCAGGCCCGGAAGCCGCCTGAACCCGCGAGCGGCCCAGGTGTTTGCCATCCCATTGATCCGGATCGCTTTCGATCACGGCCGACACGGGACTTGAAACTGTTCGCCTCGACCCTATATTTGTTTTGAAGCCGGAGGATTCACCGGCAAACATCAAGACAAGGAGAGCGAACATGAGCAACCTTTCCCGCCGTGACCCCCTCGACGATCTTTTCCGCGGCTTCTTCGTCCGCCCGGTGGATTTCGGCAATGTCGCCAACACCGAAGCGCCGCAGATGCGCGTCGACGTCAAGGAGAACACCGAAGGCTACGAGGTCCACGCAGAACTCCCGGGCATGAAGAAGGAAGACATCCACGTCCATATCGATGGCCCGGTGGTGTCAATCAGCGCCGAGCGCAAGCAGGAAAAAGAGGTCAAGGATGGCGAGCGCGTCCTTCGCACGGAACGTTACTTCGGCAAGGTTTCGCGCAGCTTCCAGCTCGGCCAGGATGTCGATGAGGCCAAGGCCGTGGCCAAGTTCAACGATGGCGTGCTGGAACTCACGCTGCCGAAGAAGCTTGCCGCGCAGGCCAAGCGTCTGACGATCGACTGATTTACGGACCCGATCGCCTTACACAAGCGGAAGACCACGGTCTTCCGCTTTTTGTTTACACCTGCGGCCACTACAATCGGGGCATCGTTTCCGGAGAAACCCGATGTCCGCTGCCAGCATCACCGCATCCACCCCTCCCGCCCTCAAGGCCGAGATCCTTGCCGAAGCGCTGCCTTACATCAAGCGCTTCTTCGACAAGACGATCGTCATCAAATACGGCGGCAACGCCATGACCGACCCAAAGCTGAAGGACTGCTTCGCGCGCGATGTCGTCCTGCTCAAGCTCGTCGGCCTGAACCCGGTCGTGGTGCACGGCGGCGGCCCGCAGATCGAGAACCTGCTGGCCCGCGTCGGCAAGAAAGGCGAGTTCATCCAGGGCATGCGCGTCACCGACGCCGAAACCATGGAAGTGGTCGAAATGGTGCTCGGCGGTCAGGTCAACAAGGAAATCGTCAACCTGATCAACAAGCACGGCGGCAAGGCCGTCGGCCTCACGGGCAAGGACGCCAGCTTCATCCGCGCCAAGAAGCTGATGATGCAAAAGCTCGACGCCCCGCTCGGCGACCTCGTTGACGTCGGTCAGGTCGGCGAAATCACCAGCATCGACCCCAGCCTGATCTCCTTCCTCGACAAGGGCGACTTCATCCCGGTGATCGCCCCCATCGGCGTCGGTGAAGAAGGCGAAACCTACAACATCAACGCCGACGTCGTCGCCGGCAAGCTCGCCGAGATCCTGAAGGCCGAGAAGCTGATGCTTCTAACCAACACCCCGGGCGTTCTCGACAAGGCGGGCAACCTCCTCACTGGCCTCACCCCGCGCCAGATCGACGACCTCGTCGCCGACGGCACCCTGTCGGGCGGCATGCTGCCCAAGATCGGCTCGGCGCTGGACGCCGCACGCAACGGCGTGAAGTCGGTACACATCATCGACGGCCGCGTCGAACACTGCCTGCTGCTGGAAATCCTCACCGATCACGGGGTGGGGACGATGATCAAGAGCAAGTAATTGCGACTGACCACCGGGGCCAGGTCAATGCATCCCTAACAGACGACAAGACCATGCGCATTTCTTCATTGGAAACCCGGGTGATCCTGCAAACCGCCCACCAGCAGTTCGGAACAGGAGCGAGCGTCTGGCTGTTCGGGTCGAGGATTGACGACGCACGTCGCGGAGGCGACCTCGACCTGATGATCGTGGTCGACCATCCGCTCGAACACAAGTCCGCGATGGCAGCGCGATTTGCAGCCGAACTGCAGTGGCAACTTGGCGACCAGAAAATCGATGTCGTTATTGATGACGGTAACGGTTACATGCCCATTCATCAGGCTGCCAGGCAAACCGGGAAACGACTTCAATGTTGAACTACGCCCCGGAAGCCCTGCCCGCCTTTAGCCAAACTACAGCGGGCGAGTTCTCCTCCAAGTTGCTTGCGGTCGTCACCGCGATCGAGATCTGGCTCTTGGACCTGGGCGTCAACAGTGCAGAGCTCGGCGACTAATCCGTGAGCACCTCCCTGCACCCCCTCCCAGCCCTGCTTCTACCAACCCTGCTCCTGCTGAGCACTTCGCTTTGTGCCGCCGTCATCACCGTCGGCCCAAACGAGCCCATCACCCGCATCGCCGATGCCGCCCGCCTTGCCCGCGATGGCGATACGGTGCTGATCAGGGCCGGCACCTACAGCGGCGACGTGGCGGTATGGACGCAGAAGCGCCTCGAGATTCGGGGTATTGATGGGCGGCCGGTGCTGGAGGCTGACGGAAAGAGTGCCGAGGGCAAGGCGATCTGGGTGTTTCGCAACGGCGACTACCGCGTCGACAACATCGAGTTTCGTGGCACGCGGGTCGCCGATGGCAATGGTGCCGGAATCCGTTTCGAGCGCGGCACGCTGACGGTGGACAACTGCATCTTCGACGACAACCAGAACGGCATCCTTACCTCCAACTTTGACGATGCCGAACTCCACATCCGCAGCAGCGTCTTCAGCAACGCCCCCCGGGGCGGCACCAGACTCGCACACTTACTGTATGTCGGACGAATCACCCGCGTCACCATCGAAGGCAGCCGCTTTCACAACGGCTTCGAGGGGCATCTGATAAAGTCCCGCGCGCGCCACAGCGAGTTTCGCTACAACCTCATTTACGACGGCCCCGCCGGCGAAGCTTCCTACGAAATCGACCTACCCAACGCTGGCGATGCAGTGCTAATCGGCAACATCATCGGACAGAGCGCCGGCAGCCAGAATCCGGTCGTGGTGGCCTTTGGCGCCGAAGGCCCGAGCTGGCCCAATAGCCGCCTGCAGCTCTCGCACAATACTCTGATCAACGAGGGCTGGCGTCCCGCCTGGTTTGTGCGTAGCTGGCAGGACAAGCTGCCCGAAGGCACCGAAATCATCACCCGCAACAACCTCACCGTGGGCCTGGGCCCATTCACCACGGTGCTGTCCGGCGATCACCGCGGCAACTTCCCTTTGTTACCGGGCGCGCTCGACCCCGCCGTGCTTGACCTCACGCTGGGGCCATCTTCCGTGTTACGCGGCCGCGTCGAAGTCGCAGTACCGCCCCACCTTGCACCCGGTGCGGAGTTCGCTTTTCCGCGCGGCATGCGGCACTTGCCACCGCCAGAAAAATGGACTCCCGGCGCCTTTCAAAGCACCGAAACTCAGGTCGATGGCCCTATGTGACGAGCTCTTCGCAGCCCGAGCGCAAGAAACATCATCAGGAACGCGAGCAGCGTCAGACGCGGTGCGTCGAGCAAACTATCAAACGCCCCAACGGCAAAAAAGCCGGCCAGCGCACCGGCAACGGGAGGAGCCAGCACATGCATGGATGCCTGCCCAACCGTTACCCGGTAGAACGCCGCTAAGCACAGCAGACTGAAGGCCACAGCACCCAGCACGCCCTGCTCCACAAGATAATGCAGCCAGAGGTTTTTGGCATGCCACGGCAGGTGATGGCGGTCGCTACTGAAGAACCAGAAATTACTGGCCGCGGAAAAGTCACCGTTGTCGAGCAGGGACAACCCCTGAGCATCGAACATGCTGATGTCGTCCACCTCCACAACCCGACCACGACCAGCATTTGCCACCGAGAATACCGTCATCCGCGGTAGCCAACTCCCTCTACCGCCGAGCCGTTCTCCGTCGAGGGCGAGATCCAGTCGATGCCAGTCCGGCCCGACTGGAACCTTCAAGTCCTCTCCGGTGCATTCATGAGTGTAAAGAAGGTGCTTGCGACACACCTCGACATGCAGGCGGCCATCCCCATTCAGAGCGCGCGCACGCAAAGACAACATCAATGGCGCCGCCAGCCCGGGAGAAACCCGCTGGGACGCGCGGTACAACTCACCAAAGCCAAGCGTGTGCCGTGGCCCGCCCATGCGTAGAAATCGATTGCCCCCCTCGTCGACGATGTGGTGGCTGCCCGGATACATCCCGTCCGGTACCCGCCAGAAGTAGCGCTCTGCGAACTGCCCGACACCGACCCCCAGCCATTGCTCCTCCGCACTTTGCGGCAAAGAGGCTGACAAGGCCCAATGTTTCAGACGTCCGACCAGATCCTCCGACACGGTCTCGAACCGCTTGCTCGCGTAATAGCTGTTGAAAGTTACGACCACCGTGGCCAGACAACCCAGCACCAGCAATACCACCACCCATGCCTGAACCGTGGGGCGCCAGCACGCAGCAGGCCTGCCCCGGACCATGCCCAGCGGCAGCAGCAGCGCACCCGCCGCCAGCAGGGCCGGCCACAAGCCCTGCCCCTCCGACCAGTACAATGTCACCAGCACCGCATTCGCCACCAGCCACAAAAGGCAGGCTACTGCCAGGCCGCCCGCCAGTGCCAGCAAGCGCCCGACCGGCTCTGCCCTCAACATCCAGAGTAAACAAACGCCGCTCAAACCATAGGCCAGATACACGCCTTTCGGAATCCACCACATCGCCGCCACGCTGACCGTCACCCCCAGCAACGCAATCAACGCTGCATGCCCCAACGAACGCCGAGGCAGGCTCGCCACTACCGGCGCCACTGCAAATACCGCCAGGGCCACACCGAGCATCGCGCCAAGGCCGCGGTAGCCGCCAGTCTGGAACACGCCCGCAAGCAACCAGCCCACAGGCAGCAGAAAGGCGCCCCATGCCAGCATCACCAGCACGGAGACCCGAGCGCCCCCATGCTGCGCAGTGTGGCGCGCTGTCTGCAGCGCCGTCACCACAGCACCGAAAGCCAGGCCAAGATACAGCCCGCGGGAAAACGTGGTGAAACAGACGTATCCGGCCAGCAGCAGCACCGCCAGCAGCAGCGGCAACTGCGCCCGGTCCCGAACCTGCAGCACCGCCCACAGCGCAAACGGCACTGTCAACGCAAGCCAGCCATCCAGGGTTGCGCCCCCTACGTTCATCTCCCAGAACAGGGCGGTAGTGCGGTAATCGCTGGCAAAGTCGGTCAAGCCCGTAAAAACCATCCGCTCCCACACCGCAGCAAGCGACACCAGCACCAACCCCAGCAGCATGCCCGCCACAAGCGCGCGCGTTGCCTGCTCTGGCCGCGCGCGCAGAGCAAATGCAAGCAGGGGCAGGAACAGCAGCGCCCACACGAATCCCTTGGTGAGGCGTAACCCATTGAGCGGTGTTGAGTACCCTGCAAGCAATCCGGGGTCCGACGCCACCGCCAGTAAGGGTTGCCAGGCAGTCGACAGTGCGTAGCTGATCGACATCAGCCCGAGTAGCGCGTACTGCACCACGCCAAACCGCCAGACCCCGCCGCGGGGCAACACACTCGGTTTCGTGGCCTCGCGCAGGCCGCCCACCGCAAGCGCACTCAGAACCAAGGCATCGCTCTCGGTAAAGTGAATCGCGCCCGTCCACCCGGCCAGATCGGCCACCGGCAGGAGTGCAGGTACGAAGACGAGCCAAGCATCGCGTCGCACCGACATCAAGGCAAGCAGAACCAGCGCGAATGCCAGTCCAACAAGCAGGCCCAGTGGGTGGGTGACTGCAAACAGGCCCAGCGCAACAAGGGCGGCCATCGCGAGCCCTCCCCATGCACTGCGCACAGCCAGCCCCTGACCGGTGGCCGCCACGCGTTTGCCTGGGTTCATTCCGGGCCTCTCGACTGAGCAAACTTCATCATTGTTCCTGCACAAATATGTCTCAAACCGGGGCGCAACTTTGGGCTAGACTCGACCACCAGTATATTCAATCAGCACTTAATGGCACACGGCATGAACGCGACCCACCTCCTGCACCAGCTCGTTCTGGCTTCAACCCAACGCGCGCCCGACGCACCGGCCCTCACCCATGGCGCCGACACACTCAGCTTTACCCAGGTGGAAGCACGCGTCACACAATGTGCCCGCGGGCTGATTTCGCTTGGGCTAAGCCGCGCCGAACGCGTCGCTATCTACCTCGACAAGCGCATCGAAACCGTCGTCGCCACCTTCGGCATCAGTGCAGCAGGTGGCGTGTTCGTGCCGGTCAACCCGATCCTGAAGCCCGAGCAAGTGGGCTACATCATGCAAGACTGCAATGTGCGTGTGCTGGTGACCAGCCCGGAGCGCTTTGCCGCGCTCAAGGATACACTCGCCACCTGCCACGACCTCCGCCACGTCGTCCTCACCAGTGCCCCGGCCGCAATGCCCACCCTGCCTGGCGCCACGGTAACCCTCTGGTCCGAGGTAATGGCCGCACCGCCCGCTGCCGGCCACCGCGTCATCGACACCGACATGGCCGCCATTCTGTACACTTCGGGCAGCACAGGCCGACCCAAAGGCGTGGTGCTATCCCATCGCAACATGGTTGCTGGCGCCAAAAGCGTAGCCCAATACCTCGAAAACCGTCCCGGCGACACCCTGCTCGCCGCGCTGCCACTGTCTTTCGATGCGGGTTTCTCGCAACTCACCACCGCCTTCCACGCCGGCGCCCGCGTGGTGCTGCTCAACTACCTGATGCCGCGTGACGTGCTCAAGGCACTGGACAAGGAAAAGGTCACCGGCCTGACCGCGGTACCACCGCTGTGGATCCAGTTGTCGCAACTGCAATGGCCCGAGACCATTACCGAGCACCTGCGCTACATCGCCAACACCGGCGGGCGCATGCCGCTGGACACGCTCGGCAAGCTGCGCGCCGCGTTGCCGCGCACCAAACCGTTCTTGATGTATGGCCTCACCGAAGCATTTCGCGCGACCTACTTGCCCCCCGAAGAAGTGGACCGTCGCCCTGACTCCATCGGCAAGGCCATCCCCAACGCCGAAGTGCTGGTACTGCGCGAAGACGGCACCGAATGCACCGCCAACGAACCCGGCGAACTGGTACAGCGTGGTGCCCTGGTCGGCATGGGCTACTGGAACGATCCCGAGAAAACCGCCGAGCGCTACAAGCCCCTGCCCCCCGGCGTGGGCGGGCGCGAGGTCGGCCTCGTCATCCCCGAACTGGCGGTGTTCTCGGGCGACAACGTGCGCCGCGACGAAGAAGGCTTTCTGTATTTCATCGGCCGCCGTGACGAGATGATGAAAACCTCCGGCTACCGGGTCAGCCCGACCGAAGTCGAAGAGATCCTGTACGCCACGCAAATGGTCGGCGAATGCGCTGCTTTTGGCATACCCCACGACACTTTGGGCCAGGCCATTGTCGTCATCGTCAGCCCCCCGCCCGGCCGCACGATGGACCTCGTCGCCCTGCAAGCCGAATGCCGCACCCGCATGCCGGCCTACATGGTGCCTGCACGCATCGAAGTCCGCGATGGCCCGCTGCCACGCAACCCCAACGGCAAAATCGACCGCAAGACATTGGCAAGCGAGCTGTAGGGCGGGTTTCAACCCGCCGTCACGGGTGATGCGGGCACCGGTGCCCATTCCAGCGACCTGCGGCCGAATGAGCAGCCCTTCGAGAAGTAGCTTGGTCGCACCAGTGATACGATGAAATCCTCACTGAATATCGGAGTAGGCAGCATGTTGGCAAGCGAAGTCCTCGGCGAAATCTCAAAGCGCATTTCCTCCCAACTCAACCCCCACCAGATCATCCTTTTCGGCTCGCACGCCTGGGGAACACCCACGGCTGAAAGCGACATTGACCTCCTTGTCATCGTGCCAACCTCCTCCGAGACTCCGCACAGACGCGCCGTGCAGGTACATCGGGCGCTTCGCGGGTTACCGGTCGCCTGTGACGTCATCGTTCGCACGCGGGCCAAGATTGACCAGCTGAATTCCGTCAGATCATCGCTACTGTACAGGGCGCTCACAGAGGGGAAGAAGCTCAATGCCTGACCCTCGAAAGCTGGAGGCAGACGCGTGGCTGGCCCGTGCGCGCGACGACTTGGGCGCGGCGGGCAAACTCATCTCCGGCCATGACCCGTACACGGCTACCGCTTCATATCACTGCCACAAGCAGCGGAGAAAGCGCTGAAGGCGATCCTCGCGTCAAATGGAGAGACGATCCCGAAAACTCACGACCTGCGCCTTCTCATCGAACGCTGCGTTGCCTTGGATAGGTCAATGGAGCCTCTACGTAACGCCTGTGACGAACTGCCACCTTACGCCACAGAGTTTCGCTACCCAACCGACATCCCAGATCCGCCAATTTCAGAGGTCGAGAATGCCATCGCATTGGCCCGAGAGATTGTCAGCTCGGCAAGCATGGCACTGACTAACCGGTTCCCGGACCAGCGATAGGGCATGTCACTGGCTGCCACGAGCCTGAGGTACCGTCCCGGCGACCTGCGGCCGAATGAGCGGCCCTACAAGAAGCGCCGCAGATCGGGGCGTCGATAATCCGGGTAAAGGGTGAATCGGGGCCGTTGCATGGCTGCCAATATTCGTCTACCGTACATACATTAAAGTACATACAGAAAAGGAGGCAGACATGCGCACCTTGATCAGCCGAGTTTTCACCAATGGCAACAGCCAAGCGGTCCGTATTCCACTGGAGCTACGCCTCGAGTCGCGCAAAGTCGAGATCACGCGCACGCCTAACGGCGATCTGCTGATCCATCCAATCCCGTCGGATCGGGGTCAAGCCTTGCTGGAAGCACTTGACGGCTTCGACGTCGACTTCATCGCCGCACTCGAAGCCGACCGCAACGATCAACCGGAGATGCAGGACAGGGAACCGCTGTGAAGTACATGCTCGACACCAACATTCTGATCTACCTCATCAAGAACAAACCCCCGGAGGTAGCGGAGCGAGTCGACGCACTTAATGAGAGCGACGCCTTGTGCATGTCCTTTGTGACCTTCGCTGAGTTGCTCAAGGGCGCTGAACGCAGCACGCGCAAGCAAGAATCCCTTCGCAAGCTCGAACAACTCAGTCGCGAGGTCCCCGTGCAATATGAAACGAATCGCGCCCTCTCCGAACACTACGCGATTTGGTTCACCGCGCTCAAGGCTGCAGGAACGCCGATCGGGGGCAACGACCTATGGATTGCGTGTCATGCGCTCGCCGAGAATGCGACCCTGGTTACCAACAACACGCGTGAATTCGAACGTATCGCAGGCCTGCGGATCGAGAACTGGGCCGAACCCGTAGCAAAATCGGCGGCGGCCGACTGAAATCGGCCCAAGCGTTCCACCTCGCGAAAACGGAGTGCACAGTCAAGTCATGCGCCTGCCCGCCCATTCCCCTATCATGATGCCGACCCCGGCCCACCTGCCCCATGGAGTTCATTGTGCTTGAGCAGTTCAGCGGCATTCTTTGCAGCGCCCCCGACGCGCTGGCCACAGCCACTCTGTCGCCTCACCTTGCCCGCCTGAACATCCCGCTCGGCACGGTAGGCTGCAACCCCAAATTAAGCGTATTCAATGAAAGCGGCGACGTATGCCTGGCGCTTGGCGAACCCCGCTTCAGCGACCCCGCTCTGCAGGACGTCAACACCCTGCGCGGCCCGTCCGCTGCCTGGATGCAGGCATTTTGCACCCAGGGCGAGGCTGCCTTGCAGCAGGTCAGGGGCCGTTTCTGCGTAGTGCTGATCCGCAACGACGGCAGTGACGCGTTGCTGGCCACCGACCGCTTCGGCACGTGGCCGATTTGCTATGCAGCGCAAGCTGGTGCCCTGCACTTCTCCGACCGTGCCGACACCATCCCCGGCGTGACCCGGCAAGTCTCGTCGCAGGCCGTGTTCGAATACCTATTTTTTCACATGATTCCGGCCCCCACAACCATCTTCGAAGGCGTGTCGCGCTTGCCAGCCGGCCACCTGCTCAAGTGGGAGGCGGGCAGTGCACAGTGCATCTGCTGGTGGCAGCCCACCTTCGACGAGCAGCATGCACCGGACTTCACCGAAGCCAAACAGCAATTCCTGCAAATCATCCAGGACGGCGTCACCCGTGAAGCGGCCGGCCACAACGTCGGCACCTTCCTGTCTGGAGGTACCGACAGCTCAACCGTGACCGGCATGCTGTGCAAGACGCTCGGGGCGCCCGCGCACAGCTACTCTATTGGCTTTGACGCCAGCGGCTACGACGAAATGGAATACGCCCGGATCGCGGCCAAACACTTCGGCGCCGAGCACCACGAATACTACGTCACCCCCGACGACCTGCTCGACGGCATCCCCCGTGTAGCCACCCACTACGACCAACCCTTTGGCAATTCCTCAGCAGTGCCCGCGTGGATCTGCGCCTCCCGTGCGCGCGAAGACGGCATTGACAAGATTCTCGCTGGCGATGGTGGTGATGAGCTTTTTGGTGGTAACACCCGCTACGCCAAACAACGTGTGTTCGGATGGTACGACAGCGTTCCGGGCCTGCTCCGCCGTGGGCTGCTGGAGCCCGGCCTTGCCCTTCCCGGCATGGACCGCATTCCGCTCGTCAAGAAGGGGGTCAGCTATGTCGAGCAGGCTCGCGTGCCAATGCCAGACCGCATTCATATGTACAACATGCTTGTGCGACTCGGCATGGATAACGTCTTCGAACCCGACTTTCTTGCCCGGATAGACACCGACCGGCCGCAACGCGAACAGCGCGAAGTCTGGCAGGCGACCAATGCCAAGTCGCACATCAACCGCATGCTGGCTTACGACTGGAAATACACCCTTGCCGACAACGACCTGCCCAAAGTCATCGGCACCACCCAGCTTGCCGGCCTTGACGTCGACTTCCCGCTGTTGAGCGACGAACTGCTGGCGTTTTCCGCCACCCTGCCGCCGGAATGGAAGCTAAAACGCCTGACCCTGCGCTGGTTCTTCAAGGAAGCCCTGCGTGGCTTCCTGCCCGACGAAATCATCTCCAAAAAGAAGCACGGCTTCGGCCTACCCTTTGGCGTGTGGGCGTGCCAGCACGCCGGGCTCAAGGCCCTGGCCTCTGACGCCCTGAGCAGTTTTCGCGGTCGCGGCATCGTGAAGGCGGCCTTCATCGACGACCTGCTCAACATCCACCTACCCGCCCACCCCGGCTACTACGGCGAGATGGTGTGGATCCTGATGATGATGGAGTTCTGGATGCGCGAACATGAAACAAACAGGTAAACGTTCACACCGCGGCCCTCCTGTGTGATTCTTTATGAGTGCTACTATTAGCACCAGTAAAGGCATCCGGAAAAGATCATGGCGCACATTATTCTGTCACAGACTACAGCAAGTATTTCTGAGCTAAAGCGCAACCCCATGGGTACCGTCGCGGCCGGCGAAGGCTTTCCGGTCGCCATTCTCAACCGGAACGAGCCCGCCTTTTACTGCGTGCCGGCGGCAACCTACGAGGCCTTGCTCGACCGCATCGAGGACCTCGAGCTGAACGCCCTTGCCGACAGCCGGGCCGCCCAGGATGAGATCAGGGTAAGCCTGGATGAGCTATGAACTCAGCTTCAAGCGCGAAGCACTGAAAGAATGGCAAAAGCTCGATGCAACCGTCCGCGAACAGTTCAAGAGCAAGCTGGCCGAGCGGCTTGATTGCCCACGAGTGCCCAGTGCTCGCTTGCATGGACACCCCGATCGCTACAAGATCAAGCTACGTAGCGCCGGGTATCGGTTGGTGTACGAAGTACGCGACATCGAAGTCGTCGTGGTTGTTGTAGCCGTAGGCAAACGCGAGCGCGACGCAGTCTATCGGGCCGCGGCCTCCCGATAGCAGATAGCGCAACACAGGCACGCAAATGACGAGTCGCCCCAACACCCAATAATCGAAACCAGAGACCTGCCCCGCCCATGGAAACTCGCAAGCCCCCGGCCCACACCCCAATGACGCAATTCGCCTCACATGAAGGCGAACTCGTCGTTGGCGGCATTCCCCTTACCCGCCTCGCCGCACGCGTAGGCCGCACCCCCTTCTATGCGTACGACCGCAGCCTGCTAACGGCGCGTGTGCAGCAGCTGCGCGCCGCGCTGCCGCCGGCAGTAAAGCTGCACTACGCGATGAAGGCCAACCCGATGCCGGCGCTGGTGGGCCACATGGCGACCCTGGTCGATGGCATCGACGTCGCCTCCGCCGGCGAGCTGATGGTAGCGCTGGACGCGGGCGCCGATCCGCAGGAGATCAGCTTTGCCGGCCCCGGCAAGACCGAAACCGAACTGCGCCAGGCCGTCGCCGCCGGCATCCTGATCAACGTCGAATCCTTCCGCGAAGTGCCACTGCTGGCCGCCGCGGCCAAGGAGCTGGGCATGCCCGCGCGCGTCGCGGTGCGCGTGAACCCCGACTTCGAGCTCAAGTCCTCCGGCATGAAGATGGGCGGCGGGCCCAAGCAGTTTGGCGTCGATGCCGAACAGGTGCCCGAGCTGCTGGCCGCAATCGGCAAGGCCGGTCTCGTATTCGAAGGCTTCCACCTGTTTGCCGGCTCGCAGAACCTCAAGCCAGAATCCATCGTCGAAGCCCAGCAGAAGAGCTTCGCCCTGGCGTGCAAACTGGCCGAACACGCCCCCTCCCCGGTCAAGTTCCTCAACCTCGGCGGCGGCTTCGGTATTCCCTACTTCCCCGGCGAGCAGATCCTCGACCTCGCCCCGATCGGCGCCAACCTCGCCGACATCGTGGACCAGGCCCACACTGCCCTGCCGCAGGCCGAGATCGTGATCGAGCTCGGCCGTTATCTGGTGGGCGAAGCCGGGCTATACGTGAGCAGAGTGATCGACAAGAAAGTGTCGCGCGGCCAGACCTACCTCGTCACCGACGGCGGCCTGCACCACCACCTGTCAGCCTCGGGCAACTTCGGCCAGGTCATCCGCAAGAACTATCCGGCCGCCGTGGGCAACCGGATGGAAGCGGCAGACACCGAAAACGTCTCGGTGGTCGGGCCGCTGTGCACCCCGCTCGACCTGCTTGCCGACAAAATGACTTTGCCCGCCGCCGAGCCGGGCGATCTAGTGGTGATCTATCAGTCGGGCGCGTACGGGGCCAGTGCCAGTCCGCAGGGATTTCTCGGGCATCCGGCGGTAATGGAAGTGCTGGTCTGAGCCCTAGATCCGATTAAACGATTTTCCCTTCAACGAACGCCACCAGAGTCCCCACTGTGGCGAACGAGGAGCCGTCAATTTCGTCATCATCGATCACAAAACCGAAACGCTCTTCCAGCATATTTATGAGGCCCACCACCGCCATCGAATCAAGCTCGGGCACAGCGCCGAGCAGCGGGGTGTCCAGAGTGAACGCTTTAGCACGTCCGCCCAGGCTCAGCACCTCATCAATAATCGCCAGCACTTCGTTCTTGATTTCCAAAATACGCTCCTGTTCTCACTTTGTTTGCCGGACGTTCTGTCGTCCCAGGCCAGGCTAAGGGGATTCCGCCAGTATTATATGCGCCGCGGGACGAATGGCTCCTGCCGGCGTCCCATCATCTTAATGAGAACTCAGTGATCCGTGCAGGCGACACACAACCATGCCCTTAGATCGACTAAAAAACGTTTACCGCGAACTCGGCATGATTGAAGGCACGCTTTATCTTGCAACGAACGTCCTGAGGCGGGTAAGTGCCGGCCGTGCCTACATCATCCGATATCATCTGGTAGCCCAGCCCGTACCCCAAGGCAGCACCACCCTGGCGAACGCAAGCGCGAAGAGTGTTATCCGGCATGTCACCAAAGACGATCCGATCGTCGCCACCTTCCCGCGTCCGCCCGCCGTCATTGCGAAGCGTTTTGCAGACGGGGCCACCTGCCTGGTCGCCGAGGTAGGCGGGCGTTTTGCCGGATTCCTTTGGCTCGCTCACAAAGCCTACGAAGAAGACGAAGTGCGCTGCCGCTATGAACTCGTACCGCCGGAGCAATGCGCTTGGGACTACGACGTCTACGTCGAGCCCGACTTCCGGATCGGTAGGACCTTTTCGCGTCTCTGGACCGCGGCCAACACCCATCTTGCCGAACAAGGCGTGCGCTGGAGCATTTCCCGCATCTCGGCATTCAACCCCACTTCGCTCGCCGCCCATAAGCGCCTTGGGATTCGCCGTATCGACAGCGCCACCTTCATAGCGCTAGGCCGCTGGCAGATTTCACTGCTCGGGCAGCCACCCTTCTTGCACGTCAGCGGTAGTTCGCGTCGCCCGATCCTTCAGCTTCGTCCGCCAACTTCCTAGCCCAATGAGGACGGTCGTGCCCGACTCCCTAAGCGCGACTCCTGCCGATTCGATTCGTCGAGCAGCGCAAGGGAGCGGCTAGGGTTCGCGCCAGGCTCCGACGCGCTCGAGCTTGTTCTTCAGTCCGGGCAGCGGGAAGCCAAGCCTGTAAGCGGCGTGCGCGCTACTGAGTGCCTTGTCATACTGCTTCAGATCAGCGTAAGCCAAACCGAGGTTGTAGTGAACATTGGCATCTTCGCCCGCCTGTGCGAGTGCCAACTCAAGTTGTTCGACGGCCTCCTTTGGCTGGTTGCGCTTGAGCAAATATAGGCCATGTATGGTCTTGACCATCGCATCATCAGGAGCGAATCTCGCGGCGCGCTCAAACCAACATTCGACGGTAACCTCTCCACCTGGCGGTGGGTTCCGCTTAACCTTGAGCGACCAGTCACCCATCGTCTTCAGCGCCCGATGGTGGTTGGGGAAATGCCGTAACGTGTAGGCAATGTCTGCAGCTAGAACGCTCGTCGACTTGCCCCGTCGCATCATCTCCACGTCGGGGGTGAAATGAAAGCCCTCGACCGTCCTGAGCTGAACAGGGGTAGCGGTACGGTAATCAAATGGTCCAAAACTAGGCCGACTGGTAATGGGGCCACAACCCGAGCCTTGGGCGCTCGCCGTATTGACGGCGACGAGAAGGGCCGAGAAAACGAACCCCGAAAGCATGCGCCGGATACTCATCTTCATCGTCTGATCCATTCTGAGTTCAACACCAATTGCAGCGGGGATGGGTGGGTACCCGCAGAATCTTCCGGTCATCATACAATAGACGCGCACGCTTCCCAGGCACTGGCAGATAGCCGTTATCCTGATGACCCCTGCGACGGCTGACATCGAATACATTCAGAAACCTATCCCCGTCCCTCGCCGAGAACCGCATGCTTCCGTTGCGCAAACGATGCAGTGACCGGGAGGTCCGGGGTGATCACCTTGACGGACCGTTCGAAACAACGCCCAACCTTAGGTACAGTCATGACATTTTCAGGGTTTAAGACCGCCCTCTCCGTTGCGTCCCCGGGCGGCAAGCACGGCAAGCTCTCCATCCTGATCTACCACCGCGTCCTGCCGGCACCAGACCCGCTGCGCCGCGGCGATCCGGACATTGCCACCTTCCGCTGGCACACCGACCTGTTGCACCGATATTTCAACGTTCTGCCGCTACGTGAAGCGGCAAGCCGTCTAAAGGAAGGCAGCCTTCCCCCTCGTGCCGCATGTATCACGTTCGACGACGGCTATGCAGACAACTACACCCTGGCACTACCGATTCTCAAAGCTGCCGGATTGCCGGCAACTTTCTTCATAGCCACTGCCTACCTGAACGGCGGCTGCATGTTCAATGACGTCTTGATCGAAGTGGCGCGGCGCGTCCCGGCGGGCAGTTGCGATCTGTCATCCCTCGGCCTCGGCATCCGGCAGCTCCGGACGAACACCGACCGCCTGACACTCGTGAGCGACCTGATCGGGCGATTCAAGTACCAGTCGTCGGCGACACGCCTGCCCGGCGCCGAGCGCCTTGCTGCCGATATGGGCGTAGCGCTGCCCACCGACCTGATGATGACGCGAGCCCAACTACGTGCCCTTCACGCCGCAGGAATGGAGATCGGAGGGCACACGCACACCCACCCGATCCTTGCACAGCAGACGCAGGCGGACGCGGAAGCTGAAATCCGCACCGGCAAACACCAGCTTGAAACCCTGCTCGAGGCTCCAATCAGCGTCTTCGCATACCCCAACGGTCGGCCTATCAAGGATTACGCTGCCGAGCATGTCGACATGGTTTCGCGCGCCGGCTTCGAGGTCGCCGTATCAACCCGACCGGCTGCTGCCGATCGTCGGAGCGGTCTCCACGAATTGCCGCGTTTCACGCCATGGGACAGAACCCCTTCGCGTTTCGCATTACGTCTTCTGCGCAGCCTGGTCTTCCCCCACAGCGCAGGCGGATGAAGCCCATGAACACCGCGCTCGAAACACTGCTTACCGGCCTGAACGCCGCCCTTCGCAACCAGATTCGTGCAAACGATGGCCTCTTCGACCCGCTGGAGAACAAGCCCAGCCCATCAGACCATTATGGCCATGTCTGTGCAGCGCTTGCACTTGCATGCGGCGATGAAGACGATTGGAACATCGGCCGCCAAGCGCTGCTCGCCTGGCTCACGCTCGACGCGAGCAGCCTGGGGCACCTGCCCTTCAACCGGTTTGCACTGCTACTACTGCGAACCGTGCGCCAGTCGCGCGGGCTTGCTCCCGCGGACGAAGCACTGATCGATGCAGGGATTAACCGCTGCACCCTGCGTCGCAGCTACCCTTCGAACAACTGGTCGCTACTAGCTCAAGCTTGCCGACTTATCGAAGCGCCACCGGCGCGAAAAGCAACCGAAAGTCGGCGCCTTTGCACTCTGCTCGACCGCTGGACCACTCCCAAGGGCTGCTTCATCGACTTTCCCGCAAACCCGGGCAGCCGATTCTCCACCCCACTCGCATACCACCACAAAGCCCTGTTCCTTACTGCACTTGCGTGCTGGTATCACGACGATGCCGAACTGGCGCGGCACGCACGGCGCCTGCTCGACTGGCTGGTGCACTGCTGGGACCCTGCAGGCTACGCAGGTGGATTCGGCCGCAGCACGCATTCGCTGTTTGGGGATGCCTGCCTCATCGCCGGCATGATTCTGATGGGCATTGAGGATAGCGAAGAGGATCAACCCATTGCAGCACTATGTCGGCGGCTGATACGCCAGCGACGCGCGGACGGGCTCCTGTGGCTCAACCCCGCGGGAGCCGCGTCCGGGCGTGCGAGTTGGGACGCTTACATGTATTTGTCGGTTTACAACGCGTGGGCTGCAGCGGTTATCGCGATAGCGCTTCACCTACGCACTAACCGGCCATTGCCAGTCCAACTGCAACCTGCCATGTGGTCTGCCACTCGCACAGGGCTCTTTCACGACGAAGCAGCCGGTCTCGCATACCTGCGCACAAAAGACGATCTTAACGTCCTGATCTCGACGCGGGGACAGCCGCCGCAGTCGTATAACGCAGACGACGCAGAGTTCCGGTACGCTGGCGGCGTGATCGTGCATCTACGCGCGAGCGATGACCAACCGGTTGCTCAGCCAGGCATACGAATCTCGCGCCAGGAACTCCTTGAGCAACCTGCACTGGCGGGATCGATCCCTCTACTGGTCATCGAAGGCGCCTGCTTCGTACTCGACGAATTTGATGCGTGTGAACTTACGCCCCACGAGAACGGCGTCCGAATTGTGCTAACAGGGCAACCCAAAGCCCTGTTCAAACAGAATCGACAAGATATTGCGAACAAACTTCTCGCGGCCCTGGATTGGCGACTCCTCGATGGAAGGCTGGGGCGTAACGCAGTACTTCACCGAGAACAGCTGTCGACAGTCGACGCCCGGGTGCAAATCGAGTTGTCTATGATCCCTGGCGGAACAATCACGACAAGTCACCAACTCGAAATACACACACGGATTCAAATCGAGCATCTGAACCCTCACGGCCAAGCAGGTCATCGAGACTGCGGCTTGGAGCAGTATCCCGCCGCCGATATGTCCGCAAAATCAGAAGAAAAGGCGTTCCCATCGAGCATTGGTCTCGGTTCGACATTCGCGGGCGGGGCCTTCATGATCAAAGCCGGCACCCCTTACAGTGTCACCTCTATAGCGCTGTTTCCGACGCCAGAGCGGCCAAATGACAATGATTTCCTTGACCGAACTGCTTCACGAAATACCCGGTAGCGAGATCCGGTCGTACCCGACTTAGCTCCGTCTTCCACGTCGCGCTGCACTCAGTGCGCCGGTAACGCTAAAGAGCAGTAGAGGATCCGCCCGACAGATTTGGAAAAACTGCGAAAGAGGAAAATCACCGCGCCTTAAGTTTGCGATTGCGCTGCGGCAAAGCTCGACTCTCGCGCTCCTGACGGCCTGCTCAACTTTGGCCTTCGCAACAGGAAAGCTCTCCACAACTGGCCTCATGAGCAGTCTGGACCTGAGAAAATAGATCGCTCTCATCGTCGCTTCTCGACTACCCCAATCCCCTTCGCTGAAGATGTTCACGCCCTCACCAAGCAGTGCATCCACTCGGCTGGAAACCAATGTACGGGGTGACTTCGCTGCAAGCATCGTTCGGAACAACCCGTCCTCGCCGGCCGTGCGCAACGCTTTGTCGAAACGCGTCGTTCCGATCACGTCATTTCGCACCACAAATGTACTCGATGTAGAAAATGGGCCTGCCACCGTGAAATTGATGATGGGCTCCATCAGTTCGCCTGCCCACGAAGCGAACCCCGCGGGTTTGAGGGGCAACCCCTCCTTGAAAAAGTTTGCTAAATACCTGAATCCAGACCCAGCCTCTTCCGTCTCGGCCGTGTAATAGTCGAACCCATTCTCAAAAGCCGTGAGCGCAGAACCTAGGTGATAAGGCGCCCACGAATCGTCTGAATCCAGAAAAGCAATGTAGTCGGCCGCAGCAAGTGCGTCGATCCCTCTATTTCGCGCCGCCCCCGGCCCTGCGTTCTCTTGGCGAATGATCTGAACACTGAAATTACCAGGAAACTCGACCTTCTCGACCTCCGTCTCGGCCGCAATTGGCGAGGCGTCGTCGACGATTACAACAGTGACGGGCACGCCCACATCCTGCCGGGCGACCGAGTTCAGCGCGGCCGCGAGGACGCCGGCGCGTCGCTGATAGTATGGAATGACAACACCGAATACGGGCATGTTGGGCTCCCGGGTCAGGCTCGGGTCACTGGAAGATCGCCCGGGCGCCCGTCAATAGAGCATATGCCCACGATTTCAGGTGCAGGGGTTTGTCGCGTACGGCATGCTTGAACTCGTTGAATGCAGTTGCCGCGTTGCCTCGCTGCCAGAACACGTAGCCGCACATGAAATGGATCTTGTGCAGTCGGTCCTGGAACTCCCTGGGCGAAATGCACTCTCCATTGGGACTGGCCAAGCCCCACTTCGCACGCGCGCCTTCGATCACGCGAGCCGCATAGTTGTAATCGATACCGCGAGCAGTCGCACTACCGGCATGCTGCCGATAGAGTGCGTAAACGCGCGACAGGCGATGCACAACGGTTTCGTGTGAAGCACGTAGGAAATACTCGTAGTCTTGCCCCAGACGAAAGCTCTCGTCATACAAGCCGATCTTGTCGATCAGGGAACGCCGCATCACCACGGTTGTTGTCCACACAAAGTTGTCCAGTAGCAGTTTGTGGTAGACCCAGCCCGAAAGCTCTTGATCGATAGCGCCTGCGGCCATACCCCCCTGATCTGGAATCTCCAAAAGAGGGTCCGGGAATACGCCCCGGTCGTCCGATACCCAGCGAGCGAAATCCGTGCAGTTCATCCCGACTTCAGCGTACGCATTGAGATGGTCAATCTGAGCCCGAAGCTTCCCTGGCAGCCATATATCGTCAGCATCCAGAAACGCGATGAATTCACCTTGTGCTGCGCGAATGCCTGCATTCCGCGCGGTTGCTGCTCCGCCGTTCGCCTTCCGTATCAGCGTGACCTGGGGATAACGGGTCTCAACCACATCAGCTGTGTCATCCTTGGAGCCATCGTCGACAACGACAAGCTCCATCTCGGAGTAGTCCTGTGCCAGAACGCTGTCGATCGCTTCCGAAATATGCGCCCCAACGTTGTATGCGGGGATGACAACACTTACCAGACCTTTGACGCTCATACCGACCTCTAAGCTTGCAATTCAGTTATTTCCTTCTGCGCCTCTCCACCGGAAATCGACGACGCCTGCGCGCGCAGCCACTCCAGGGTCAAGAACTCAACACTGCGCTTCCACTCGCGTCTCGAAAATGTGTGGTCCGCTGCAGGTAATTCGACGAAATTCGGCCCCGGCATCACCGCCTCGTGCCACACGGGTTGAGTACGGCATAAATCGGCAAACTCCCTTGCTGTAAGGTCATTGCCACTAAGGATGACAAGGACCCGCCCCCGCATCCTGAGCCACCCGTTCCCCATCCGGTCAATGAAAGTTTGGGCCAACGTGGCTACTGATTGCCCTCCACGTCGCGGCCTGAACCGCTTCACTAACACCGAGGTCAGGCCTGCGATCGATTGACCGATCCGAATCTCACCACCGAGCAGTCGTCGCCAGAAATTGAGGGACAGTAGCTGCCCCTTGTAGTAGTGGCTCAGTTGGGCCGCTGCCAGCGAGGCCTCACTTCTCACCCAAGGATTGACCGCGATAACGCCGGAGACCCTTGCATCCCGTGGCGCATATATCAGTGCGGCTGAAGCGCCATCGCATAAACCCCACAGCACGACGTGATCCACAGTAGGGACGGCGTCGATCAAGGCGTCAATTGCGGCGCGAACGTCGTCGTCAACGCCCTCAAAACTGCGCATCGGCGCAACGCTGTCGCCGATGCCCCGGTAGTCGAAGCGCAGACATGCAAAACCTCCTTCCTGTAACGCACGCCCCAGGGAGACGAACTGGCGATGACTGCCAACACGGTACTGGGGGCCACCGACTACGACGACGACACCGACCCTGGATGGACAGTCTGGCAGATGGGCCACACCGATGAGCTGGTCGGAACCGCAGGCGAACACGACCGGACGCACACTCACAACGACACCCCCGGCTTCCGTCTCAGCGCTTGTCGAGACTGCATTAGCAGATCAGGTGCCAACTCGATCTCTTGTGTCTGCCAAAAAGATGGGCCAACGGCCGAATGAACCTGGAGACCTACGCCGGCAGCTTGCCATTCCGTCTGGAGCCGCTCCAACACCGGCGACGAGGGCATTGCCCCAGTAGGTGACACGTGAAACCAATGCACGCCCTTCGACGTTCCCGTTACGCGAAACTGCGCCGCTTCCAAACCTTGCGCAAGTCCGGGCGCAATCTCGTAGCCGGCGACCTCCACCGGTTCGCCCCTCGCCAGCCGCTTCAGAGGGGAGGTCTCTTCCGCAACGCCGGCTTTACCCACTATCTGAGCTCCCGTCCACAGCCGGAGAAACTGATGCAGGTGCTGTTTGCCGCTTGTGACCGGCTGCCAAAGCAGTAAGCCGCAGTCAAGACCGAATCGCTGTGCGGCCTCGCTGGCAAGCAGCGCCCCAAGCCGCAAACCCCATAGCCATACGGGGCCTTGACCGTGACCCTGTGCCCACTGATGAGCGCACCGAACGTCGTCAAGCCAGCCATCCCATCTCGCATCCGCAAGATCGCCCTCACTGTCGCCGCACCCACCGAGGTCAATCTGCAACACCGTCCATCCATCCTGCGCCCAGGCGTCTGCGGCCAAAGCAATCATGCGTCGCGACTTGTTCAACTCTTCAGCGAACGCAGGAACGTGAATGATCGTGCCGCAGCTACGATCGCCGCCCGCGGGGCGCCGTAGAACACAGAAGCGGAAACCCAACGGTGTTTGCAGGTGAAATGCCTCGATCTTGGTGAGCAATGCCACCTCAGCCTCCTCGGCAGACAGAAAAAGTACCCACTACAAGGTGAAGCGATGGCATACGCCCGCCTTTCTGCCCGCCCGGGGCGCGCGCTCCGCCTGCTTGCTCCAAAACGCCCGATACCTCTTGAGTGCCCAACGCTTGCTCCAAAAATAGAAAAACGCCGCCGAAGCGTCCACGTCGATTATATGTGAATGTAATCGCACGTCCCGTGACAAAGTTCGCCACAAGCTCGCAGGTCCAGCCTTGCATCTTGGGAGACGCCAAAAATCTGCTCCACATTGTCATGCACATGAACGTATATCACAGCGGAGCGGCGCCCTGCTCGGACTTGCCAACAGCAATCGCTCATGCGGTCAACACATCGACGCTTTCGCGTGCGAAACTCCGCGCAAGTGATCCCCCGGCGCCCGGCACCATCACACCAACGCAGATTTCCATCGTCGCTTCATCCCGGTACTGCCTCACAACTCCCAAGTGAACCGACTTCAGCCCTCGGTCAGAACGAGAAGCCTCTTACAACCAATGACGATCAGACGCTCCCTAGGATTCAGTGGTGCAACCCAAGCGATAAACTTTCTGCTTAGCTTCGGCAGTGTTGTCATCGTCTCTCGCCTGCTCACCCCAGAAGACATAGGGGTATTCTCAGTTTCCGTGGCCTTGCTCGGTTTCGCCCACATATTGCGGGAATTTGGAGTAACCCAATACCTGATCCAAGCGCAGGAAGTCAGCCGCGAACGGATTCGGGCAGCCTTTTCCGTCACACTTTTCAGTTCGTGGGCACTCGCCACCCTCCTTTTCGCCACCAGGAATTCAATCGCCTCGTTCTACGAACAGGATGGCGTGACTGACGTCATTGGATTGATCGCCCTTAACTTCGTCATTCTTCCATTCGGGTCGCCAGTAATGGCCCTTTTGCGCAGGGAAATGCAGTTCGGCAAGCTCGCGATCATTTCGACAGCGAATACCGCAATTCAAACTATCGTGACGGTTATGACCGCACTTAACGGCTTTGGCTATATGAGCATGGCCTGGGGCTCGATCGCGGGCATGATCAGTAACGTAATCATTGTGAGCCTAATCCGGCGAGGAGATATCATGATCTTGCCGACCCTAAAGGGCACCAAGGAAATAGTCAGCTTTGGATACAAATCCGTCGCGACGTCGCTGATCGGAGAGGTCGGATCAAGCGCTCCCGACCTCATACTCGGCCGAACTCTTGGATTTGCTGCAGTCGCTTATTACAGCCGCGCAAACAGCCTGATACAAATGGCGTTAAGCCAACTACTAAGAATAGTTCAGAGCGTTTTTCTCCCTGCGTTCGCGATGAACTTACGAAAAGGCGAGAACCCGGGATCTATGTACATCCTGGCAACAGTGCATGTAACTGGAATTACGGCACCGCTAATTGCGTTCTTAGCGCTCATGGCAGAACCGTTAATTCTGTTCGTCTTCGGTAAACAATGGGAACAGTCCGCGCACCTATCGACGCTATTCTGTTTGTACGCCCTTTTCCAAACCCCCTTCTCCTTGGCGAGCGACGCATTGATTGGCAGCGGCCGAATAGACGTCGTCCTGCGCGCTCAAACAATATTACTACCCATACGAGTCGTGGTGCTTTGCACGTCAATCTGGCTCCCGCTTGACGAAGTCGTATCACTACTGCTCGTACCGACAATTGCTTCGATAGCCATATATGCAAAAGCTCTCTCTGACGTATTCGGATTATCTTTTCGAAAGCTCTGCAAAGATCTCTCCCCAAGCTATCTTTTGATTCCAATGACTCTCGCAGCGCCGGCCATCGCCCGGCTTGCTGACGTATACATGGGTACAGGGCTATCCGAGCTTACGATACTCTTGGCGGGAGGCGCTCTTTTTGCGGCATCATGGATCATGTCTATTCGTCTTACGCGACATCCATTACAAAATGAAATCTCAAGAGCAATTTTCACCTATACGAAAAGAAAGGGCTCGAATGGTTAACCATACGAGACGTCAAGTGTCTACACACATAGTCGTAAACTTAGGGGTAACGGAACCCCTGATCGATTGACGTTTTGAGCACGATCACGCAATGCGGTCTCGGAACACCGCCCGATCATCCTCATGCAGGGCACTGCAAACGGGTAGATCAGAGCTTCCTTAGTCGCTTGCACATTCCCAGATATTGGGAGGCGCCTAGGCTTCGAGTCAGCTCATATGTAGAATGGCGCAGCCCTTTTCACAGTGTGGTCGTCTTTCGGTAGATTGTGGAACGAAGGACTTCCAGCGCTTAACAATTTCGATTTCGTCGTCTCGGTCTGCGTCATCCATTATTACGACGGCGTTAGCTGACATTCGGTGGAGCAGTCTAGCTAATGCTGGGAGACGGGCGAGAGGTGCAGTGTTCTGCGGCGGGCCGTCAACGACCAGGATATCAATCGGTTCGAGACTCGCGGGAATGGCGTCTTCCGCATACCATGGCGTGTCGGTCCGACGGGTTTCCAGTGGTGCATGTATAACGGTAGCCCATTCCTGAAGCCCATAGCTGTGAATCAAATCACGCGTTTTCGCAGCATAAGGGGCGTCGTGCTCCAGGCTATAAACGTGTCCTTTGCCGTTGAGCTGTAGGCAGCGAGCAACAACAATTGTTGAAACGCCAGAGCTGCATTCCATCACGACCGCTGGCTTACTGCGCAATACCTCGTTCGCTACAACGAGGAGGAAGTCCGGAGAACCTGCCCAGCCCCTCATTGGTGGTAGCGCGTGCGGGAGCGCCAGTGTGCGCTCGAGTGCGAGCAAGGCATGAATCTGCCCGAACAGCGATTCAGTCTCCCTCCGTGTGGCTGCAAGGTCCTGCAGTAGTGGAAACGTCGCGAGGTGAACCTTGCGCGTCTTGTACAGGATCAAGGCACTCACCGCTAGAACGACCAGCGAAAGCAGAGTAAGTAGCGACAGCCATAGGGTGAGGTGGTCCACGCAGCATCCTCCTGAATGTCAGGTTCTTGAGGCACCGGAAAGGTCGGGCAAGTGTTAGACGGACGCCAGAAGCGTAACAGAAGACCATGGACCGGATGGCATCGCGTCTCAAGTGCTTGTTCGACGCCAGCGTTGGTCCTTGGGGGCCAAGCCATCGTTGTTTGACGCAAGTGATCAAGCGCGGTACACGATCTCAGTGAGCTCGGCCACCTTGCCCCAGGGCGTCCCATCTGCAAGCACCCTGGCCGATCGACCCATCAAGCCGAGTCCTTCCTTGTCGAGCGTGCGAAGCGTACCTGCCAGGGTTTCATCGGAGCCGTAGAAGAGCACGCAATCTTCGGTTACGGCGTCGAGCACTCGCGCCTCATCAGGCAGTAGCAGGGGTTTCCCCATAGTGAGGGCGAGGGTGACAGAGCCCGAGGTCAGGGTGTTCTCGAAAGGCAGGGCCACAACATCGGCCAGCGAGAACAGGGCTGCGACGTCCTCGCTTGCGACGAAATCAAGGAGCAAGGAGATCCGCTGGTCGTCTTGAGCCAGAGACGTGATCTCGTCCCCAAACTGCTTCGAATTCGGGCGGCCGGCCACAATTAGGCGGAGATTCCGAGTGGAGATTTGACGGAATGCCTTGATCAGTTGCGGCACTCCCTTATAGGGGCGAATTGCGCCAAAGAACAGAACTACGACGCTCTGCTCGTCGATATCGAGCTGTTGCAGAAAAGCTGCGCGACGCTCAAGCGAGAAGGGATAGCACCCGTCGTAGTTCCCGTGCGGGATGATCGTGCTTTTTTCCGGCAGTTTGACCCGGTAGGCGGCCTCCACCCGCTGTCGCGCTCGTTCGCTGTGCAGGATGACGTGACTGCAGGTCCGTGCCAACACGCCCCTGGCGCGCAGTTCAGTGTTGCGGTTGGGCGTTTCGTGCGCAACAAGGTTATGGATCGTCCAGATCACGGCTATGCCCCGCAAACGGACAACCAATACATCCGCGGCCAGAAGTGCGAGTTTTGCCAAGAGCGCAAACCTGCCCTTGCTCCAGAAAATCGGCGCGATTAGCTCGTTGATCCAGTGCAAGTGCAGCACCCGTATTTTCCCTGCCCTGTTCACTGCGCTATTCAAGGCGAAATGGCCCGAGGGAAAGTCTGCAAGCTCGAGGTGAGCCCCCCGTCGCTGGAGCGATTCGACGAGCAGGTTTTGATACGGATTGCCCTCGCTCCAGTCCGGCAGGACGAGGACCTTTAGACGCCGGCGCCGGGTCGTTTCATTGGGGGCTGCCAGCTCGGCTGCTGGTTCGACTGCGGAGCACCCCGCGCAAGTTTCGGACATTCGCTTCAAGCTATCCATGTTCATTTGAATACGAGCGCTCCACTAAGGCCTTGGCTTGAGGATGAAACCGATGGTTCGCCTGACGATGGGGTCGCAAGCGAGCGTATGTTTGGACACGATTATTGCAGAAATCCAGCTGATGGCGCACAGGAGCGCCACCAAGCCGAGTAGTGCGATGTTCTGTGTCAGGGAGCCATCTGCGCGATACTGCGTGACCAGGAGCGGGCCGCCATTGCCCATCTGCTAACCTGCAGGCTCTTCCGCAACACCTTGAACTGCGCCGCAAAGTGGGTCGGCTGGCATTTCGACTTGATGTGATAGAAGCAAGGCACGGAGAGCACGAAAATCATCGCGACCTTGATCGCGAAGCTCTCGACGCCTGGAAGATCATTGCAGCTGCAACCAGCACCACTGTACGTATCGGCTGAACTATCAGCTCCGCATGGGTGGCCGAGGCTACGCGCCCACGGGCGATCAGCGTGGGCAGCACGAGACTGCAGGTTGGCGCCGAGCCCCCCCCAAGGCGGAACCGCGGCACCAGCCGAGACGCCGCATCCCATTGGGGGCCGACAGCAAGACGCAATTCAAGAGAATTGAGCGAAGCAAAGGCATAGAAGGGCCAAGCGAAGGCAGCGATCGCGCCGACCGCGTAAACGTGCCGAGCTTCCGGGGCGACGTCTTCCCGGCGTGCCTTAGCGAAGGCCGGGTAGGCGACGTTGCATGTCGCGGCCTTCGAGTCGTCAAATCATCGGGTCAGTGACGCTTGGCGACCAAATTATCGAGCTCCTCGATGAGTCGGTCTGCGAGAACACTCCGTTCATGACGCTTCAACCAGTCCTTTCGCTCGCTCTCATCTGTCGCCAGCGGCCTTGAAGAAAGACCTGACAGTGCTTCCCGTAGACGATCGATGTCGTTCTCAGGCACGACTGCACCTGCATCAAGCTCACGTACGATCGAGGCGACCTCCCCCCCTTCTCCATACACGAGAATCGGGCGACCCGAGGCAATGTAGTCAAACAGCTTTCCAGGAATATAGCGCCTGAGGGATATGGGATTAAACGCGATGAGCGCACTCGAGTCACGCATAATCTCCATCGCTTCTGGCTTGGAAACCTGATCCCGCAAGCTGATTATGTCGCTTAGATCGCTGTCGGCTATCATACGGTCGACGCTACGGTGCCGTTCCCCGACAAACTGTATCCGCAGCCGTTCCCGCCAGTTGGGATGCACCGCCAGCATTCGTCTTACAGCGGCAAGAAATCCGTCTGGCGGCGTATGCGGTCCCAACGCACCAAGGAAGGATAGCAATACGTAGTGCGGATGAACGGCCTGCGTTGCATTGGGTGCAACCTGTTTAAGGTCATCGAAGTCGAATCCGTTCGGAATGTGAACGAACTTTCGCGTGTCCGCCTCGGGAAACGCGATTTGGGCCTGCTCAATAAAGGAACGCGTGGTGAACACCACACTTGAAGCTTGCTCAAGACATTTCCTCTCCCAAAAGAAATCGCTGTTTCCCTGGCCGACGAAGTCAAAAGGACACTGAGTCCACTCGTCCCGGTAATCGAGGACTAATGGTCTCTTAAGGCGGCGCGACAAGTGCCAACCGACGACAAAATTATGAAACGGGGGGCCGGAGGCGAAAATGAGCGACGGCGTGGAGATATCATCAGCGATCGCGCGCTCCAAGGTGTCGATTACGTTTCCGAAGCCGCCATCGATATATGGGAAAAAGCGGTAACTCGGTCTCAGCGTACTCTCAGATATGCGCACCACCCGAACCGATGACGGCAGACGGTCCAGCAGGTAACGCCCAGCATGGGAGGGAACATCGGGCTCAGGTCCCGCAATGACCGTAACCTGCCAGCCGAGATCAGCTGCTCGACGGGCAAATGAAAGAGGGCGATAGACCCCCCCGGAAACAGTCGGAGGAAAAAGCCAGGCAAGCAAGAGCAGATGTCGGTTTCCTTGTTGGCCGCCTGAGGACCCAGCGCCCAGACCAGAAATCCTGAGACGTGCATATCGCGAATAGCCAGACAACGTGTCGCGTACAGTCCTGAAATGTGACAATGTAAAAAGTTTAAGTCTGGACATTTATGACGACCTTCATCCTGTTGCGTAATACTGACTAACGAGCCTCTCGCGAAAGGCGCTCTGCACGAGAATTCTCCCGGGCATGAGCCAAGGCGGCGATTGCGGGCGACCGCATCTGGCATGCGACCTAGGCCAAAAATTATACCGCTAGCCGATGGATGCTGCCCAACACGAGTTGATCCTGACCTGCTCCGGGCTTTTCGGTCCAGCTGAAACTTGCGAGGATAGCTTCCGAGAAGAAGAGGAATCCATGCGCAAGAACCGTTTTTGCAGAAGAACAGTTGGCGAAGATCCTGCGGGAGGCTGATCGTTCGCCGGTCACGGAGGTCTCGAAGAAGCACGACGTGAGCGGGCGGACAATTTACACCTGGCGAAAGCGCTTCGGCGGCATGAACTCGGACGAGGTCGAGCGACTGCGGCAGTTGGAGGCCGAGAACTCGTGACTCAAGAAGAGGCTGGCCGAGCGGGATCTGGAGATCGACGTGATGAAGGAGATCACGGCAAAGAAAAATCGGTGAGCACCTTCGCGCTCCGAGCGCAGGTGCTTTACGTGGTGAAGCCTGCCAACGGCCAGCAACTCAAGCCTGACCCTGATCCATGAGCACACCCGCGCGGCGCTGGCGATCGACGTCGTGGGCAGCATCCGCTCGGGGCGCGGCATCGAGGTCTTGAGCCGCTTGATCAGCGAGCGCGGAGCGCCGAAGGCATTCCGCTCGGACAACGGCCCGGAGTTCGTCTCGACGCGGTTGCTCCAGTGGGCGACCGATGAGCGATTGCAGATGGCGCTGTCGCAGCCGGGCGAGCCTTGGCATTACGGCGCCGACGAGAGAGTCAACGGCAGGTTTCGCGAGGAATGCCTGTGCATGAAATTCTCTCGCAACCGCCTTTAGGCGCGCGCCGCCATTAAGAAGTGGCACCGTCAATCGAATGAGGTACGACTGCATTTCGCGCTGGGCTACCTGGCCCCGGTGCAGCATGTACAGATCCAGTCAGGCAACGACCGACCGGCCATTCGGCTCAGGTAACTCGTGGTTGGAAGAATCGGGGGTGAGTCACAAATCCGGGACGATTCAAACTGGGTGCTCGGATTGCAATGACATCCGAAGATCTTCAACGCCTTGCCTGATATCATGCAAGTCCATCGCAGCCAGGAAAGTAAGATCGACTACAGCATGCATACCTTCTTGCTATTTTGTGCAACTTTGCCATTGGCCAACGGCGCTGGAATTCAGAAGCGCGCATGGTCACATCTGGAGGCACTTTCCGCGGCAGGGCAGGTTGATCTGGTGCTGCTCCTGACGCCGGCCCAGATAAGGCGAATCGAGACGTTCGACGCTATTCGCATGCACTGTCGTTCCCTGCTAGTCGTTCCGGTCGATCCGAGCAGTCGGGCCCACACGTCGAAACTGCCTGGTCTTACCTTTGCGAAGCGGTTACTTTCACTTGGCCGCCCTATGGTAACCCTGCGGAACTGCCCCGATCGCGAAAAGCTCCGCAGCCTGATTTCCAGCCATAAGTACGACCTCATTTTCTGCTTTAGACTTCGAAATTTCGAGCTGTTGATGGCATTGCTCAATGCTGAGCGAAGTAAGACTTTAAGAATTTTCGTCGACTTCGATGATATCGAATCAGTCGCACAGGAGCGTGAGCTTGCTGCAATGGGCGCCGCGGTGGGCTTCGAACAACGCTTACTTATGAAGATGGACATCGCCGAGACTGCCGCCACGGAGATGCGCGCGCTCGAGGTTGCCGCTGGCGTTAGCGTTTGCTCGACCCTCGATGCGGAGCGTCTCGGCAGCCGAGACCCCACGGCGAGAATCTGTGTTGTCCCCAACTCCTTACCTGAGCTGCGCACACTGCCTCCTCGAGGCGCATCCGGACAAATCAACCTGCTTTTCCTAGGAACGATGACGTATCAACCGAACGAGGATGCGGCTCAATTCTTTTGCGCAGAAGTCCTACCGTTGGTGCGAGCCCGCGCGCACAACAGCACCTCATTTCATCTGGAGATCGTGGGGCGCGGACCATCATCTGCAGTACAGGCCCTTGCGGACGCGCCCGACGTGACCGTGACGGGGGACGTGGATTCGGTCGAGTCCAGTTACGAGCGAGCCGATATTGTCATTGCTCCTATCCGATTTGGCGGCGGCACCCGGATCAAGATTCTCGAAGCGCTGGCATATGGCCGTCCCGTAGTATCGACTACAGTCGGAGCTGAGGGGCTGGACTTGATTCCTGAGCGAGATATTCTGATTGCCGACACTCCGGAGGCATTCGCGGATGCGTGTCTTCGATTAGCAGCAGACGAAACATTGCGAATCCGGCTTGCGCAGTCCGGGCGGAGACGATTCGAGAACCTTTACGAAGCCCGGTGCGTGCAGGAGAAGATGGTTTGCGACCTGAAGAAGCTGATCGTCACAGACTCACGCAGCACGCTTGTGTAGGGTGGCGCCCCTGGCACCCCACTTTACCCGCCTGGCAGCGCCTTTGACTTTGGAACTCTTGGTCCTCCGGACATGTTCTTGTAGAAGAAAACATTCGACTTGACACCGTTGATCAAGATGAAAACGTTATAGTTCGGTAAATAACGCCAGCGACCAAAGGTCCCTTTAAGTATCTGTGCTTCGGGCGCACCGGCCGCACTTCCAGTGCGCCACTTTTTAGATTTCAGATCGAGGATCCGTGGTGCCCCCCCCGTCCAAGCGACGAACTGATCCGCCTTGCTGTCGTACGCGAATCCCGGTGCAGGGGAATCGTAAACGTTGCCGCCGCCCGACTCGAACAACTGGTCTATGGATCGCCTGACTCTCTGTACATTGGTGTACTGGCCGCCACCTGTCGTAATCCAATCGCCAGTAACGAGTCGCCCCTGGTCGATATCCCAGACAAGCAGATCATTGCTGCCCACCGACCAGAAAAGTCGGCGGCGCGTGTCAATTTCGCCCGTCTTGCTGCGGCTCACCTCATACCGTGGCCAAAGAGGACGAAAGCTGAAGTCTATCAAGCGTGTCCATTCGTTCGTATCGACCTGATAGTGCCACAATGCCTTCGTGCTACGCGCAAGGACCGAGCCACTCGCCTGGTCATAGGCACTAGCAATGCCGTATCCCTCCGGACGCCCTTTGCTTCCGGTGTTTTGCCAGCCCCGCGTTTCAGCATTAAAAAGCCACGTGACGGAATTGCCCTGACCTCCAGGCGAGATTGCTCCACCCTGCGCAAACATATGACCCGAGTGATCGATGAACTCAAGGCCGTCATACGTGTGACGGGAGTTTGGCTGGCCATCAGGAAGGGGATCGACTCCTGACGCCTTAACCAGATCGCCTGGCGACGGATCGGTTAGTCTAGCCCAGCGGCCGTCTCTCACTTCGAAACTGTAGACCTCGTTTCCCCAGTAGTCGTTATGCCCCCCCCCCCATACATACATCGCACGTTCATTGGTGGAATATGCCGCACTGCCCCACGCCTCGATGATGCCGGCGCATCCCATCATACCGCGCACTCCGAAACGATCGGGAGCGCAAACGTCTATCATTCGAGTATTTGGAACTTCGAGCCAGGAGTCTGCAGGCATGGTGACGAGTTGCCGCTCAAACTGAGTTAAACCCACATCAGTCGTCGAAGTGTGGGAGGGTGGCTGCCCGCAGGCAACTGAAGCCAGAGCGCCAATGCCCCACAAAAGCGCACACCCAACCCTCTTAACGACCAGCCTCACGTCAGCGCGATCCCGAAAGTGGTCCAATATATTCACGCGCAATGACCAAATTATCGATGAAGAGCGCCAGGTCCTCATTCGGCGGTCTGGTACCACCGTGATACACATTCATCCATAGCATTTCGATTTTCAGGTCGGCCAGGTCTCGATAACGTAGATCCACTTTCTCGAAGGCAAGGATCCCGTCGACCCACGCACGCATCACCCCATCGTTCTTTCCCGGCGTATTCAAACGTACATACTGTTCGACACTGTACCAACGGTTCTTCTCGAGGATACCCGTCGGCCCCCTATTCCATCCCCAGATGCTGCCATAATCTTCCGGCGTATCCACGTGGTAGATATACGAGCCAATGCTTCTATGGGCAGGTCCCACAGCATCAGTCTGATGAAGACGGAAAAAAGCCCCGCGCGCTGACCATCCGTTGACACCACTGGCTTTTCGTCCTCCCCACCCTCCCCTACCGTAAGTACCGGCGAACCCGGGAAGCTTTCCACCCTCGAGCGTTGGATTCCAACTCTCACCGAAACGCAGGTAGTAACGGAAATACATTGCATCCGGTTCACCGCCGGGCTGCTGGTCAAATCGATATAGCGAGTTCAAGCCAAGAACACTGCCCTTGCGCACCGTGACCTTCAACGCCCTGGCATCAAGCGGCTCGAAACGGTTGGCCTCGTCGCGACTTATGATCTCTGCAGTGCCGTTCTTACTATGGCTCGACCACCGTGACGCCCAGTTGGCGGACTCGAAGCGTTCTGCGAAAACCACGGCCGGATGGCTTTCGATTCCTCTATCCTGGGGATAACCCGAAGCGAGCCCATTCGTTACCTTCTCAGCCTCACCGGGCAAGGTCGGTCGATAAACCCCAATAGATGTGCTGCGGTCATAGACCTTGTCAGTAGTTAGGCGCAACTCCGCCCTTATGATTCGTCGCTTATCGTTGGGGTCAAAACCAAAGATCAAGATTGCCGTGGTCGCGCCCCCTACTTGGAAAACCGGCCTCTGCCCTACACCTGCGTGCGTTGAGCAAGGAAGATGTGCGTCGGCGAGCGCATGTGTCCGGATAGTTCCACCGCCCTCACGCTCAATAACCAGTTCAGGATGCGCCGACGCGTCTCCGTTCTCACGACTGTTGAAGTTAACGGCCCCCGATAACGTTCCTGGGACGGCTCTCAACAGAATTGCTCCGGAAGGCCCTGAACCGGTTTGCCATGCCTGTGCAAGAGCGGTCACATTCCAATATGCGGCTTGACGCCCTTGCACCAGAGCCAAGCTTGCCGTCGAATAGGGTGCGTCGCCATAAGGCTTGCCATGCGCATCGGCCCAGTCCCCCCCCTTTTGCTGCCACGCCATCCGGCTGTCCGTGGCGAAGTGGCGACACGTCATGCCGCCGATCCCATCCGTCAATGGGGGTGAGCCAGAGGCCACCGAGATCAGCAAGGCGGCGCATGACATCGCTGTCCCGCGCAAAGCTCTACCTGCATCGCTTCGGTTCTCACTTACGTAGCAGCCTATCAAAGTCTGATATCTTGATTTCCACTTGGCACCGAGATTCATGAGTTGCACGGTGCACTCCATTCTAGCGTTGTCGAACCTCGAACTTCGCGTAACGCGGTGCTGTAGAACCCGACTGGCACCGACACTACGCCCGGTTCTGCATTCTTGGTGCGGTTACGGATGCGCTAAGCGCTATCTTGCAAGCTTGTCCCCAAAAAACAGAGGGAGACCTAGCACCCGCCTCGGCGAATGAAACTCCCGTTCTGACTCCCAACCTCGGCAATGCATCCAAGCCTTTGCAGCAACAGTGAGGGCCATTACGTTATAGCTCAAATCGAAGTAGGCAAGACTGAGAAACGCTCCTCCGACTGCAAACCCCACAAGTGACACCTGAACCATCGATCCCAATTCCACGCACCACTCTGTCTCTGCCTGACGTCGTCCGTGCTTTCGAAGGGCGCTCGCGGCAAACCATGTGGAGATCCACAGGCCGAGGTAAATGAACAGGCCGACGAAACCATGCTCACCAAGCATATGAAAATAAATGCTATGCGCCGATACGACGTGAGTTGGGTCCGGAGCATACATCCCATAAACATAGCTATTGTAGATACTGAAGCCACCCCCAAAGAAATTCTCCTTGGCGATATTGAAGGCCATTATCCAAGCATTGAGTCGCCCCATTGCAGATTGGTCCTCATGGGTCGATATCGTGTCCATACGCGCCCACCAATGCTCCGGCATGAACGAGAGCGCTGCCGAACCGGCGATCAGCACTATGATTCCGGTGAGTACCTTGTTTCGGCCCCGCCACCAGAGGACTGCGACCATTGCAGTAATCGCGAGCAGTCCCCCGCGGGAATGCGAGCCAAGTACAGACATGCCGCACAGGACCATTGCAACGGTCATGGCATGCTTCTGCCACACGGACGTCAGTGTCGTCTGCAGGAACCGCAGCAGCGGAATCACGACGATCAACGCCACTGCCAGCGCGTTGTTCTCTTCGATATACGACCCCAGGGGGCCATATACCCTTGAGCCGCCACCTGAGAGTAGCGTGAATATTCCGCCCTTGATGCCATAGAACGCGATCGAAAGTGCAATTACCCAAGCGAAAGCCATCATCTCGCGCTTCGTACGCACAAGCATCAAAGTGACGAGGACCATGAGGTCGATCTTCAGCACTCGTTCAAGCTGAATCATGCTGTCGGCGGGGTCGAACGCGAAAGCTGTTGTCACGCACATCCAAAGTACAAGCAGCACCAACCACCAGGCGGGTGCCCCCACGAAGGGGCTTCGCTTCTCCCGTGAGAGTAGCAAGCCCACCAGTGTGCAGCCGCCAATGAACATCGCTACGGGCGCGTAGTACATGAAGCCCCACGTCAGACGATGAGGGTTCATCATGCTGATCCACGTCCACATCATGATGCCGACGAAGGGGTGGCGAAGCGCGAGCAAGCCCCCTGGAACAACGATCAGAAGCATCAGTAAGTCACGCATCAGCATTGCCTTCCCCGGGGCCGCCCGGGACAATCTTGGTGTGGAGGCATATTGAGTTGCCTGCTCCCTCCGCGCGAGAGTCGCGAACCGGGAAGTCGGAGCTGCGGAATGGCGAGCTCATGCAAAGGCTCGAGTAGCGCGACGCCGACTCCACATCCAGAGCAGCAGCAAGACGAAACTCACCGCGCCAGAGAAAAGTATCGCGATCAGTCGCAGGCGGAGTCGCTCCATCGCCTCCCGTTGCGGCTGGTTGTCCCGATAAGCGAGTATGCGGATCTGCGGATGTACCCCGGCAACCACCCCACCAAGCTGCTCCAGCGCGCGATGTGTGTTACCTAACACCCGGACCAATGTCGAGTCGTCGTATTCGAAGACGTTGTTGCCCCACCACATGTACCACTCGGGCAATCCTCGACGGTAGTACTCAAGCGCTTTGGGTTCAAACTTGAAGCCAGGGGGAGCATCCGGGTTGACGGCCACGAGCTTCAGGTCTGGCGTGTCGCGCTGCAGTGCCTCCCGGAGCATCAGTGCCGAGAGAGGTTCCCCTGCGGCATCAGTGACGTAAAAGTTGTTGAAGACGTCGATCATGATCCAGCGGGAACGCTGGCTGTCCCAGATCTCGTTGAAAATGTGTCCACGCCCACCGAAACCGTCGAACGAAAACGCCCAGGGACGGGAGAACAGACCGGCCGCATTGGCCAGACCGGTAAAGCTGTCTGCATAGTCACCACAATAGCCCTCGCTGCTAGCCATGATTCGGCGGTAGGTGTCGGCCAGATCGGACTGAATCGGACGCCCCCGAGGCCCCGCAGAAGCGAGCAAGTGCCTGCCGATGTTTAGCGCCGTAGCCCAGTCATCATTGCTTACCCGCAGCGCGTTGACGGACACGGCTTCGTCATACAGGGGAAGCGGTGGCGCGGTCTCAAGCGCAAAACCCTGCGGTATCGTGGCAGGCGTCCAGTCGTACACAGCGGACTCGGACTGCAGCAATAGGGCATTGCGCATGCGCACCAATTCAGCAGAGTCCTTGAAATGCGGGGCAAGCGAACCGGCGAGAATCACAGTTAGGAATGCGCTGGCCCAGAAGAGGTGCTTCCACACGCGCGTGTATTTCGATTTGAAGTCCATTTTCACCCTACCCGAGTTCATGTTCGGTATCTCGCCAGCCTCCGCAGCCGGTTTGGAAGGGGGCGGCAACGATCGCCAGGCACTGCAGCCGACATGCGAACCGGTTCTTGGTGATCGCTGGAACGGGCAATAGGTCAATGAAAGCACCTTTTCAAATCCCCGATCAGAACGATTCCCGGCATATCTTAAACCCCTTACGCGTTGGCGCTTAACGCCGCGGTGAACACTTCGAGCTGCCCCCGCGTCGTTGCCCCCCAATCGAACCTCTCTGCGTAGGCGCGAGTGCGCTGGCGATCAATGTGCGAGCACAACAGCCGGCGAACCCCATCTGCCAATGCAGCGGCACTGCGCTCGTCAACCAGAACGCCTGCCTCCGGCGCGCCTACGATTTCGGGTACTCCCCAGACACGCGTCGCCACTACCGGCGTGCCACAGGCCATTGCTTCAAGCAATACGTTGGGCCAGCCCTCACGGCTGGACGCCAGGATCAATAAATCGGCCGCCGTGTAGTACTTTCGGAGCTCGGACTGCCGGATTACCCCGACAAAGCGTACCCGCGATTCCAGCAGGTAGTGCCTTACGAGCCCTTTCAGGCGCTCCTCCTCAGGCCCGTCGCCAATAATGATCAGACTCACGTCGGGCAGGTATTGCAGGGCCTCGATCGCCAGATGGTGCCCTTTCAACTCTATAAGGTTGCCTACAGACACCGCTACAGTGCCACTCAACCCCAAGCTGTTCCGGACCGATTCGCGAGGCTCCTCATGGAACAACTCGGTATCAACTCCGTTCCGCAGAACGGCGGCCGCCCCACCAGAGAATCCGAGCTGCTTCATTTCGTCCGCCAGCGCCGCGCTGACGGCTGCGTTTCTCGCAGCTTGCCGCGACGCCCAGAGAATCATCTTGCGGGGCAGATACTGGCTTGGCCAGTACGTAATGTCACTGCCACGGGCGGTGATCACCAAGGGCTTTCCCAGCCACTGTGCCAGCAGAGCAGCCGCCACCCCGTCAGGATAATAGTAGTGCGCATCGATAACGTCGAAATCAAAGCCGGAAGCGATGATGTGTCGCATCAGTGGCAAAGCCACCAGAGCCATCGACAACGGCGTCAACCGTGCCGCTGGCCCCGGTAATGCAACAAAGCGGGGGTGGTAGACGTGCACACCCCCCGAATCCTCCTCCCGGGGGATGCGCGCATACCGAGCAAGACGTCCAAACTGGCGGGAGCGAAAAGGGAACCATGGCACGGGCGCCACGACCCGCGCTTCGACCTCGCCGCTCTCAAGGAGCTTCGTCAGACGGGTCCGAATGAATATTCCGTGCCGTGGCTGCTCCTGATTTGGGAAGAGCGACGTAAAGGTCAGGACGCGTTGCACAGCAAGTTCCCTCCGCACACTTCCGTCGAGGTCTGTCCTGGAGAACCGGCTACCAGCACAGTCCTTCGACCTTCGCCCGCAGCGCGTCCGAATCCGGCAACCTGACCAGATCAAGCACTTTCTGGTCCGCCCGCGCGTGGGTGACGAGCGCATCGAAAATGGCCGAGCTGGAGACGCCGACGATGAGCATTTCGGCGCCGCCGATGAGGGCGTCGAGTTCGGCGGTGAGCAGGTCGCCGATATGCGGCAACTGGGTTTCGATGAAGCGGCGGTTGGCCCCGAGCAGGCGCGACAGTTGCACGTCGGGATCATAGATGGCCAATTGCACGCCCTTGCCGATGAGCTGCTCGGCCAGCACCACCAGAGGGCTTTCGCGCAGATCGTCGGTACCGGTCTTGAACGACAAGCCGAGCATGCCGACCTTGCGGCAGCCAGATTCAAGCACTTTGGCAATGGCACGGTCGATGTGCTGGCGGTTGGACTGCAGGATGCCGTTGAGCATGGGCAGTTCGACGTCGTGCGTCTTGGCCAAATAGCTGGTTGCGCGCAGATCCTTGGGCAGGCAGGAACCGCCAAAGGCGAATCCCGGCTTGAGGTAGGCCGGCGAAATGTTGAGCTGGGTGTCCTGACAGACCAGATCCATGACCTCGAACGCATCGACGCCGAGGGCGTCGCACAGACGCGCGGTTTCGTTCGCAAACGTGATTTTGAGGGCGTGGAAGTTATTGCAGCAGTACTTCATCATCTCGGCTGCGCGAACTGAGGTTTGCAGGAACTTGCACGGCAGATGGCCGAAAAGTTCGCGCAGGCGCTCGGCCGGATAAGGATGATTTGCGCCCACAACGGTGAATGGCGGCTTGTCGTAGTCGCGAATCGACGAGCCTTCGCGCAGGAACTCGGGCTGGAAACACAGGTGGAAGCCCTCGCCATCGCGCTTGCCGGACTCGGCCTCGATGATGGGCTTGAGTACGTCTTCGACCGTGCCGGGCACCAGGGTGGAGCGAAACACCAGGACATGCGGAGCGGTCTTGTCGGCGATCGCAAGGCCAAGATCCTTTGCCAGACGAAGTACCGCGCCCTGGTCCTGACTGCCATTGGTGGCTGAGGGGGTGCCGACACAAATCAGCGAAATGTCGCTGTCGAGCACGGCCTGACGAACATCGGTCGTCACACTGACTCGGCCGCTTGCAGCTACGCTGAGCATGAGATCAACCATGCCTTCTTCGACAACCGGCGTGGTACCCGCCTTGATGAGCGCAAGCTTGGCGGCATCGATATCAACGCCAATGACCTGATGCCCATCACGTGCAAGACAGGCGAGCGACACTGCACCAACATAGCCCAAACCGAAAATACTGATCTTCATTGACTGGTTTCCTTGTTGCCGCGAAATTCGGTCAGGCAGCGCTCAATGATGCCGTCAAGGCGTTCCATCGAACGCGGCCATGCGTGGTGCGAAAGCATGCGCTCACGCCCCGCCCGGGACAGCCGCTCGCGCTCGGCAGGCTGCTCAACCAGGCGAAGAATGGCATCAGCGTACTGCATCGGCGTGTCGGCGACGAGGAAATGCTCCTCACCCTGGGCATCAACCCCGCCAGCTGCGATGCTGCTCGACACCACGGGCACGCCCATCGCCATTGCTTCAAGAATCTTGTTCTGGGTGCCGCGCGCGATATTGAGCGGCGCGACCATCGCTGCAGAGCGCAGGATGTAGGGACGCACGTCAGGCACGGATCCGGTCACGGTGACACCGGGCAACTCACCCAGCTTGATGACTGCGGGGATGGGGTCGGCGCCCACGATCAGCAGCTTCATTTCGGGCCGTTTGGCACGAAGCAGCGGCCAGATCTGTTCGCAGAAGCGGAACATGGCCTCCTGATTCGGGTAGTAGTCCATGCGCCCGATGAAGCTGATGGTGTCCGAGTCATAGCCCTCACCATCGGGCTTGAAGAAGTCGGCATCGACGCCGTTGGGGAACCAGTCGGACGACACCCCGGTGGAGTAGGACTCCAGCGTCTCCCACTCGGCACGCGTGGTGGCGGTGCAGAGGTTGAAGAGACGGGCCAGGCGCTTCTCCTCGCGCTCCATCTTGCTGCCTTCAAGCCAGTAACCGGCCTTGAGCGGAAAAGGCTTGTAATTGACGTACTCAAGCCATTTCTGCGAATCCATGTCGCCGAAATCCAGAATCTTGGGAATGTCACGAACGTGGCTGACGTACTGCGCCACAGACGAACAATGCACGAAAATCAGGTCGAATTGCTCGGATGCAAGCAGGGCATTGACCTTGGCCGCAAGGTCGGGCGAATAGAAATAGCCCATCGACGAGGGCTCCATCGTCGGCAAGCGCGCCACCATGCGCAGCATCTGGATCGGGTTCGACACCACCCCCATTTCGAACCGCTCACAGTGGGGTGCGATCCCCCTGCCCTCTTCAGCTTCAGCCTCGGAACGCGCCAGCGAGCACACCGTTACCTGATGATTCTGCGACAGATGCCGGATCATGTTGAAGGGGCGGATCTTTCCACCGCGCTTGGGCGGAAACGGAAAGCGGTGACAGACGTAGAGAATTTTCATGCGAGATGGCTTTTGAGCTCTGCCGTGACGTCATCAACCGAATGACCATCAAGGTAGAGACGACTCCAGATTTCCAGGTTCATCAGGGCAAGCAGCGCGTCGGTGCCATCGATACGGGCAGACTCATGATCGGCCATGAGGCGGGACACCACCGCAGGATCGAACAAGCCACGGTCTCTCACGACATCGGTTGCGAGCAGCCTGCGCAGCACTGGGGCAAGCTCACGCTTGAGCCAGGCTCCCATCGGCGTGCCGAAGCCCCGCTTCTTGCGGTCGAGAATGTCCGGCGGCAGCACATCGGAGAGCGCATCCTTCATCAGATGCTTGAGACGGCCGTTCTTTACCTTCAGGGACTCGGGGATGGCTGCTGCCAACTCAACCAGCTCGCGATCGAGCAGCGGCACGCGGCATTCGAGCGATACAGCCATGCTCATCTTGTCTGTAAGCATCAACAGATCGTCAGGCAACTGGGTTTCGGCGTCGACTGCAAACATCCGGTTGAGTGCATCCTCGTCACCTGCAGCAGCGAACGCAGCAGCGAGTGCATCGCTGGACCCGTTGCGACCGCCGGTCAGCGCCGACACAGTCTCGTGGTCGAGCACCTGCAGGTAGTGACGGTAACGCTCATCCGGCGAAAGCTCGGCCGAGGCGAGAAAGCCCCGGGCCAGACGCAGGGTATTCAGCACCTTCGAATGACGGTCACTGGGCATGAGCTCGGCTGCACGCGACATCAGCCTTCTCGACCAGCGCGGCAAGCGTTCCAGTTTGCGCACATAGTGACCACCAAGATAGCGTCGGTAGCCGCCGAACAGTTCGTCGCCGCCAACCCCCGAAAGAATCACCTTGACGTCCTGACGGGCAAACTCAGACACCAGAAAGGTGGTGATGAACGCGGAATCGGAGACCGGTTCATCCATGTGCCACAGCAGCTTTGGCAGCAGACCGACCACATCCGGCTTAACGACGATCTCGCGGTGCTCGGTACCAAAGAGCCTTGCCACCTGACGGGCATAGGGCAGCTCGTTGTAGAGCTGCTCAGCCTCACCGCCCTCGAAGCCAATCGCATAAGTTCGGATCGGGTGCGAGGAATGCTTGGCCATATAGGCAACCACCGCGCTGGAATCGACGCCGCCTGACAGAAACGCGCCGATTGGCACATCGCTGACCATCTGCCGATGTACCGCAGACTCCATTCCGCTTCGGATGCGATCCACCCACTCGGCCTCGGAGACGCTGCGATCGATCGTCGCGGGCAGGCGCCAGTAACGCCACTCGCGCACCTCACCGTTCTCCACCGCCAGCAAGGTGGCCGGCGGCAGCTTGCGGATGCCGCTGAACATCGAGTGCGGCGCAGGCACGTAACCCAGGTGCAGGTAATCGCCGAGCACATCGCGATTGAGTTCGGTACGCATGCCCGGCAACTGCAGCAGGGCCTTGGCCTCGGTAGCGAAACCCAGCACGGTCGCAGACTGATGAACGTAGAGCGGCTTTACGCCGAGATGGTCACGTCCGATCAGCAAACGCTTGCGACGGGCATCCCACAGCGCGAAGTTGAACATGCCATCGAGCCGATGAACGAAGTCGTCCCCCATCTCGTCATAGAGATGCAGCAACACTTCGCTATCCGACCCGGTCTTGAAGCGATAGCCGCGGTCCTGCAGTTCGGCACGGAGCTCGCGGAAATTGTAGATCTCGCCATTGCACACGACCCAAAGCGTGTCATCCGCATTGGAGATCGGTTGGTGCCCGCCGGCAAGATCGATGATGGACAGGCGTCGCATGGCAATGCCACAGCGCCCATTGCGGTCGATATGCTGTCCTTCGTCATCGGGGCCACGATGGCGGGTAACGTCCCCCATGGCCGTGAGTTGGGCAGGATCGACGCGCTCACCGTCAAAACGATAGAAACCGTGAATGCCGCACATGGCCTATTTCACCTCGGCAAGTACAGACTCGCGGCCACGCGTTGCCAACGCCTTGCGGTAAACCTCGCGATACCGCGCCACACTGTTGGCCCAGGTCCGCTCGCGTTCGACAAAGGCGCGCGCCTGGGCACGAACAGCGGGCCACACATCCCGATGATCGAGCAAGTGCGCAATCGACTCCGCCAACGCCTCGACGCTGCCGGCCTTGAACAGGAAGCCGGTTTCACCGTGCTTCACCAGCTCACGATGACCACCGACGTCTGAGGCGACAAACATCCGTCCCTGCGCCATCGCCTCCAGCGGCTTGAGCGGCGTTACCAGCTCCGTGAGCCGAATCGGCAGGCGTGGATACGCGAGAACGTCGATGAGCTCGTAGTATTTCTGCACGCGGTTATGCGGCACCCGTCCGGTGAAGATGACGCGATCGGCCACGCCTTCACGCGCTGCCTGCTCGCGCAGGGCCTGCTCCTGTACACCACCACCGACCAGCAGCAAGCGGATGTCCGGATATCGCTCAACCAGGCTGGCAAGTGCGGAAACCAGCAGATCAAGCCCTTCGTAGCCGTAAAACGAGCCCGCAAAACCGAGTACGGTTTTCCCTTCAAGCCCGAGTTCGGCGCGCAGAGATGGATCTGCTTCAGCGCCAAACTGGAAGGCGTCGGCATCGACGGCATTGGGGATGACAGTGATGGCTTCCGGCGCCAGCCCTCGGGCCATGATGTCGCCACGCAAGCCCTCGCAGATGGTGGTGACATGGCTGGCGCGGCGCAGCGCGAAACTCTCCAGCGCCCGCGAGACGCGATAGCGCAGGCTACCCTCCGTAGTCGTGCCATGGTCCACCGCTGCGTCTTCCCACGAAGCGCGCATTTCGTACACGACCGGCAATTGTCGCTGCCGCCCGACCCAAAGGCTGGGCAGGGCATTGAGCACCGGAGAATGGGCGTGAATGAGGTCCGGGCGAAGCGCGCCCACGAGTTCGTCGATACGCGCTGCGGTAAGTCGCATCTGGACCACGAGTCCGGCGCCTTCGGGCGCCGCTGTTCTGTAAAACCGCAGCCCGTCGGCCTCTTCCTCAGCAGCCGTGGTTTGCCCCTGCTTCGGCGTCGTGAGATGAAACGTCTCCCAGCCGAGCGCATGCTGTTCGCGCAGGATGGCGGCCGTGCGAAAGGTATATCCACTATGCAGTGGAAGCGAGTGATCGAGAATGTGAAGGATGCGCATGAATCAACCCACTGCTTCGGTCGCGAGTGAGCCGGAGGCGACAATGCCCGTATTCCGCAAGAAAGCTTCGAACATCAGGATCGTCCACAGCGATGCACTGTAGTCACGCGCGCCAGACTGATGTGCGTCAACAAGATGCTGCAGGTAGCTGCGATTGAAGATGCCGGTGGCGGCAAGCGTGTCACCAAGCACCGCATCCCGCACGCGCTGTTTCAGCGGGCCTCTGAACCACCGCGCCAGCGGTACCGAAAAACCCATCTTTGGTCGATAGAGCACATCATTGGGCAACAGCGGCTCCATCGCCTTCTTGAACACGTACTTACCCTCCTGCCCTTTGATCTTGAGACCGGAAGGCAATGACCCGAGCCACTCGACCAGCTTGTGATCCATCAAGGGTTCGCGCACTTCGAGTGAATGCGCCATGCTCGCGCGGTCGACCTTGGTATTGATATCACCTACAAGATACGTTTTGGTGTCGATGTACTGGATAAGTGCCAGCGGGTCGTCAGTTTGCGCGGCATCGGCGTGGCGACGAAAGACCTCTATCGCATTGTAACCACCCAGTTTTCGCTGAAAATCCGTCGAAAACAGGCTCGCGCGCATCTCATCCCGCAGGATCGAGACGGAATGGAAGTATGCCTGCACCGAGTCACGCGCCAGCGCCTGAAAGGTCGTCTTGGCACGAAACACCCTCGGAGCCCAATCAGCCTTGGGATACATCCGCCCCAGCAGTCCGAACACCGGTTTGCGCACGCCGTGAGGCATCGCCGCGCGCATTTTTTCTTCCATCATGTGCATGCGGTAGCGGCGATAACCGCCCATGCTCTCGTCGCCGCCGTCACCGGAAAGCGCCACCGTAACGTGCTTACGTGCAAGCTGACATACCCGGTAAGTCGGGATGGCCGAGCTGTCGGCATAGGGCTCATCATAGAGCGCTGCCAAGGTATCTATCAGATCGAAATCGTCCGACTTCACAGTTTCAACGTGGTGATTGGTGTGATATCGGTCCGCGACCATTTTTGCGAAGGCGGACTCGTTGAATGCCGGATCGTCGAAGGCAATCGAACAGGTATTGACGGGCTCGTTCGACAACCCGGCCATGGTTGCGACAACCGCGCTGGAGTCGACGCCACCCGAGAGAAAGGCGCCAAGCGGTACCTCGGAAATCATGCGCAGCCGCACGGACTCACGCAGGCGCTCGGTGAGTTCGAGACTGGCTTCCTCAAGGGATAAAGGATTGTCGAGCGAGAAACGGACATCCCAGTAAACCTTGGGCGCAGGAACGGGCTGACCACGCCGGATGCACAGGCTTTCAGCCGGTTGCAGCTTGCGGGCACCCTTGAAGATCGTGCGCGGCTCGGCCACATATCCGAGCGCAAAATATTCCTCGACGGCATGCGGGTCGATGCTGCGGTCGAGCCCCGGATGCTGCATCAGCACTTTGAGCTCTGAGCCAAACACCAAAGTGCCATCATCCAGAATCGCGTAGTGGAGCGGCTTTACCCCAAGGCGATCGCGCGCCATGAAGAAGCACTGATGGTTGCGGTCCCACAGCCCGAAGGCAAACATGCCACGAAAGCGCTGCACGCAGTCCTCGCCCCACGCCTCCCAGGCATGAACGATGACTTCAGTATCGCTGCGGGTGTGAAACACATGCCCGAGCGACTCCAACTCAGGCACCAGCTCCTGGTAGTTGTAGATCTCGCCGTTAAACACGACCGCGACCGAGCCATCTTCATTGAAGAGTGGCTGCTGACCAGATGCCAGATCGATGATCGACAGACGACGGTGGCCGAGCGCAACACCAGGCTCGAGATAGAGGTCTCCCTCGTCAGGGCCTCGGTGATACTGAATGTCGTTCATCTGCTGCATGAGCGTACGATCAAAATCACGTTTGCCGCGGATGTCAAAGAGGCCAGCTATTCCGCACATCGTTAAATTCCTTTTTCAGACAGCCGCGCGACGCGCACAAGCTGCCTCAAGCTGAGACTGATAGAGCGATGCATACCGCTCCACCATGCCGTCAAGACTGAACTCAGATTCAACGCGCAGACGTCCTGCCAGACCATGCTCACGCCGCAGTGCGCCGTCCGCCGCGTACTGTGCAATGGCCTCGGACATCGCTGCAGGATCTCCCGCAGGCACCAGCGCCCCAGTCTCACCCGGCAGCACCAGTTCGGCATTGCCCCCCACATTGGTTGCAATCACCGCCAGACCGGTGGCCATGGCTTCAAGTATGGTATTGGAGATTCCTTCGGCACGCGAAGGTAGCACAAACAGATCAAGCCCCCTCATGACATCTGGCACATCGCCTCGCGTCCCTGCCAGCCAGACCTGACTCCCCACGCCTGCTCGCACGATCTCTTCCTCGACCTCTCTTCGCAGCGGTCCGTCCCCGGCAATGCATAAGCGCAATTTGTCGCTCGCCGCACCAGCTAACGAGCGACTTAGCGCAAAGGCGCGCACAAGGGTGACCTGATCCTTCACCGCCTGCAAGCGACCAACAGTACCTACAACGGTGAGATCCGAGGCATTGAAAGGGGAGCCCTCAAGCAACTCCCTGCCCTCCGTCGCTGCGTGAAAGCGTGTGGTGTCCACACCATTGCAGATCCGGGTCAGCCGGGACTCAGGCACGTGCACATGCTCAACAAGATAATCCGCAAGATGAGCCGAGAGCGCGACATAGTGACTGACGAATGGCCGGTACAGACGGCGCATCAAACGGTAACGCACCCGGGTCCCACCTGGGTCCGACACGTCCCAGCCGTGCTCTCCGTGTATCCGGACAGGAACACCTGCCGCACGCGCAGGCACGACAGCCTCAAGCGCCGCAAGATTCCGCGAGTGCACGATCGACGGCCGGTACTGCTTGAACAGACTGTAGAGCTTTGGATAGAGCTTGACCCCATGTCCCGGCGCCTTCTCCAGCGAGATGAACTCGACATCATCTCGCTGGACCCTGCTGCAGAAGCCAGGCGAACAATGTGAAAGCGCAACGACCATGTGACGAAAAAGCGCAGGATCCATGCGGTTGATCAGGTTGACGATGCCGTTCTCCAGTCCGCCCACATCGAAGCTGAACACCAGATGCATTACCAAGGGACGTTCATCGACCATCAGCGACCTTTGTCTCCACATTGGCAAACACGCGCTTAAGTGACTCACCATACGTGCTGACGAATGCCCTCAGCCGGCGAACGCCCTCCTCCTCGTCAGAGGCGGGCGTGGCAAGTACAAAAACCATGGTGGCATCCGGCCGCCCGAGCAGGCGATCCCCTGCAAGTCGGAGCTTGAGCTCCCAGTCACGCGTGACCACTTTGTCATTCACGATATACCAGTGAGCAACCAATACGCGCTCTCCCTCACCGATGATCTGTGCATTGTTCAGCACCCCGAAAGGTGTAATCAAGCCACGCATGGAGATCACATTCAGTCGATTGTTGCCGGGTGAAACAAGCCCGTTCCCCCAGGCAACCATCTCTGCGCCTTCACGCTGGTCGGCAAACAACGCCGAGTACAGCATTACCATGCCTCCCTCAGCGTCACGATAGGCGGACTCTTTCTGAGCGCGGAAACCACTGTAGTGTGGGCGGTATGCCAAAGTGGAAAGGTCACCCTCGACCCATCCATCAAGCGGCGCCGGCAACGCGTAGGAAACTTCGATTTGATCGCTGGGGGCATCGACCCGGGCACCGACAAGCGAGGTGATGGCAATCACTGCGGCGACCGGCAACAACCTCAGCCAGTAAGCCGGCATCTTTGGTGAGGCTGCGCCCTCCCCTCTCTTCGTAAGGCTCTCAGGGTCACTCCAGCGCTGCCCTATCCAGAACATCATCATAATTACAACGCCAAAGAACACCCACCCATAGATCAGATGATCAACGCCCGCAGCAAGCTCGTTGTTGGAGAGATAGCCCAGCATGACAATCATGTAGGCGCGAATCCAGTTCGCAACAATAGGCACCAGTATTGCCACCAGCATGAATAACAGCCGCTTGCGCAGCTTGGTGTAATTCAGATAAGCGTAGAGAGAGCCGACCATGAGAGAAGCGATCAGGTAACGGATGCCGCTGCACGCCTCAACCACCGACCATCGGCCGTTCGGCACAACAAAGTGCAAGCCTTCCTGATACACCGGAACACCACTCAGCCGAAGCGCCCACACGGTAAATTCGGCGGTAAAGTCCATGAGTGTCGGCAAAAGGAAATCCCCGATGGGAATGCCGAACAACAGAAAAGCGAGCGGAAACAGGAGCACACGTGACAACTGCCATCCCAGCGCGGCGACCATTCCGATGACAAGCATAAGAACGAAGCCGGCATGAGCGGCGGCGGCCACCGACACCAACTTCCCAAGCAGCCACAAGAAGCCGGCAAGCGCAGCTGGTGCAGCGAGCAATGGTATTGCCTGAGGAGTGAGGCTACCAACTCTGTCGCGCTTGCCCCACACCAGCCAGACAAACACGGGGAGCACGATCAGGCCGTGGGCATAGGTCTCGGAACGCCACCAGATCGAAGCAATTTCGACCGCTGTCGGAAAATACCAAGCCACACACCAAGTAAAGACCACTGCCAAGGTCAACGCAACGCGGACAAAAGCGGCGCGATCCTTCATGAAGGAGGTGGCAATATTCACGTTTTTACCATTTTCCACAGCTGCTCGCGCCATAAATATGCCGGAAAATAAAGGATCGGATCAGGGGCAGGGGCGAAATGCCGGCATTGTGTGCCAAGCTCCTGGATCAGAAGAAACCCAAAGCGGGCATCTGCAGAGGAACACATCGTAAGCATCGCAAAACATAACGACGCGCTCCAACACGGACGCTCGAATATATCCGAATCAGATGCATCCTGACCGTGGGCAATCTCACAGCATGGCCGCAATTCAAGGATTCGCCAAACACACCCTTCGGTCTTGATTTTGGCAGCTCAAGCCTCCGCCGCCAGAAAGATCCGCTTTACGATAAAACGCACCGGCGCAGCGTGCACGCTCTCGGCATCCGGACAACGGCTTCGCGACATACATTGCTACGATTTAATCTAACATCCAAAGTCATCCCAGATTGCGCACAATATGCGGCCCGATCGCATTCGCTACGCCAACCGGCAGACGCTTCCACATGGCGATGAAAAGCCGATACTTTGGATTCATCGGGTTGTTCTGCGGCACGCTGTCGCGCTTGTACAACTGGTATTCGTAAGATAGGGGCTGCGGCTCGAAACCCCAGTTTTTCTTGAAGCTGTAGGGGCCTGTACCCACCTTGCTGCGGCCATAGTCGAAAACCTTGTACCCACGCTCACAGGCCCGCCGCATGAGCTCCCAGTATTTGAAATCATTGGCGGCGACGTCGCGCGCGGCAAGGGCGTCTCCCGCGTAGTAGGGCAAGACCTCATCGCGGAAGTAGAAGCTGAGCACGCTCGACAGCACCTTGCCGGACCCGTCGGTGACGGTCAGGACTTCGCAATCGTCACCGAAAGTGTTCTTCAGGCACTGAAAGAAGCGCCTGGGCAGTGCCGGCGTACCGTGCCTTAGCACGTTGTCAGCATAGACAGCAAAAAAGCGCTCAACGTCCGTGTCTACATGACTGACCAGACCGTTCTTGATGCCCTTGCGCACCATCGCCCGCTGTTTGCGCGGGATCGCGAGCATGTTGTCCTCGACCTCGGGCAGGATGGCCTTGCGGAAGGTGACGTACAACTCCTGGTGCGGCCAGTCGGGGTGCCTCGGGTTCAGGTTACGGTATTCAAGATGTTGCACGCCAAGCTTGCGGGCCAGCGCATCTGCCTCGGCTTCGAGTGCGGCAAGCGCCTCGGCCTCCGAATCCGCGCTGGCAGCCACGCCACCATAGACGCAAAATGGGAGCGAGGTGAGTGCATGGCCGAAGAGCCTGCTCTTGACCTCTGCGAGCGGCAACACGCCCACGATTTCCCCAGCGCGCTCCGCGTAAAGGAAAAAACTGCGGTGCCTGAAGATCTGCTCGGTAATCTGCTGCCACGCCGACAGATGAAAGAACGTCGCCTGCGGGCAGGCCCGCACGAAGGCGTCCCAGCGCGGCGCATCTTCCGGTGCAAGCGTTTTGACGGTGATGGCTAGCCTGTCCACAATGATCACTCCCGATGACTCAGGCGGCATTGCGGAAAACCTCGTCCGCCCGTCCCCAGTTGAAGTCGCCCAGCAGTCGCTTGAGACGGTTTTCGGTTCGCGAAAGGTTTACGTAGTGTCGGAACCTCGTTTTTGCTGATGCTTCGGCCACCCGCGGCTGCTCTGGATCAACTTCCCATGGATGAAAATAGAAAATCGCAGGGCGCTTGTCATCACGATTTACGCGCGCAATCTGCCAGCGCGATACCGCGTAGGGCAAAAGACGGAAATAACCGCCGCCGCCGGCGGGCCAGTTGCGACCCAGTAAGCGCATCGTCGTAACCGGAACTTCCATCAGGCCTGACGCAAGCAGATACGGGAAGCGCGGTGCATCCGGGATCCCGTAGTGATCGTGCTTGACCGGGTACACACTGGAGCTATAGACGTAGCCGGCCTCCGCGATCGTGTCATGCGCCCAGAGATTCTGCATGCCAATCGAGAAACTGGGCGCGCGATAACCGGTAACCTTTTTTCCGGCAATGTCTTCCAGCACGGCCTTGGCAAGCGCGATATCCGCAAGAAAGGCCTTTGGCGTCATTGCACTGGCGCGCTCATGGCTGTAACCATGGCTTGCAACCTCATGCCCCCCCTCGGCAATACGCCGCACCAACTGGGGGTAGCGCTCTGCGACCCAACCCAGGGTAAAGAAGGTGGCCTTCGCACCACGCTGATCGAGCAGATCAAGAATCAGGTCGACGTTCCGCTCTACACGACAGGGCACCGCGTCCCAGTTTTTGCGCGGGAAATGCGGCGCCAGCGCCGAAACCTGAAAGTAGTCCTCAACGTCGATGGTCAGCGCATTGACAATGGCCTTTTCCGAAGCGGTGCGTGAATTCTCGCTCATACGCCCCCTTGCTCAGACCGCGGCGGGCTGAGCCGCCTCGTGCTGTTCCAGCCAGGACGACAGATGACTCGCGATTCGCTCGGCCGTATTCCCGTCCCAATGCTCCGGTACCCGGCCAGCCTTCCCGCCGCCCTTCAGAATGGCCTCAGCCGCCATGATGAGGGCTTGCGGATCAATCCCGACCAGTGTGTTCGTGCCCTGCTCGACAGTGATCGGGCGCTCAGTGTTCTCACGAATCGTCAGGCACGGGACGCCCAGCGCCGTGGTCTCTTCCTGAATGCCGCCGGAGTCGGTCAGCACCATGCGCGCACCGGACATCAAGCCGAGCATTTCGAGATAGCCCTGCGGCGGCAGGATAAGAAAACCCGGCGTATCAAGCAGGCCAAGCATGCCGAAACGCTCAAGGTTGGTGCGTGTGCGCGGATGCAATGCGAACACCAGCGGCAGTTGTTCACTGATCTTGCGCAGCGCGCCGATAATCGGGCCAAGCGTATCGGCCTGGTCGACGTTGGACGGGCGATGGAGCGTCACCACACCATAGCCATTTTCGATGCGTGCCGGATCAAGCCCCGCAGCAGCGAGCAGATCGGCAGCAGGAATCGCCTTGGGCAGGCTGGCACGCAGGCTGTCGATCATGACATTACCGACAAACACCGCCCGCTCTTCCGGGATGCCTTCACGCGCAAGGTTGGCATGCGCACTGCGCTCGGTGGTGTACAGCAGGTCCGAGATCTGGTCGGTGAGAATACGGTTGATTTCTTCCGGCATGCGCCGGTCGTTGCTGCGCAGACCCGACTCAACGTGAATCACCGGAATGTGGCGCTTCGCTGCAACCAGCGCACAGGCAAGAGTGGAGTTGACGTCGCCCACCACAAGCACGGCACGCGCACCGTACTGGTCGATGATTGGCTCGAACCGCTTCATGACCTCGGCAGTTTGAACTGCATGGGTACCTGAACCCACTGCCAGATTGACATCCGGGTCGGGCAGTTCAAGGTCGGTGAACAAACGGTCCTTCATCGCGGGATCGTAATGCTGGCCGGTGTGCACCAGCAGGGTACGAAGGACGGGTGAACCCGCCGCAAAGGCGCGAATGATCGGCGCCACCTTCATGTAGTTCGGACGGGCCCCCACCACGCAGATCACCGGTGCATCCGCCCCTGCAGACATTTGACTACTCATGTTCCTTGCCTCCTGCAGGCGGATCGCGACGGACCGCATGCAGTAATTGATTGAGAACGCCGAGCGTTGCAGCAACAGACTGCTCCAGGCCGACAAGCCTCGCCTCGAGGCGCTGAATATCGGCGTTGCTACTGAGGCTCGCGGCATGCGCGAGCAATTCGTCGCTCACCTGCAGACGATCCACTGCCAGTGTCGCCACCCCAGCCTCTCCAGCGCCACTTGGCCCCGCAGGAAGTGCAGCGGACCGTTGCGGAGTCGCAAACTCCAGTTTTAACTCTTCGATGACCTCACGGACGTCTTCCTCGCCGATACTGTGTCGCTCGGCCAGAAATGCGCCCAGCAACAGGCGGTCGCACAAGGTATTGATGCGCCTTGGAATGCCGCCCGTGTAGCCGTAAATGACATTGAAGGCATCGGCCTCGAAGATCGGGTCGTCCGTCCAGCCAACATGACGTAGCCGGTGCTCGATATACGAACGGGTTTCTTCCGAGTCGAGAGGACCAAGGTGGTACGACGCGATCACGCGCTGGCGCAACTGCTGCATCTCGGCGCTTTGCATGATGTCGCGAAACTCCGGCTGCCCGACCAGGAAGCTCTGCAGGAGTGCATGGTCCTCCAGCTGGAAATTGGACAGCATGCGCAGCTCTTCCACCGCCGACGGCGTGAGGTTCTGCGCCTCGTCGACGATCAGCAGTGCGCGCTTGCCCGCAGCGGTGGTCTGCACCAGAAAGGTCTCTAGCGCGAGCAGCAGGCCGGCCTTGTCTAGCGTGCGATTCGGAAGACCAAACGCAGTGGCGACCATGCGCAGAATTTCGCTGGCATCAATCTGGGTACTGACCAGATTGGCGGCTACGACCTTCTCTGGATCAAGATGCTCGAGCAGACTGCGCACGATCGTGGTCTTGCCTGCGCCGATCTCGCCGGTGATCACGATAAAGCCTTCGCTCTGGTGCATCCCGTACTCGAGATACGCCATCGCGCGGCGGTGCCCGCGACTGCCGAAAAAGAAGGCCGGATCGGGATTGAGCTGGAAGGGCTTGTTGCGAAATTTGAAGTAGGACTCGTACATCAGTGGGCCGATCAGAAGGTCATGCCGAGGTTGGCCGTCAGCGCATTCTCGGTGAAATCGCTCGACGCAGAACTGCCATCCGAACGCTGGTAGCGGTATGTCAGCCCGGCATTGGTCTGGGGCCCCAGTTTGGTGGTCAGCCCGACGGTCGCCGTCAAGCGCTTAGTATCAAGCCCGGTACCTGACGCACCTTGAGAGCGCGAGTGCGTTACTGCAGTATTGAGTGACGAGATACCAGAGAGCTTGTGATTGAAGGACACCGTAAGCGACGTCGTCTTGACGGTATCGGACAGGGCAAAGTCGTCCTGGGCGGACAAACCCGTAATCGAGCTCAGACGTGAACGGTCGGACTGCTGGGCCGAAACCGTAAGCGTGTTTCGAACCCCCACCAACGAAAAGGCTGCGCGCCAGGTTTTCGATACGAAGTGAGCGTTCGAGACGATGTCGCCGGTGCCGCCGGTCGCAGGGTAACCCAGCAGAATGCGCACGAAAGCCTCGCGCTGCACATCGTCGGGAATCGCCGCCACCAGCGTCGCGTCATTGAAAAACGCAAGGAATTGAGGGTCCTGATAGATGCCGCCACCCAGCGTCTGCAGCGAAGACGAAATATCCTTCACATAGCTCAGGTCCCAGGTCGAACGCTGTGCGCGATGCTTCAGGCTGAAATTGTAGCCTCGCCCGAAAACACGCTCTTCGGTCGTTCCGGAGATAGCCGTGCGCTCGGTCGGGTTCCAATCGAAGCCGGCACCATAAATGCTGCCTTTCTCATCCTCGGTGCTGGCGTAATCGTTCTTCTCGTATCCACCAATGGCGCGCAGGCGCAACTGTGGTGTCACATTGATGTAAAGCGTCGCGCGACCAATATCCTCGGTCACATCGCGACTGGTCGACGCGTCATACTCGGACTCACTGCGGCTGTAACTCAACCCCCAGCCGAACAGCCTGACTGCCGCGGGGTCACTCGCCTGCGCGGTGAGCTGATTTAACCGCTGCCCACCGACGGTCGTCCCACCGGAATCCAGCCAACTCGCCTTGTACCCTACGGAGCCTGTTGCCGTATCGCCAAGCCGAAACTCCAGTCTGGGGCCGATCGACCAGGTTCGCGTCTCGTTGCTGCTGTCGACGCTCAAGTCGTCAGTGCTGCTGCGTCCTGAAAACGCTGAAAGATTATTACGGCTGATATTGGCATTCAGGTCGACGAAAAACAGATTCTCGACGGCCTCAATCTGCCCACTGCCTTGCAAGGCAAGGTAGGAGGTGTTTCGACTGCTGTCATTCGCATAGCCCACATTCCGCAACTGCGCGCTGAGAAGGCCATTGAACCGGCCACTCTTGCGCGAAACGGTAATGCCGGGAGAGATCTCTGCGATCCAGTCGGACTCCTTGTCACTGGAAGCGCCGACGTTGTCGGTCCAGGTCAGGCGACTCTGCACAGACGGCGTCAACGTAACCGTCTGTGAAAACGCACTCGATGCACCAATTGCACCCAGCGCAAGCACCAGCAAGCGCACAGCACCTGCCGGTCGATCAGGCCGCTTCAGAACGGGGTTCTGCACCATAGCCATACCCATATCCATAGTAGGAACCCGCGGCATTCTCACGGGACTTGTTCAGCACCATCAATTTGACCGGACAGTTCTCGATCGTCGCCAGCGCCTGCTTGACCGTGGCGTGCGTGGTGCGCCCGGCTTCGACCACGATTACGACCTGCCCCATATGCGTTGCCAGCACACGGGCCTCGGTGGTGACCAGCAAGGGCGGCGAATCAAACACGATAATCCGGTCTGCATAGCGATTCGCAATCTGCTCCAGCAGACGGTTCATGGACTCTGACGCCAGCATCTCGGTCGCCCGGGGGTGAGGCATGCCGGCAGGCAGAATCGAGAGCTTTTCGATGTTGGTGCGAAGCAGGACATCGCCAAGGTCGGAAACCTCGCCCGACAGGACGTCCATCAAACCTCTTTCCGGCGGCAGACCAAGGCGGTTAAGCACCGAGGGGCGGGACACGTCGGCATCCACCAGCAATACGGTGTAGTCGAGTTCCATCGCCATGGATATCGCAAGGTTGATGGCGGTGAATGACTTTCCCTCCCCCGGCATCGCACTTGTCACCATGATCAGACTGCCATTCTCGATCTCAGCGGGCCCGCTGACCGTAGCGTTGCGCAGAAGAGGCCGCTTGATGAGACGAAACTCCTCGGCGATCGCTGCGCGCGGCACATCCGGGGTCACCATCCCCATTGCCCCAAGTCGCTGGAGATCAATCCGAACGTCACGGGACACGCTCGGGTTCGGCGTCGGCACAGGATCCGCAAGGGGAACCGACGACGATGTCCGACCAGCATCGGCCACCGGATCATGCGCCACCTCGGTCACGACTCGTTCTGCCGTCGGGGCGACCTGTTCCTCCACCCCGCTGGCCTGCTTGAGTGCATCGAGACGCTGTACTGCTTTTTCGATAAGGCTCATCAGTTCTTCCGCTTATCCCTGAATGATGTTCAGAACCACAGTGGCAATACCGATAGCTCCGACGAAGCCAGCCAGTCCGCCACCAAACGCGAACAGGCCACGCAGCCTTGCGCGCCGGCGCTCTGGGGTCGAAAGCATGGATACCGTTCCCAGCACCGGCAAGCCGGTCACCTCGCGCAAGCCACGGCCATCGACGAACGAGGGCTTGAGCTGACTCAGCAGGAAGGTAAGCGCGAGCCCGATTGCCAACCCGGCAACACCAGCAACCGGCATCAACAACAGACGGTTAGGCGCCGAAGGCTTTACCGGCAAGCTGGGCGGGTCAATCAGGCGAAACTCGGCAATACCCGACTGATTATCCATTTCCACTGCAATGTTGGCGGACTCGCGCCGCGCCACCAGGCTGTCGTAGTTCGTTTTATGAACCGCATAGTCCCGGTTGAGCTGAGTCATCTCAGCTTCTAGCTCAGGCAACATCTTGGCCGAACTCTCCAATTGGGCAAGACGGGATTCGTACTCGCTGACGCGCGCCCGCATCGACGCCACACGCGACTCGGACTCGGCCAGCGAGAGCTTCATCTGCTGGAAGACCGGGTTCGAGTTGAGAGACCCGAACTGCCCCGGCCCGGCCTTACGACGCGCTTCGACTTCTTCGAGCTTCTGCTTTTCGAGCTGTTCGATGACACGACGCGCGCCAATCACATCAGGATGCTTGTCCGTGTAGCGCTGCATCATGTCGTCAAGATTGCGCTTGAGCGCGTCAATCCGGCCGTCGATCTCCGGAATTGACACATTCGAGGCATTCGGCGTCTGCGGCAAGAGCACCGGCTCTTCCCCAACCAACTGACGCTGCATGGCATCACGGGAGTTCTCTGCCTCGCGTAACTCCAGCTTCGCCTGAGCAAGCTGCCCATTCAACTGAGCGATCTGGGTGACATAGTCACGCGCACCATCACCGAGCAGTGCCATATTCTTGAGGCGAAACTCCTTGAGGCGGTTCTCTGCATCGACGAGTTTCTGCTCGTAATTCCTGATCTGCTCCTCGATGAAGCGGCGAGCCGTATCGGAATCCTGTCGTTTCCCCCCCAGACCAGACTCGACAAACAGTGAAACCAGCGCCTGAACGATGCGTTGCGCGCGCGCTGCCTCGACATCCGCATAAGCCAGCGTAAACAGGTTGTCGCGGCCTGTACCCCGGATCTGCAGGCCTTTGGACAGCGTCGAGATCAAGGCCTCACGCTGCGCAGCATCCTTCACCCCGAGATCAAGGTCGGCCATGGTGATCAGCTTCTCGACGTTGGGCCGACTGATCAGCGTCCGGCTCAGAATCGCAATCTGCTGATCGACATTGGGCTGCACCGCGAGACCCGACATCAGGGGACGCAAGATAGACTGGGTGTCGACAAACACGCGAGCCGAGGATTCGTATTTATCGGGCATCGTGTAGATCACGACGCCGCCCACTGCACCAACGATCCAGGCCAGCGCCAACCCCCACCAGCGGAAACGCCACATGTCGCGCAGGTAACCGATAATCTGTCTTACGAGTTCTTCCATGTGTCAGTCTTGGTCACGCCCACGCCCTGCCTCCCAACAAAGGAAGGCAGGCGAGGCTGGTTGAAGGGGAAAATGATCAGAACCAGCTTTGCGGAATAATCAACACATCGCCGGGGCGCATCTCGACGTTGGCCGAGACATCGCCACGCTTGATCAAGTCCTTGATCCGCACGCTGTACTGCTTGTTGCCTTCACCGGTGCGCAGGATCGTCGCACCATTGCCGTCGGCGAACTCGGTGATTCCGCCCACGGCGATCATGACGTCGAGCAGGGTCATTTTCTGCTGGTAAGGCAGAATCTGCGGCTTGCCCGCTTCGCCCACCACACGAATCTGTTCGCTGTAGGGACCAACAAAGCCGGTAACGATGACCGTCACGACGGGTTCGCGAATGAACTTGGACAGTTCCTTCTCGATATCCCGCGCCAGCGTCGTTGCGTCCTTACCCAGCGCAGGCAGATCCTCGACCAGCGGCGTCGTGATCTTGCCGTCCGGACGCACAGGCACCGACATCGACAGCTCCGGATTGCGCCACACCACGATGTTGACTGAATCACCCGCGCCGATCACGTAATTGTAATCAGCGTCCGCAGCGGCCATCGGCGCTGGCGGAAACGAGGATGCGCACCCACCCAGCAGGCCGGCAAGCAGCGACAGACCCAGGAAACGACGGAACCCCGCCCACACGTTCGAAGCTTGTTTACTCATGGTCACCCTACCCCTATTTCTGAACGACGCCTATGATACGCCCTGAGATTTACCCACATGCTACGAAGATACGTCAGTCAGCCCGAAGGAACAATTACACAATCGCTTACAGCCTGTGATCCTGAGGACCGATAAAGTCGCTCGCATTTGCAGAAACACATCCATTCCAAATCTTTCCCCTTGCAGGGAAGCGCCGCGAATCCAAGCATGAACGCTCGTTGCAGACTGCCCTCGGAAGCAAAAACTCGTGATTCGGTGCGCTCGCCTTCCGGGCACGCAACGCAATTGGAGCGTTTGCCAAAACCGGATGATGACACAAGCGTGGAGTTCGCCATGATCCGCGACGGATATCATATCCGTTGTGCAAACGGCTTCACCGGGCTTCAGCACCACATCTCTGCGCTGATTGAGCGCATGTATTCGACGCGCGGCCTGCAGATCTACCACCCGGAACTCGCGCAGACCGAACACCAGACCACGATCGTGGCCTGCCGCGGCGACCACCTCTTTGCCACCCTCACGGTTGGCATCGATTCCGAGAACGGGTTGATGGCCGATACGCTCTACCGCCCGGAAATAGATGCTGCGCGCGCTCGCGGCGGCAGGGTCTGCGAGGTCACCCGGATGGCGATGGACCCCGAGCACAATTCCGCCGACGTCATGGCCGACCTGTTCCAGCTGGTCTACGTATTGACCCGCCGAATCTACCGGATGACCGACCTTTTCATCGAGGTTCATCCACGGCATGCGGGCTTTTACCGCCGAATGCTGGGTTATCGGGTGGTCGGAGAAGAGCGAGTCTGCCCTCGGGTTGGCGCACCCGCGGTGCTGATGCACATGTCCCAGCATGAGGTCGACGAACTCATCGCACAACATGCCGGAAAGGAAACAAGCTCGACCCGCAGTCTTTACCGGCTATTTGCACCGCCGGCTGAAATGCTCGCGCTACAGCGACAACTGACAGCGCAACTGCTGCGCTGATCTCACCGGGACGCGGCGAGATCAGCCTCGATCAGAACCAGCGACGAACTTCGAAATAGACCCTGTCGCTGTCATCAAACCGGCCAAACAGGGCGGTCGGCCGCCCTTCGAAGTGATCGACCCCCATCAATGCACGCCACTCGGGCGCGAACTTCCAGGTCAGTTTGGGGCGCAGCATGTAGTCGTTTCGGATCAGGCTCGATGCGGCCAGAAACTCGACCTCAAAATCGCTTCCGATCGTCCGCACCACCTGCAGGGTCACACCAGGCTCTTCGCGCTCAGCAAACATGCCCTTCGCGTGATCAAAATGAACCCGCGCGAAGTACTGGGCATTCACGCGCCATTCACTGCCAAACGGCACGTCGACACCGATCGCATAGTCCAGTGTAGGCGACGACTTCAGGCCATAAGTCGCTGCGGGGTCCAGCGTGTTGAAGCGCCGACCCCGGGTATAGACCGCCTCACCCTTGAGCACGAACTGCCCCATGTCCTTGCTGAACGTGCCGCCTGTCTGGTGAATGCGGTCATGCCGCAGTTCGTAGGTCGGAGTCACTGAGGTGCGATACAGCGTCGGCTCTACGTTCAGGCTGTCATAGTAGAACGCCGACAGATCCCAGCCGTCGATCAGACGCGAAGCCCGCAAACCCCAGTTGCCGTTGCGTGCGTCGTGCGCGGGGGTCTTCTCCGTCACATGCGTGCCGGACGGCACGAAGGGATAGGGATAGAAATCCGTGCCCGGTTTGCCAACGCGGTCGTAACTGGCAACAGGCACCCAAAGAAACTCGAAATGGGTCTCGCCACCGAAATACTCCGCACGCGCAGCCCACTGGGGGATCCGTATCGATTCAAATTCGGGCAGCAGGAACTCACGCATGTCCCGGGCGGAAACCACGTCAGCAAAGAAGAAACCGACCATTTCCCCCCAGATGACCTGCTGCCGGCCAAGCCGGAACTCCCAGTCGCCCACCGGCACATCAAGATAGGCCTCGCGCAGGGTCGCATCGGTACGCTGATCTCGTCTGACCGCGCCGGAGTAGTAGTTGCGCTCCAGATCGGGCGCGCCATCCGCATCGACCCGACCGGAAACCTTCCAGCGCAGACCGCTTCCGAGATTTCCACTTGCAGCCAGCTCCATGCGAGCACGCAGCTTTGACCAGTGGCCCTCGTCCGCCGAGGTATATGCGCCGCCGAACTCGGCATAGCCGCCCAGGCGGATGCCGCTCCCCTCATCCTCTTTTGGCGTTCCGACGTTGAGCAAGGCATCAAGATCGAGATCATCCGCAGCCATCACCGCCGAACTGCCGGCACACGCCGCTACAAGCAGCATTCCCTTCAACAATCGCATTCCAGGCTCCTAGACTTCGGGATCTTCTTCGCCCTGCGGGCGCTTGTCCTGCACGAATACCCACCGCCCTTCTGCACGCATGCCGAGTGCGACGATCTGACCATCAGCGATCCGGACGAGGCGGTCGGCCATGTTCATGACCTTGCGGTCGTGGGTGGAAAATACAAAGGTCGTACCGTATTTTCGGTTGATGTCCTTCATCAGCTTCAGAATGCTCGCCCCGGTCTTGCTGTCGAGGTTGGCCGTTGGCTCGTCGGCCAGCACCATCTTCGAATGCGTGGCCAGTGCGCGCGCAATCGCCACCCGCTGTCGCTGTCCGCCAGAGAGCTGATTCGGCCGATGCCCCGCGTATTTGGTGAGGCCAACCATGGCCAGATAGTGCTTCACCCGTTCCTGCCGCTCGGCCTTGCTGAGTTCAGGAAGCTGCAACAGCGGATACTCGACGTTTTCTTCTGCAGACAGCACCGGCAACAGGTTGAAGGTCTGAAAAATGAAACCGAGGGTGCGCGCACGAACGTCCGCCAGTTGATCTGGCGTCTGGCCGGAGACATCCTGCCCGTTTATGATGACCTTCCCGGTGCTCGGCGTATCGATGCAACCAATGATGTTGAGCAGGGTCGACTTGCCACTGCCCGACGGACCGGCGATGGCAAGAAAGACACCCGGCTCGATGGCCAGCGAGATGTCGGTCAAGGCCTGAACATCCTGCTCGCCGAGGCGATAGTGCTTGCTTACGTTTTCGACACGAACGAGCGGCATGGCAGGGCCACACAGTTATGAAAACGCCAAAAGGATACCACTCATGACCGATCACTTCCGATCCCGCCGGAAATTCCTCGGCATGTTCGCCAGCAGCCTGATTGCGCCTGCAATCGCACCCGCAGCATGGGCTGCCGAAGACGCGCCCGAAGCCCCTGTTGATGAGGCCGCGGTGCGCATCGTGACCAAGGCGGACGAAATCCGCTTCCCACGCGACAGTTTCCAGACCGAAATCGAAGTGCAGAACTTCAGCGACGGAGAGCCGGGCGAAACACGCAAGTTCCGCATTCTCTCGCGGGGTAATGAGAACACCATCGTACTCACGCTCGAACCCGTGTCGGAACGCGGTCAGGCCCTGCTCATGCGTGGCCGCGACCTGTGGATCTTCATGCCCAGCGTGTCGCAGCCCGTAAGGCTCTCGCTCGCGCAGCGCCTGACCGGACAGGTGGCAAACGGCGACCTGGCGCGCGCGAACTTCGCCGGCGACTACACACCGACACTCGTTGGCACGGAGAAGCTCGACGGCATCAACGCCCAGGTCCTCGACCTCACAGCGGTAGATCGTGGCGTCACCTATGCCAAGGTCAAATACTGGGTCAGCGAAAAGGACGGACGCCCGCTGAAGGCCGAGTTCTTCGCGCTTTCCGGGCGCCTGCTCAAGTCCTGCCGCTACGAGGAGTTCCGCGAACTCGCGGGCCGCGTCCGCCCAACACGACTGGTGATGGAAGACGCCCTCAAGAAAGGGGAAATCTCGGTCTTGAGCTATTCGAACATGGTTCTTCAGGATCTGCCCGAACGCCTGTTCACCCGCGAGTATCTGCGTCGTCTGAGCTAAGCGCCAAAGCCGCCGGGCTGCACGGTCGCTGGCAGCGACCTTCGCCCTTCCTCCCGGGAGAAGCCCGACACAGGCGGGTCCCCGCCCGGGGGCAGCCATTGGACTGGCTCATCTAGCCTGTCCGCCCATAGCTCATCCCTTGTCACGCCCGCCGCCATCCAGTATCGTCCGTCTGCCGTTGGGGGTGCCCGCACATTCGGTGCGTGCTGAGAGAAACCCTTCGAACCTGACCCGGCTTGTACCGGCGTAGGGAAACGCAAGCATGAAATCATCACCTGTCCGCTCCAGTTCCATTCCGAATGTCGTTTCTATCGCTGGCGTCGATCCGTCCGGCGGTGCGGGCGTGTTCGCCGACCTCAAGACATTTTCGGCGCTTGGCGCCTACGGCTGTGGTGTCGTTGCCGCGCTCACTGCACAGAACACCCAGGCCGTGACCGGCGTGCACGTGCCGCCCACCGACTTTCTGCGTCTGCAGATCGACACCCTGTTCAGTGATGTCAGCCTGCACGCCACCAAGATCGGCATGCTCGGCAGTGCTGAAGTCACTGCAACGGTTGCCGACCGTCTTGGTCATTGGCACGCAGCCAACGTGGTGCTGGATCCGGTCATGGTCGCCAAGAGCGGCGATTCGCTGCTGGCCAAGAGCGCAATCAACATGATGCGCGATGCGCTCTTTCCACAAGCCTTCATGATCACGCCCAATCTGCCCGAAGCCGGCGTGCTGCTCGAGCAGCGTGCCCCCGAATCGGTCAAGGAAATGTACCGCGCTGCCGAGCGCCTGCGCGAACTGCTGCCCTTGTCGAGCGAGCGCTGGGTGATGCTCAAGGGCGGCCACCTGCCAGGCAACGATCTGGTCGACTTGCTGTTCGATGGCGACCGGATGATTGAACTGCCTGCCCCACGCATTGAAACGAAGAACACCCACGGTACCGGCTGCACCCTGTCATCGGCAATCGCCGCCCTGCTGCCACGTCACACCGGCGGTTTCAGGCCGGTGGAGGCCGCGGTGCGACAGGCACGGCAGTGGCTGCTCGGCGCCATCGCCCATTCGGGCGAGCTCGCAGTCGGCCATGGACATGGCCCGGTACATCATTTCCACGCCATGTGGCCCAGGCCCGGCGCGTAATTCACGGGCAAACGGCAAGGACGCCGGCACGCCACACACATACAACAACCTGCCGGACACGTACTGACTCACCGGCCAACGAACCCGCCCCATCAGGAGACAAACAATGAACGCCAGCGAAAAATTCATCGCCTCGAGCGCCCACGTCGACGAAGCCGCCATCGCGCCGCTGCCAAACTCGCGCAAGGTCTACATCGCCGGCACCCGTGCCGACATTCAGGTGCCGATGCGTGAAATCAGCCAGAGCGACACGCCGGCTTCGTTTGGCGCTGAGCCGAACCCGCCGATCTACGTCTACGACTGCTCCGGCCCCTACTCTGACCCGGCAGCGAAGATCGACATCCGCTCCGGCCTGCCCGCCCTGCGCGCCGGCTGGATCGAAGAGCGTGGCGACACCGAGGTGCTGGCCGACCTGTCGTCCGAGTTCGGCCGCGTCCGCGCCGCCGACGCAAAGCTCGACGAACTGCGCTTCCCCGGCCTGCACCGCAAGCCGCGTCGCGCCAAGACGGGTGCCAATCTCAGTGGCAACGTAACGCAGATGCACTACGCCCGCCGCGGCATCATCACGCCCGAGATGGAATACATCGCCATCCGCGAGAACCTCAACCGCAAGGCCTACATCGAATCGCTCAAGGCCGCCGGCCCCACCGGCAACAAGATGGCCGCACTGCTCGGCCGGCAGCATCCGGGCCAGCACTTCGGCGCCTCGATCCCGGAAGAGATCACCCCCGAGTTCGTGCGCGACGAAGTCGCCCGCGGCCGCGCCATCATCCCCAACAACATCAACCACCCCGAGTCCGAGCCGATGATCATCGGCCGCAACTTCCTGGTGAAGATCAACGCCAACATCGGCAACTCGGCGCTGGGCTCGTCCATCTCGGAAGAAGTCGACAAGATGACCTGGGCCATCCGCTGGGGCGGCGACACGGTGATGGATCTGTCGACCGGCAAGAACATCCACGAAACCCGCGAGTGGATCATCCGCAACTCGCCGGTGCCGATCGGCACCGTGCCGATCTACCAGGCACTGGAAAAGGTCGACGGCAAGGCCGAGGACCTGACCTGGGAGATCTTCCGCGACACCCTCATCGAGCAGGCCGAACAGGGCGTGGACTACTTCACCATCCACGCCGGCGTGCTGCTGCGCTACATCCCGCTCACCGCCAACCGCATGACTGGCATCGTGTCCCGCGGCGGCTCGATCATGGCCAAGTGGTGCCTGGCGCATCACCAGGAGAGCTTCCTCTATACGCACTTCGAGGAAATCTGCGAAATCATGAAGGCCTACGACGTGGCCTTCAGCCTCGGCGACGGCCTGCGTCCGGGCTCGATCTACGACGCCAACGACGAAGCCCAGCTCGGCGAGCTCAAGACCCTGGGCGAACTCACCCAGATCGCGTGGAAGCACGACGTGCAGGTGATGATCGAAGGCCCCGGCCATGTGCCGATGCACATGATCAAGGAAAACATGGACCTGCAACTCGAGCAGTGCCATGAAGCGCCCTTCTACACCCTCGGACCGCTGACCACCGACATCGCCCCCGGCTACGACCACATCACCAGCGGCATCGGTGCGGCCACCATCGGCTGGTACGGCACCGCGATGCTGTGCTACGTGACGCCCAAGGAGCACCTCGGCCTGCCCAACAAGCAGGACGTGAAGGAAGGCATCATCACCTACAAGCTGGCCGCCCACGCCGCCGACCTCGCCAAGGGCCATCCGGGTTCGCAGATCCGCGACAACGCATTGAGCAAGGCGCGCTTCGAGTTCCGCTGGGAAGACCAGTTCAACCTCGGCCTCGACCCTGACAAGGCCAAGGAATTCCACGACGAAACCCTGCCCAAGGATTCAGCCAAGGTCGCCCATTTCTGCTCGATGTGCGGCCCCCACTTCTGCTCGATGAAGATCACTCAGGACGTGCGCGACTTCGCGGCCCAGCAGGGCATCAGCGAAATCGACGCGCTGAAGAAGGGCATGGAAGTGAAGGCAGTGGAGTTCGTGAAGAGCGGTGCAGAGGTCTATCGGAACGTGTAAGGCACGGGCTGCCACTGGCAGCTGACAGCAGCACACGAGCGGGCCCGATGCGGCCCGCTCTTTTTTTGCCTGTCATTTACCCGTTATTTCTGGCGGAGTCGGCGGGCATTCGGGCATGCCGCAGCCGCTCGCCCAAGCCGCGACGTGCCCCGCCTCAGTGCCGATGCGCCAGCCCGTCGGCTCGCCCGCGCAAAATGCCCAGTTTGACGTACAAGGTACTGCGCGAAATACCGAGCGCCCTTGCCGCCTGGGAGATGTTCCCCTTGGCATTGGATACGGCCGAAAGAATCGCCTGTTGCTCGAGATCCTCCAGGCGAGCACCATTCAGCCCCGCAGCGGGCAAGGCCGCCGGCGATGATGCTTCCCGTCCGGCCGACACCAGTTCTTCAGGCAATACGCTGCGGTCGATCAATCCGTTGTCACTCAGCGCGAACAGGCCCTCGAACACGTTCTGCAACTCGCGGACGTTCCCGGGCCAAGCGTAATGCAACAAGGCGTCGACAACATCCGGCGTGATGCGCTTGGCCGGACAGGCATACTTCTGTGCCAGACGCGCGTTCAGATGATCAACGATGCGGCTGATGTCATCCGGCCGCTCGCGCAACGCGGGAAGGCGAATGCTCGTCACGCACAGGCGGTGAAACAGGTCTTCGCGGAATCGTCCCGCCGCAACCTCACCACGCAGATCACGGTTGGTGGCCGCAATGATCCGGACGCTCACGCGACGCTCGCGCGTATCGCCGAGGCGCACGACAACGCCATCCTGCAGGACGCGCAGCAGATGGGGCTGCATGTCGAGCGGCATCTCACCAATCTCATCGAGAAACAGTATCCCACCGTCGGCGAGCTCGAACTTGCCCGGCAATCCATTGCGACGTGCGCCGGTAAAGGCCCCCTCAACGTAGCCGAACAACTCACTGGCGAGCAGTTCGCGGGTCAGCGCACCACAATTTACGGCAACAAACGGCGCGTCGGGCTTCACGCCCGCCTTGTGGATCGCCCGCGCAAACACCTCCTTGCCGACCCCGGTTTCGCCAAGCAGCATGACGGGCAGATCCAGGGGTGCCAGACGTTGCGCACGGGCCTTCGCGGCCACCAGGGCCTCGGATACGCCGATGATTTCGGCAAACGGATCTGCCTTTGGGCATGAAGCCGGTTCGCGCACCTCGCGTGCTGCCGCACTTGGCGCCTGCACACCCGCGCCATGACCAAGCGGGATGATGAGCATGGTCCCCAGCTCGCCGCTCGGCGTGCGAACGACTTGCAGCCACTCCCCGTTCAGCCAGAGCGGCATACGGACCGCACGTTCGTCGGGCGAAATATCGAGATCGAGCGCATCGACCTGGCTCCCGGTGATGGACGGCAACTGCACACCGTATTGCTCGCGTGCGAGGTGCTGCCGTCCATTGCTCTTGAGCAGCCTCCCGCGACGATCGAACACCATGACGCAGTCGCCGCCATAGCGCACAAAGCTGTCCATCGAATGCTCAAGCAGTCGGGCGTGGAGATCCCGTTCGCGACTCGCAAGAACCGCCTCGATCTGTTTTGCCGCGGCCATGACCAGACCGAGGCTGTGACCATGAAAGGTCTCCTTCACGCCCGACACGTCGACCACGCCCAGTAAGGCCGTGCCGGTCAGGTCGAGAATGGGGGCAGCCGCGCAAGTCCAGCGTTTGACGTCAAGGCAGTAATGCTCGCTGGCGTAGATCTGCACGGGCTTCAGTGCAGCGATCGCCGTGCCGATGGCGTTGGTGCCCATGACGTTCTCGACCCAGCGCCCGCCCTGCGCCAGATTGACCACCTCACCCGCATTGCGCGCCCGCGTGTCGCCATGAAGATCGATGATGGTACCGCTGGGGTCGGTCAGCATGATGATGCTGCCCGACTCGTGCAGGACCTCCTTCATCGCATCCAGCACCGGGCATGCAGCCTCATGCAGCGAACGGTGCTTCTCCCGCAACGCCCTGATCCGCGCATCGTCCGCAGCAGGCGCCCGATCTCGCGCGGGATCGACCGCTTCCGACCGGCAGCGTCGCCAGGATTCAAGAACGACATCGCGCACCGGTGCATTCTCGAGCGGATCGTTATGCACGAAGCGCTCCCAGGAGTCGGCGACCGCGCTTTCATTACCTGCACGCGGAATCATCGGATGTGATGAATGCATATTCAACGTGTTATGGCCCTGTCGTCGATGCGGGATTGGAATCTGGATAAAACTAATACCTCCACCTCAGCACGTCAAGAAAAAAACCAATGTTATCAATAATCTGTGCACCGCAACATGGCGTACGCCGAACTGTCTGAAGTCTGGACAGAAGTGTCTGACTGTCCGGAATCCGGACACTCCGGCATGCACCTCGACACACCACCCCAAGCGCCATAAAAATATTTAACCCGTTGATTTGTTTTTCTATTGAGCAGCCCCGCGTCATTTCCGGGCGCACCTGGAACGGCCCTTGCGATGTCTGGCTCAGGGGAACACCCCGGGGGCGATTGAGATGCCTTGCCGGCGAATCGAATCACCAGGCAAGGGCCGTCGGCAAAAGTCTCAAAGCCCGACATATCAATGACAGGAGGCGACATGCAAGTTCAGGACTCAACCGTACAGGTGATGGGCATCGATGCCGGTGGCACGATGACTGACACCTTCTTCGTCCGCGCCGATGGGCGCTTTGTGGTGGGCAAGGCCCAGAGCAACCCGGGGGACGAATCGCTGGCCATCTTCAACTCGTCCGAAGACGCCCTGGCCCACTGGAACCGCACGGTGGACGACGTCTATCCGGAACTTGCGACCTGCGTCTACTCCGGCACCGCAATGCTCAACCGCATCCTGATGCGCAAGGGGCTCGACGTCGGTCTGATCTGCAACCGCGGCTTTGAACAGATCCACTCCATGGGCCGGGCCCTCCAAAGCTACCTCGGCTACGCGCTGGAAGATCGCATCCACCTCAACACTCACCGCTACGACGAGCCGCTGGTACCCGTGTCCCGCACCCGCGGCGTCACCGAGCGCACCGACGTGCAGGGCAAGATCGTCATTCCGCTGCGTGAGGAAGAGGTCCGTCAGGCCACACGCGAACTGGTTGAGGCCGGCTCCCAGGCCATCGTGATCTGTCTGCTGCAGTCGCACAAGAACGAGATCAGCGAGCAGCGTGCACGCGACCTTGCCAAGGATGAGCTGCAGAAGCTCAAGGTGGACATTCCGGTTTTCGCCTCGGTGGATTACTACCCGTCGCGCAAGGAAAGCCACCGCATGAACACCACCATTCTGGAAGCTTACGGCGCCGAACCCTCGCGCCAGACGCTGAAGAAGGTGAGCGACCGCTTCAAGAAGCATGGCGCCAAGTTCGACCTGCGGGTGATGGCCACACACGGCGGCACGATCAGCTGGAAGGCCAAGGAGCTCGCCCGCACCATCGTGTCCGGCCCGATCGGCGGCGTCATCGGCTCCAAGCTGCTGGGCGAATACCTCGGTGACGAGAACATCGCCTGCTCCGACATCGGCGGCACGAGCTTCGACGTGGCGCTGATCACCAAGGGCAACTTCGCCATCAAGTCCGACCCCGACATGGCCCGCCTCGTGCTGTCGCTGCCGCTGGTCGCCATGGACTCGGTCGGTGCCGGCGCCGGCAGCTTCGTGCGTCTGGACCCGTACAGCAAATCGATCAAGCTCGGGCCCGACAGCGCCGGCTATCGCGTCGGCACCTGCTGGGCCGACAGCGGGCTGGATACGGTATCGGTGTCCGACTGCCACGTCGTACTCGGCTACCTCAACCCCGAAAACTTCCTCGGCGGTGCGATCAAGCTCGACGTGCAGCGTGCCCGCGACCACATCAAGGCGCAGATTGCCGACCCGCTCGGCCTGTCGGTCGAAGATGCGGCAGCCGGCGTCATCGAACTGCTCGACCTCACCCTGTCCGAGTACCTGCGCGCCAACATCAGCGCCAAGGGCTACAACCCGGCCGAGTTCACCTGCTTCTCCTACGGCGGCGCCGGCCCGGTGCACACCTACGGCTATACCGAAGGCGTCGGATTCAAGGATGTCGTGGTGCCCGCCTGGGCCGCCGGCTTCTCGGCCTTCGGTTGCGCCTGCGCCGACTTCGAGTACCGCTACGACAAATCGGTGGACCTCGGCGTGGCGCAGTTCGCCAGCGATACGGAAAAGGCTGCAGCCTGCGCCAGCCTGCAGGACGCCTGGGGCGAACTGGCGGTCAAGGTCATCGAGGAGTTCGTGATCAACGGCTACAAGGCCGAAGACGTGATGCTGATCCCCGGCTACAAGATGCAGTACATGGGCCAGCTCAACGACCTCGAGATCGTCTCCCCGGTCACCAGCGCAGCCACCGCAGATGACTGGAACAAGATCATCGAGACCTTCGAGACCACCTACGGCCGCGTCTATGCCAACTCCGCGCGCTCGCCTGAACTGGGCTTCTCCATCACCGGCGCGATTCTGCGCGGCATGGTTATGACGCAGAAGCCGGTGCTCCCGGAAGACCCGGATGCCGGCCCCACCCCACCGCAGGAGGCCTATCTCGGCACGCGCCCCTTCTACCGTCACAAGAAGTGGGTCGAAGCATCACTGTGGAAGATGGAATCGCTCAAGGCCGGTAACTACATCATGGGCCCCGCCATCATCGAATCCGATGCCACGACCTTCGTCGTGCCCGACGGCTTCGAAACGACGATCGACAAGCATCGCCTGTTCCACCTCAAAGAAGTCAAGTAAGGAGACAGATCATGAATATGATGAGCCACAAGGAAATCGGTGTCGGCAACCTGCTCAAGAGCGGCCTGACGCTCAAGCAGAACCGCGACGCAATCATTGCCCGCACCAAGGAGACCGGCTACTACGACGGTCTGGAGAAGCTCGAACTGCGCGACAGCGACCCGATCGGCTACGAGAAGCTGTTCTCCAAGCTGCGCGGAGGCCTGGTCCACGCCCGTGAAACCGCCAAGAAGATCGCTGCCAGCCCGATCGTCGAGCAGGAAGGCGAGCTCTGCTTCACGCTGTACAACGCCGCCGGCGACTGCATCCTGACCTCGACCGGGATCATCATCCACGTCGGGACGATGGGCGCCGCGATCAAGTACATGATCGAGAACAACTGGGAAGCCAACCCGACGATCAACCCCGGTGACATGTTCACCACCAATGACTGCGCCATCGGCAACGTGCATCCCTGCGACATCGCCACCATCGTGCCGATCTTCTGGGAAGGCAAGCTGATCGGCTGGGTGGGCGGCGTCACCCACGTCATCGACACCGGCGCGGTCACACCGGGCTCGATGTCCACCGGCCAGACCCAGCGCTTCGGCGACGGCTACATGATCACCTGTCGCAAGACCGGTGTGAATGACGAGCCGCTGCGCGACTGGCTGCATGAATCGCAGCGCTCGGTGCGCACGCCCAAGTACTGGATCCTCGACGAAAAGACCCGCATCGCCGGTTGTCACATGATCCGCGAACTGGTCGAAGACGTGATCCGCGCCGACGGACTCGACGCCTACGAGAAGTTCTCGCAGGAGGTCATCGAGGAGGGTCGCCGCGGGCTGATGAGCCGCGTCAAGGCGATGACGCTCCCGGGCAAGTATCGCAAGGTGTCCTTTGTCGATGTGCCTTTCAACCACGACGACGTCCAGGTCTCCAACGCCTTTGCCAAGCTCGACTCGATCATGCACTCGCCCTGCGAGATGACGATCAAGCCGGACGGCAAGTGGCGCCTCGACTTCGAGGGTGCGAGCCGCTGGGGCTGGCACACCTTCAATGCCCACCAGGTGGCCTTCACCTCGGGCATCTGGGTGATGATGTGTCAGACCCTGGTACCGACCCAGCGCATCAATGACGGCGCCTACTACGCCACCGAGTTCCACCTGCCCAAGGGCACCTGGTGCAACCCGGACGACCGCCGCACCGGGCACGCCTACGCCTGGCACTTCCTGGTCTCGGGCTGGGCAGCATTGTGGCGCGGCCTCGGCCAGTCCTACTTCAGCCGCGGCTATCTGGAAGAGGTCAACGCCGGCAACGCCAACACCTCCAACTGGCTGCAGGGCGGCGGCATCAACCAGGACGGCGAGATCCACGCGGTCAACAGCTTCGAGGCCTCGTCCTGCGGCACCGGCGCCTGCGCCATCAAGGACGGCCTGAACCACGCCGCCGCCATCTGGAACCCCGAAGGCGACATGGGCGACATCGAGATCTGGGAAATGGCCGAGCCATTGCTCTACCTCGGACGCAACGTCAAGGCCAACTCCGGTGGCTATGGCAAGTACCGCGGCGGTTGCGGCTTCGAGACCCTGCGCATGGTGTGGAACGCCCAGGACTGGACGATGTTCTTCATGGGCAACGGCTACATGAACAGCGACTGGGGCATGATGGGGGGCTACCCCTCGGCCACCGGCTACCGCTTCGAAGCGCACAAGACCGGGCTTGAGCAGCGCATCACCGTCGGTGACACCCTGCCGCTGGGCGGCGATATCGATCCGAGCAATCCGGACTACGAGCGCCACATCGATGCCACCGCAGTGGTCAAGCGCGACAAGCAGTGCGTCACCACCGAAGACTGCTACGACAACCACGACCTTTACCTCAACTACCTGCGTGGCGGCCCCGGCTTTGGCGATCCGATCGATCGCGAGCCCAAGGCCATCGAGAGCGACCTCAACCAGAAGTTCCTGCTCCCCGAGTACGCACAAAAGGTCTATGGCGTGGTGTTCTCGCAGGATGCCAAGGGCGTATTCACGGTCGATGCCGCAGCCACTCAGGCACGCCGTGCCGAGATGCGCAAGGAACGCCTTGCGCGTGCCCTGCCGACCCGCGAGTGGATGAAGGAAGAGCGCGAACGCATCCTCAACAAGCATGCGTCGGTGCAGGTACAGCACATGTTCGCTACCAGCTTTGCGCTGTCGGAGAAGTTCACCAAGCAGTTCAAGGACTTCTGGACCTTGCCGGCCGACTGGCAGTTGGTGGAAGACGAACTCGACGTACCGACCTACGGCTCCAAGCATCGCATGGACCTCTCACTGATGCCGGACGTCAAGACCGTTGTCCAGGTCGAAGAGTGACCTCCCAAGCAAACGACCACGATAATCAAGGAGCAATCAATGTCTACCTACACGAATGAACAGGTTTCGCACCTGGTCGACGGCTCGCTGGACTGGGAAACCACCTTCCGCATGCTGTCCATGCCCAAGGACAACAGCCGTTTCAAGCAGTACGTCGATGCCTTGCAGAAGAAGGTCACGTTCAAGGACCGCATCGTCCTGCCGCTCGGCCCGCACATGTACATCGTGCAGTCCGCCAAGAGCAAGAAGTGGCTCATCAAGTGTGATTGCGGCCACGAGTTCTGCGACTACCGCGAGAACTGGAAGATGCATGCCTCGATCTACGTGCGCGACACCGAAGAGGCCATGACCGAGGTGTATCCGAAGCTGATGGCGCCTGACACGCAGTGGCAGGTCTATCGCGAGTACTACTGCCCGACCTGCGGCGCGATGCACGACGTCGAAGCGCCCACCCCCTGGTATCCGGTGATCCACGACTTCGAGCCGGATATCGAGTCCTTCTACAAGGACTGGATCGGTTTGCCGGTACCGGAACGCGCTGACTGAGCGCTGTTCCGCGCGGGGCAGGCCACGGCCTGCCCCGTTTTTTGCCAGAGACAGGATCTGAGGGGAGTCGGAAAGACATGAACAAGGTGTATACGGATGGCGCAGCAGCCCTCGACGGACTGCTGTTCGATGGCATGACCCTGGCGTCGGGCGGCTTCGGCCTGTGCGGCATTCCAGAGAATCTCATCGACGCGGTGCTGCAGGCCGGCACCCGGGAACTGACCATTGTCGGCAACAATGCGGGCGTCGACGATTTCGGCATGGGGCCGCTGCTCAAGACGCGTCAGGTGAAAAAGGTGGTCGCGTCCTACGTCGGCGAGAACAAGGAGTTCGAACGCCAGGTGCTTGCCGGCGAACTGGAACTCGAGCTCGTTCCCCAGGGCACGCTGGCCGAACGCCTGCGCGCGGGCGGCGCCGGCATCCCGGGCTTCTACACCCGCACCGCGTACGGCACGCTCCTCGCAAAGGACAAGGAAACACGCGCCTTCGACGGACGCGAATACGTGCTCGAACCCGCCATCCAGGCCGACGTTTCCATCGTCAAGGCGTGGAAGGGCGATCGTGCCGGCAACCTGGTCTTCCGCAAAACCGCCCGCAACTTCAACCCGATGATCGCCACCTGCGGTCGCATCACCGTCGCCGAGGTCGAAGAGCTGGTCGAGCCGGGGGTGCTGGATGCGGACCAGATCCATACCCCGGGCATCTATGTCGACCGCATCATCCAGGGGCGCGACTACCAGAAGCGCATCGAATTCCGCACCACGGCCGGCGCCGCCGCACCCGGCAAGCACGACCCTGTACGCGACCGCATGGCACAGCGCGCCGCCCAGGAGTTGCGTAACGGGTTCTACGTCAATCTCGGCATCGGCATCCCGACCCTGGTCGCCAACTACATCCCTGACGGCATGCAGGTGACGCTGCAGTCGGAGAACGGCCTGCTCGGCATCGGCCCCTTCCCCGCCGCCGAGGCGCTGGACCCCGACCTGATCAACGCCGGCAAGCAGACCATCACCAGCCTGCCGGGCAGCAGCTTCTTCTCCAGCGCAGACTCCTTCGCGATGATTCGCGGCGGGCATGTAGACCTTTCCATTCTGGGCGGGCTCGAAGTGTCGGAAAACGGCGACCTGGCCAACTGGATGGTACCGGGCAAGATGGTCAAGGGCCCCGGAGGTGCAATGGACCTGGTCTCCGGCGTCGGTCGGGTAATCGTGCTGATGGAACACACGGCGCGGGACGGCTCGCCCAAGATCCTGCCCCAGTGCAGTCTGCCGCTGACCGGAAAAGGCGTGGTGGACATGATCATCACCGACTTGTGCGTCTTCCTCGTCAATCAGGCAGGCGGACTGACGCTGACCGAACTGCATCCGGGCGTGACACTCGATGAAGTGCGGGCCAAGACCGGCTGCGGGTTCGCGGTACAGACCGCGCCGGCATGGCGCCTCTCCCCCGACCTGATGGCCTGCAACGACTGAACCGCCAGGGCCGGAGCGCATCGAGCACACGCCCGATCGCTCTGACCCGTCACACCGCGTACCCCACCCCATCCGGGACAGGCCGCCCCCACAGGCGCACAGCGCAGATTTCAACCGAGGCGTGCAGTCCCGCGCAGAAGGAGCGCCGCTCCTCAAGCCCCCCTCTCCGCAGCATGCACGCCCGTCTTCGAGGCAAGGAACTGGCCCCGACACCCCGGGCCTGCGGCGCTGCAGACTCCATCGCGCGCAAATCAGCACAGCAATCACACGGCGCGGCGCCATTTACGGGTAAACTTCCGCCTTTCGCCAACGTGTCCCGGACACCTTCGACTGCCGTGCAGCCCAACCTGTCCCGCTCCCCGCAAATCGCCGCATGACCGTGTTCGATACTTTCTCTGAAGCCGACATCATCACCTGGCTCGGACAGCGCGAACTGGACAAGGGGCGTGCCTGCCTGCGTGCGACGAGCAACCTGCAACTCGAGGGCGACCTGCTTTCGGCACAGGTTCAGGGCTCTGCGCGCCAGCCCTACCGGGTGGCGATCCGGTTCAACCCGCACCCGCTGGCCGCACGCGCCTTGATGTCCACCTGCAGCTGCCCTGTGGGCGGCAGTTGCAAACACGTCGCGGCCACCCTGCTGGCGTGGCTGAACCGCCGCCAGGACCCGAATCGTCCGCGCGAGCAGGTGCTGGCCTGGGTCGAGTCCTTCCGCGCCGCCGCCGGGGTGCCCGCTGCCCCGACCGAACGACAGGCATCGACCACCCACGGCCTGCGCTACCTGGTCCGCTTCGACCCCGAAACCCGCCAGTACGCACTGAACTGTTTCAAGGTCAGACTGGACCGTCAGGGCCAGATCCGCAGTTCGGAGAACTGGAGCAACTACGAGCGGGCGCTCGATGCACCGCCCTCGTTCATCGACGACACGGATCTCGACATCCTGCGTCTGCTGTGGGCCCAGCGCCCGCGCGGCCCGCTTTTCGACAACCCGCTGCCGCTCGCCGGGCGCAACTCGCAGGCGCTGGTCGAGGCACTGGTCGAAAGCGGGCGATGCCACTTCGAAGACCTCATGAACCCGGCACTGAAGCCGGGCGCTGCCCGCCCCGGCCGCCTCGAATGGCTGACCACCACGGATGGCCGGCGTGCCCCTGCCCTGCGCGTCGAACCGCAAGCCGAACTGGTCATGCCACTGGTGCCGCCCTGGTACGTGGAGCGCAAGACCAACGAAGCCGGGCTCATCACGCTCGACGCAGCGCCCGAGCAGGTCGTCCGCCTGCTCTTGCTGCCCCCGCTCACTCCGTCGGAGTCCGAACTCGTTGCCGACACCCTGCGCGAAGTCGCGCCCGAGCTCCCCGGTCCGGCCAGCAGCGATGCCCCGGCGGTACGCGTAGGCGGTCCCGCCATCCCGGTACTGCGCATCGGCACCCTTGATGTGGCGGGCGTGAGCTTTCGCAGCTATCCGCGCTACGGCCTCGAGCACTTCGATTACGCCACCCTTGCCTTCCGCTACGGCGAACTCACCATCGACGCGCATGACAGCGCACTGCTGCACGCGCTGCCGGACGGCCGCACCGCCCGCCTCGAGCGCGATGCCGAGATCGAAGCCGCCGCAGCACGCCGCCTGGTCCGCAGCGGTCTGGCCAAGGTCCCGCCGGGCAAGGTTCATGGTGGCTACGACCTTGTGCCCGCGCACATGCTCGGGCTCTCGGACGAAGACGAGTGGGCGCAGTTCACCGCCAGCGAGCTGCCGCAACTGCGGGCCGAAGGCTGGATCATCGAGATGCCGGCGGACTTCCGTCATCACGCAGTCGATATCGACACGCTGATCCTCGACGTCGACGAAGCCGAAAGCGGCTGGCTCGACATTTCGCCGGGAATCGAGGTCGATGGCCGCCCGGTCGCGCTGGCGCCCTTGCTAACGACGCTGTTCGCGCAGGACGGACGCTGGCTGTCGGGGGCGCTGGACCAGATCGGCGACGACGAATCCATTTTCCTGCACCACGAGGAACTCGGCCGGCTGCGCATTCCGGCCCGCCGCCTCAAGCCGCTGGTGCGCGCACTGGTCGACCTCTTCGACAGCCCGGGTGAGCCCATGCGCCTGCCCGCTTTCGATGCCGGACGGCTGGCCGAACTGGAACTCCCCGGTCGCGGCGCAGAAACCCTGCTTGCACTGTCGGCACGCATGCGCAACGCCGAAGGCATCAAGAGCGTACGCGCACCGCGAGGCTTCAAGGCCGAGCTGCGCCCCTACCAGCTCGAAGGCCTGGCCTGGCTGCAGCATCTCGTGCGACACGATCTCGCGGGCATTCTTGCCGACGACATGGGTCTGGGCAAGACGGCACAGGCGCTCGCCCACCTGCTCACCGAGAAGCAGGCGGGCCGCCTCGACCAGCCCGCCCTGGTCATCCTGCCGACCTCGCTGGTGTTCAACTGGCAGGCCGAGGCCAAACGCTTTGCCCCCCGGCTCAAGGTGCTGAACCTGCACGGCGCCGATCGTCATGCACGCTTCGACGAACTCGACGGCGTCGACGTGGCACTCACGACCTATCCTTTGCTGTGGCGCGACGCCGAGGCGCTGCAGGCCCGCGAATGGAGCCTGCTGATCCTCGACGAGGCACAGACAGTCAAGAACGCAGCAAGCAAGGGCGCGCAGGTCATTCGCCAGATCCGCGCCCGGCATCGGCTCGGCCTCACCGGCACGCCGCTGGAGAACCACCTGGGTGAGTTGTGGGCGCAATTCGACTTCCTGTTGCCGGGTTTTCTCGGCGACATCAAGCAGTTCACCCGCATCTGGCGCACTCCGATCGAAAAGCACGGTGATACGGTGCGGCGCGACCTCCTCGCCGCCCGCCTGAAGCCTTTCATCCTGCGCCGGCGCAAGGAGGACGTCGCCACCGAGCTGCCGCCCAAGACCATCATCGTACGCAGCGTCGCCTTTGAAGGCGCACAGCGCGATCTGTACGAGACCGTGCGCGCAGCGATGAACGAAAAGATTCGCGGCGAGATTGCCAGCAAGGGCTTCGCCCGCAGCCAGATCGTGATTCTCGACGCCTTGCTGAAACTGCGTCAGGTCTGCTGCGACCCGCGGCTGCTGAAGTCCCCGGCCGCATCGCGCGTCACCGAGCGGGCGAAGCTCGACATGCTGATGGACATGCTGCCCGAACTCATCGATGAGGGACGACGGATTCTGGTGTTCTCGCAATTCACCCAGATGCTGTCGCTGATCGCAGCCGAGCTCGACGAGGCACAGATCGGCTGGGTCAGCCTCACCGGCGACACCCGCGATCGTCGCATCCCGGTGGAAGACTTCCAGAAGGGCCGCGCACCGGTGTTCCTGATCAGCCTGAAGGCAGGCGGCGTCGGTCTGAACCTGACCGCGGCCGACACCGTGATCCATTACGACCCGTGGTGGAACCCCGCCGCCGAAAACCAGGCAACCGACCGCGCCCACCGCATCGGACAGGACAAGCCCGTATTCGTTTTCAAGCTCATCTGTGCCGGCAGCATCGAGGAGCGCATTCTCGCCCTGCAGGACAAGAAAGCCGCGCTGGCCGCCGGCGTGCTGTCGGAAGACGGCAACGCGCTGGCCAAGTTTGGCGAGTCCGATATCGCCGCCCTGCTCGCGCCACTGCCAGCGGTCAAGGGCTAGGCCAAGGCAGCGACCAGCAAAAAGGGCCCGCCCGCAGCGACTGCGGACGGGCCCTTTGCCATTCGGTCAGACCGATGGCGGGTTACTTCTATTTCGCGGGTTCAGCGATGAAAATCTCGACCCGACGGTTCATCGCCCGGCCGGACGACGTATTGTTGTCTGCCACCGGCTCGCGCGATCCGCGGCCCTCAATGGCGATACGACTCGGCGCCACGCCACGCGCCGTCAGGTAGTCACGCGTCGCCGCGGCACGATTGACCGACAGCGGGTTGTTCACCGCATCCGAGCCCGTGCTGTCGGTGTGGCCGATGATGGTCACCGTCGTCACCGTGTACTGAGTGAGATTGGATGCCAGCCGGTCGAGCACAGGACGCAGATTGGGCTTGATGTCGTAGCGGCCGGTATCGAAGGAGATGTCACTCGGGATATCAAGCTTGAGGCGATTGTCCGAGGTCTGCATCACGCCGACGCCGGTTCCCTGACTGGCCTGCTCCATGGCCGCCTTCTGCTCCTGCATGCGCTGCGACCACAGATAGCCACCGCCCGCACCGATTGCGGCACCCGCCGCTGCGCCGATGGCAGTCGCCTCTCCGCGATTTCCCTTGCCCGAAGTTGCAGCCCCCAGCACAGCGCCGGCAACAGCACCGATGGCCGCACCGGTACCCGTGTCACGCTGGGTTTCATTCATGCCTGCGCAACCACTGACAAGTGCCACGCAAACAACGGAAGAAATAATGGTCTTCATGGTGATCGAGCCTCCTTTCTTGTTGGCGAATACTTATTGGACCACGATTCATGCCCAACAATTCTGCAGTCTTGCACGCCTGAGCACACAGACCGGAATGCAACAAAGCGTTAGCGCGACTGCAAATCAGGCCCTGATGGCGTTGAACAGACTGTAGCCCGCCCAGGTCATCAGCACCGATCCCGCGACGTGAGCGCCCAGATGCACGCCGAACCACAGCCAGGCACCCCGCTGAACCAGGTGAAAGGCCTCAGCGGAGAACGTCGAGAAGGTGGTGAGACCGCCCAGCAGGCCCGTCGTCAGCATCAACTTCACGGTCGGAGACAATGAAGGCAAGGCATGCACCATCGCAAGCGCAAGCCCCATCAGAAATCCGCCGGTGAGGTTTGCCACCAGCGTTCCCAGCGGGATTTTTGCAGACACCGGATTGAGCCACACACCCAAGCCCCACCGCAGCCACGCACCACACGCTGCACCCACACCGACTGCGGCAAACGCTGAGAAGTTCATATCGAAACCCGAAATTCGTAGTGGAAGTCCATCAACCCGCAACCGGCGCCGACGATGGCACCGACACCGTATCGACGGCCCCCTCCACATGCAGCGTGCGGGTCGGGAACGCGATCTCGGCGCCATGACGCTCGACGATTTCGGCGATTTTCAGCATCACATCCTGCTTGACCTCGTGATACGCCACCCAGGCCGTCGTCACGGTGAAGGTGTACACCATGATGTCGAGCGAAGACGCGGCAAACTGGGTGAAATTCACGATCATGGTAGGCGCCTGGTCGATGTCCGGATGCGCGCGCAGCATGGCCTTGATGTCTCTCACGATCGGCGCCACCTTGTCGATGTCGGCGTAGCGCAGCCCAACCGTTTCCTTGATGCGGCGATTGCTCATCCGCGACGGGTTTTCCACCGTGATCTGGGTAAACACCGAGTTGGGCACATACAGCGGGCGCTTGTCGAAGGTGCGGATGCGGGTCAGGCGCCAGCCGATCTCCTCCACCGTGCCTTCGATCTCCTTGTCCGGAGAGCGAATCCACTCTCCCACCACGAAGGGCCGGTCGAGATACACCATCAGTCCGCCGAAGAAGTTGGCCAGCAGATCCTTGGCTGCAAAGCCGACCGCAATGCCGCCGACACCGCCGAACGCCAGCACCCCGGATATCGAGAAGCCCAGACTCTGCAGCCCGACCAGCACGGCGGTAATCAGCACCGAGATGCGCAACAGCTTTCCGATTGCGTCCACCGTGGTGCGATCGACCGACTCGCCCTGCGCCAGGCGCTGTGCCATCACGCCGTCCTGCACATTGGAGATGAAGCGCACGAGGAACCAGGTGATGCAGCCGATGACGCCGATGGTGCGCACCGGGGCAATCGCTTCGAACAGTGCGGCGTCCGCGTGAGCCTGGACGATGCGCGCGGCAAAGGTGATGCCGACGATCCACGCCAACAGCGTGAGCGGCTTGCGCGCCGCCGAGACCAGGGCAAAGTCCCACGGCGTGGTGGTCAGGCGGGTGCGCTCTTCAAGCCGGGCCAGCACCCTGCGCAGAAAGAAGTTAGCCACCACGACCACCAGCACGACAAGGAAGACCTGCAGCACCAGTGCAAGCAGCGCATCGCCACCGGTAATCTGCTTCAGCCAGCTTTCAAGCGAATCGAGATTCATGAGTCACATACCAGGCGAAAACAGGCTCCATTGTACCCAAGCCTGATGTCACGCTCGGGACGCGATCAGGCGCCAAGGGCGGCGCATCGGCTACAATTTCGCCCAAGCCAGTAACCAACCCGGCGCATTGCGCGCCGCAACCCGGACCCGCCCCACCCGATGAATCCGAACGACACCAAGGCTGCACCCGCTCCTGCCACCAATTTCGTGCGCAACATCATCGATGAAGACATGCGCAGCGGCAAATGGGCCGGCCGCGTGGAAACCCGCTTCCCGCCCGAACCGAACGGCTACCTGCACTATGGCCACGCCAAATCGATCTGCCTGAACTTCGGCATTGCCGAAGCCTACGATGGCGCCTGCCATCTGCGCTTCGATGACACCAACCCCGAGAAGGAAGAGCAGGAGTACGTCGACTCGATCATCGAGGCCGTGCAGTGGCTCGGTTTCAAGTGGGGCGAGCATCTGTACTTTGCCTCAGACTACTTCGACATCATGTACGCCTGTGCGGAGTCGCTGATCAAGGCCGGCAAGGCCTACGTCGATTCGCAGTCAGCCGACGAGATGCGCGCCAACCGCGGCACACTCACCAAACCGGGCACCAACAGTCCGTGGCGTGACCGCAGTGTGGCAGAGAACCTCGACCTCTTCAGCCGCATGCGTGCCGGAGAGTTTGCCGAGGGCAGCCAGATCCTGCGCGCAAAGATCGACATGGCGAGCCCCAACATCAACCTGCGCGACCCGGCGATCTACCGCATCCGCAAGGCAACCCACCACCGCACGGGCGACAACTGGTGCATCTACCCGATGTACACCTTTGCCCACCCGATCGAGGACGCGATCGAAAGCGTCACCCACTCGATCTGCACCCTCGAGTTCGCCGATCAGCGCCCGTTCTATGACTGGCTGCTCGACGCACTGGCCACGGCCGGTCACTTCCCGCGTCCGCTGCCGCAGCAGATCGAGTTTGCCCGCCTCAATCTGACCTACGTCGTGCTGTCCAAGCGCAAGTTGATCCAGCTCGTAGACGAGGGTCATGTCGACGGCTGGGACGACCCGCGCCTGCCGACCCTGGTCGGTGCCCGTCGCCGCGGCTTCACCCCTGAGGGCTTCCGCCTGTTTGCCGAGCGTATCGGCGTCTCCAAGGGTGACGCATGGATCGACATGAGTGTGCTCGAGGAGTGCATGCGCGAACATCTCAACGACTCAGCCCCGCGCCGGGTCGCCGTGCTCGACCCGCTCAGGCTCGAGCTGAGCAACTACCCCGCCGGCCAGAGCGAACAGTGCCACGCCCCGAACCACCCGCTGAAGCCCGAACTGGGCAAGCGCGAGATGCCGTTTTCGCGCGAGCTGTGGATCGAGCGCGAAGATTTCATGGAAGAGCCGGTCAAGGGCTTCCACCGCCTCTACCCGGGCAACATGGTGCGGCTGCGCTATGGCTACGTCGTCAAATGCACGGGCTGCGAGAAGGATGCCGACGGCAATGTCGTCAAGGTGCTGGCCGAGTACATGCCGGACTCCAAGTCCGGCACACCGGGCGCCGACAATTACAAGGTCAAGGGCAACCTGCACTGGGTGTCTGCCGCCCACGGTTACCCGACCGAAGTCCGCATCTACGACCGCCTTTTTGCGCATCCCCATCCCGGACAGCGTCGCGAAGGCGACGCGGAGGATCTGGAGCGGAACTTCCTTGACGACATCAACCCCGACTCCAAACAGGTCATCACCGCCTGGCTCGAACCGGCGCTGCGCGGAGCACATCCTGAAGACCACTTCCAGTTCGAGCGCCACGGTTATTTCGTCGCCGACCGTCGCGACTCTGCGGATGGTGCGCCCGTGTTCAACCGCACGGTCACGCTCAAGGATTCGTGGGCCAAGGCGAACAAGAAGGGCTGACGGCCAGCACGCGGGCGCCCCGCCGGGGCGGCCGCGTGCCCATCCGTCAATTGCAGCAAGGACGGAATAACGTGCGACGCCACATGGATCATCAAGCACTGATAGACTCACTGCCATGACGCTCGCACGCCGCCTGTTCTATTTCGTCCTCGTCCTCGCGCTGCTTGGCGGCGCCATCTGGTGGCTGACGCGACCGCAACCTGTTGCCGTTGTGGTGCACGAAGTCGGTCGCGGAAAGGTCGAAGCCAGCATTGCCAATACCCGTGCCGGCGAGGTCGAGGCCTGCCAGCGCACCAAAATGTCGACCATCATTGGCGGGCGGATAGAAGACCTCCCAGTCAGGGAAGGCGATCACGTCAAGGCAGGGCAAGTGCTGATGCGCCTGTGGAACCAGGACATCGACGCCCGCCTCAGCGTCAATCGGACCCAGTTGATCACCGCAGGGCGCCGCGTCCAGGAAGCCTGCGCGCTTGCGGACAATGCCGAGCGCGAAGCAGAACGGCAGGCTGCGCTGGTCAAGCGCGGCTTCGTCTCCGCCAGCGTCGAAGACAAGGCCCGAACCGAGGCCCGGGCGCGTCGCTCGGCCTGCGCTACGGCAAGCGCCGACGTTGCCACGGTCGAGGCACAAATGGCCGCGACCGAGATCGATCGCCAGCGTACGGTGCTGATCGCCCCGTTTGACGGCACCGTCGCCAAGATCACGGGCGAACTCGGCGAGTACGCCACCCCTTCGCCCCCGGGCGTGCCCACACCACCGGCCATCGACCTCATCGACGAATCCTGCCTCTACGTCAAGGCGCCGATGGACGAAATCGACGCGCCCAAGATCCAGCCCGGGCAGGTCGTCCGCATCAGTTTCGAAGCGCTACCGGACAGAACCTTTGCCGGCAAGGTCAAGCGCATCGCGCCCTACATCACGGCAGTGGAAAAACAGGCTCGCACGGTTGAGGTCGACGTTGCCTTCGACCACCCGGAAGAAGCCCGCGGACTGCTCGTGGGCTACAGCGCCGATGTCGAGATCGTGCTCGACACCCGCGAGGACACCCTCCGCATCCCGACCGCAGCCCTGCGCGAAGGCCAGCGCGTGCTGGTCCTGGGCGACGACGGCGTGCTGAGCGAGCGGGCGCTCAAGACCGGGCTCGCCAACTGGGAGCAGACCGAGGTGCTCGAAGGGCTCGCGGCTGGCGAGCGTATCGTCACCTCGCTGGAGCGTGAGGGCGTAAAGGCGGGCGTGCAGGCTGTCGTCGACGACGATGGCAGCACCCGCTGACCACGCCGGAGGCAAAGTGATGGCGCAGATCGAGCTTGAAGGTATCGAGCGCGTCTTTACCCTGGGCGACAGTGAAGTGCATGCACTGAGCGCGGTGTCGCTCACCATCGAGGCGGGCGAGTACGTCGCGGTGATGGGGCCGTCGGGGTCGGGAAAATCCACGCTGCTGAACCTGCTCGGCCTGCTCGATCGCCCTGATGCCGGACACTACCGGCTGGAGGGGCGCGACGTCACCACCTTATCGGCAGACGAGCAGGCGACCGTGCGCCGCAACCGCATCGGCTTCGTGTTCCAGAGCTTCCACCTCGTTCCCCGCCTGACCGCAGCCGAAAACATTGCCTTGCCGCTGATGCTTGCGGGCATGCCGGCATCCGAACGCTCGACCCGCGTAGCGCGCGCGCTGAAGGATTTCGGACTTCAGCCCCGCGCCGACCACCGCCCGGAAGAGCTCTCGGGCGGCCAGCGCCAGCGCGTCGCAATCGCGCGCGCGACCATCATGCAACCGGCTGTGCTGCTGGCCGACGAGCCTACGGGCAACCTCGACCGGCATACCGGACAAGAGGTTACGGCCCTGCTCGAGGCGCTGAACGCCAGTGGCACCACGCTGATCGTTGTCACCCACGACCCCTCGATGGGCGAACGTGCGCGCCGCCGCCTGATGATGGAGGACGGCGCCGTGTGCCAGGATCTGAGCGGAGGCACTGGCATCGACCACGGGACAGAACAAGCGTGACCCCCGCCGATACCCTGCGCTTTGCCACCCGCGCGGCACTGGGCTATCCACTGCGCACCTCGCTGATGGTGCTGGCCATGGCGATCGGCGTCGCGGCAGTCGTCGTGCTGACCGCGCTTGGCGATGGCGCACGGCGTTATGTCGTGGGCGAGTTTGCCTCGCTCGGCGCCAATCTCATTATCGTCCTGCCCGGTCGCAACGAGACCGGCGGCGTCAACGCAGGCAGCTTCGTCACCAGCACCCCGCGCGACCTCACGGTAAATGACGCCGCAGCGCTGCTGCGCGCCCCGCTGGTCAGTCGCATCGCCCCACTGTCGGTCGGCAACTCCGAGATTTCGGTGGGCGGAAAGCTGCGCGACGTGATGGTGCTCGGCACCAGCGCCGACTACCTCGACATCCGCCAGTACAGTGTCGCCCAGGGTCGCTTCCTGCCCCGCGAAGACCTCGGGCGCGCGAGCGCAGTGGCTGTGATCGGAGACAAGATCCGGCGCGAACTGTTCGGCGCCGAAGCGGCGGTGGGGCGCATGGTGCGCGTCGGCGACACGCGCCTGCGCGTGATCGGCGTCATGGCCCCGGCCGGCCAGGGCCTGGGCATGACCACCGACGAACTGGTGATGGTGCCTGTCGCCACCGCGCAGGCCATGTTCAATACCAACACCCTGTTCCGCATCATGGTCGAGGCCCGCAATCGCGACGCCCTTGCCCCCGCACAGAAGCAACTCGAGGACATTCTGCGCGCCCGCCGCGACGGCGAACTCGACGTCACGCTGATTACTCAGGACGCGGTGCTCGGCACCTTCGACCGCATTCTCGGCGCCCTCACAATGGGCGTCGCCGGCATCGCCGCGATCAGCCTTGCAGTTGCCGGCATCCTGGTGATGAACGTGATGCTGGTGGCTGTCACGCAGCGCACCGGCGAAATCGGCCTGCTCAAGGCGCTAGGCGCCACCGGTCGTGACATCCGCTTTGCCTTCCTCACCGAAGCGGCACTGCTGTCGATTGCCGGTGCGCTGGTCGGCTACGGCCTCGGCCACCTCGGCGCCTGGGGCATCCGCCTGGCCTACCCGGTGCTGCCGGCGTGGCCGCCCGACTGGGCCGTCGCGGCCGGCCTCGGCACGGCGCTCAGCACCGGGCTGCTGTTCGGCGTATTGCCGGCAAAGCGGGCTGCACGCCTCGACCCCGTGCAGGCCCTGGCCAAGCGTTAGGACAGGCCATGCTCTGGCGAGACTTCTTCCAGCTCTCACTCCGTGCCCTGATTGCGCACCGCATGCGCAGCTTCCTGACCCTGCTCGGCATCGGCGTCGGCATTGCCGCAGTGATCCTGCTGACCTCGATCGGCGAGGGGCTGCATCAGTTCGTGCTCAAGGAGTTCACCCAGTTCGGCACAAATCTCATCCAGGTCACGCCGGGCCGCCAGGGCGCGCGCGGCGGACCGCCCGGCCTGCCCTCCACCACCAGGGAGCTGACGCTCGAGGATGCGGCCGCGCTCGAGCGTGCGCCCTTCGTCACCGGCGTCACCCCCAATGTGTCGGGAAACTCTGAAGTCCGCGCCAACGGCCGCGTTCGCCGCACCTACATCATGGGTGTGGGCGCAGACATGCAGAACGTGTTCTCGATGCGGGTCAAGAGCGGTCAGTTCCTGCCCCCTGACGATGCGGCCAACGCCCGTGCCTTCATCGTGCTCGGCTCCACGCTCAAGCGCGAACTCTTCGGCACCGCCAATCCGCTCGGCGAACGGGTGCAGATCGGTGGCGAACGTTACCGCGTCATCGGTGTCATGGAGAGCAAGGGACAGTTTCTCGGCATCGATCTCGACGACACGGCCTACATCCCCACGGCACGCGCGCTGTCGCTGTACAACCGTGACGGCCTGATGGAAATCAACATCACCTACGACGAAGGGGTTGCCGCGTCGCGGGTCGCCGCCGCGGTGAAGAAGATCCTGGTCACGCGCCATGGGCGTGATGACTTCACCCTCACCACCCAGGAGGACATGCTGGCCAGCCTCTCGAACATCCTCGACATCCTCACCGCAGCCGTCGGTGCCTTGGGCGGCATTTCGCTGCTGGTGGGCGGCGTTGGCATCATCACCATCATGACCATCGCAGTGGCCGAACGCACCAACGAAATCGGCCTGCTGGTTGCGCTTGGCGCGCGGCGCAGAACCATTCTCGGGCTGTTCCTTGGCGAGGCCGTGGCGCTTGCGGCGATCGGCGGCCTGTTCGGCCTCGTCATCGGCGCCGGCATTGCCCAGCTGATCGGACTTTTTGTCCCTGCCTTGCCGGTGACCACGCCCTGGCACTTTGTTTTCGTCGCCGAATCCGTGGCCGTGCTTATTGGCCTGGCCGCCGGGGTCATGCCCGCACGCCGTGCCGCAGGCATGAACGCGGTCGAAGCCCTGCGCGCGGAGTAAGCCATGCCCTCACGCCGCCTCCGCACCCTGACCGTTCTGCTCTGCCTTCTGCCAGGCACCTCGTCGATTGCCGCGCCCGCTGCCTGGCATTGGTGGCAAAGCAAGCTGGACGGACGCCTGTTTTGTGCCCAGGCCTCGCCCGGCCCGGGCTGGAACAAACTCTCGCGCCCCTATCTGGACGTGAACTGCAAGAAGCCTGCCCCGCAGCCCCCGGGCACATCGCGCCCCCGGTTTGAGCCAGGTCAACCCGAGGCGGATTCGCCGCACAGAGTTCACACCCAACGCCTAGAATGACATTGACAAAGCAGGTAGCAACTGATCCATAGAATCTAGCGCAGGAGACAATCATGAGCATATTCGACTCCCCCATCGGCCGCTGTGACGCGGTGAAGGAAATGGTCTTGCTGGATGAAACCCAAGCCGAGTGTGCATGCGAACATGAGTGCCCGCCGGGCAGGGAATGCCCGCTCGACGGTCACTTCACACCCGTAAGCGGACTATCCGAAGAAGACGCTGTGCTTCTCGCGCAGAAACCGGCAAGCCGGAAAGCCCGGACAAACTGAATCACGATGGAGCATCGCGCCGGCGCATGCGAATGAGCGAATAGCCCGCAGACCGTTCAATGGGCATGCGCTCGTTCGCGCGCCGAGTGCCACAGGCTGGCACCCACCGCCAACGCAAGCAGCACGGCGACGACCCCAAGCGACACCATTACCGGAATCTTCACCCACTCGACAATCAGCATCTTGGTGCCGATAAATATCAGGATTGCTGCCAGACCGTATTTGAGCAGCGAGAAGCGATCGCCCAGATCGGCCAGCAGGAAGTACATCGCCCGCAAACCGAGGATCGCGAACAGGTTTGAGGTCAGCACGATGAAGGGATCGGTGGTGATCGCAAAGATCGCGGGGATGCTGTCGACCGCAAAGATCACGTCGGAGATTTCCACCAGCACCAGCGCAAGCAGTAACGGGGTCGCCATGCGAACCCCATCGCGCATCACGAAGAAGCGCTCGCCCTCAAGCCGCTCGGTGATCGGGTAGTGATTGCGAATCCAGCGGATGAAGGGGTTTTTCTCCAGGTTCGGATCGTGCTCGGCGAACCACACCATTTTGATCCCGGTGATGACCAGGAAGGCGCCGAACACGTAGAGCAGCCAGTGAAACTCGGTCACGAGCCAACTACCGGCAAAAATCAGGATCGTACGCAACGCGATTGCCCCCACGATGCCATACAACAACACCCTGCGCTGCAATTCGAGCGGCACGGCGAAATAGCTGAAGATCATCATCCAGACGAAGACGTTGTCGACCGCCAGCGACTTCTCGACCAGGTAGCCGGTCAGAAATGCCACCGCCTTCTCGTTGGCAACAAGCCGACCGAGGCTGACATCGAGGTACCACCACAGCCCCGCCGCGAACAGCATTGCCGCCGACACCCAGGCGACCGACCACGCGGCAGCCTCCCTGAGTGACACACGGTGCTGTTGTCCGCCCTTGAACAGAAAGAGGTCTGCCGCCAGCATCGCCAGCACGATGACTGCAAACGCCACCCACATCCACCACGTACCGATCGATTCCACCGCTGACTCCGCACAGAAAACAAAAAGGGCCTGTTCCCGAAGGACACAGACCCTGGATGCACGCTATCCATGCACGGACCTTGCCCTCGGGCAAGGTCTCGCCTGCGACGGTATTCCGTCGCCCGAAGCACCGGGAGGCCGTCGCGAGACGAACCAGCCGTGATGACGATGCTGCGGCGTTGAAAAGCTACTCCCCTTGATTCCACGCAGTCTATATCGCGTTACGCCGAAGTCAAGGTGCCGAAGGATGGGGCAACCACATTCTTCAGGGCCGTGACAAGGATGCAGACTTGCGGCATGATCGCCGCTTCTCAACAGATCAGGGCTTGCGCGGGGTTTGACAACTCCGCACTATGAGTTGCTTCTGCCCTTCCCGTGGCCTCGTCCCCCAGTCGTCAAATAATGGCGCACCCGACGCATCCGGCCAGTGGTCCACGTCAGCCCACCCGCGCGGGGATCCTGTCCGCCCTGATGCGTCCTTCCGCGCCCCTGCGGCGCAGGCACCGACGCAGCGCTTGATGGCGACCGGCCCTGCCCTTCGCTCCACCCCATCACGAATCTTTCAGCATGCCTGCGGGCAGGGCTGCACACGTCACGACTCAGGAAACTGAAAACCTTCCATGGAAATACTCCTGCTTACCGCCCTCATCGTCGTGAACGGCCTTTTCGCAATGTCCGAAATTGCCCTGGTGACTGCACGCCGGGCGCGCCTCGCGCGTCTGGCCGAAGACGGTGACGGTTCCGCTGCCGTCGCAATGAAACTCGGCGAAGAGCCGACGCGCTTTCTGTCGACCATCCAGATCGGCATCACCTCCATCGGCATCCTCAATGGCATCGTCGGCGAAGCAGCGCTCGCGGGCCCGCTGGCAATCTGGCTGCAAACGCTCGGGATGGAGCAGCGCATGAGCGAAATCGGCTCTACCGTGCTGGTCGTGGTGGTCATTACCTATGTCTCGATCGTGGTCGGCGAGCTGGTGCCGAAACGCATCGGTCAGATCAATCCGGAGGGTATTGCCCGTCTCGTGGCGCGTCCGATGTACCTGTTGTCGATCGCCTCCCGCCCTTTCGTCCACCTGCTGGCCGGCTCCACCGCGCTGCTGCTGAGACTGATGGGACAGCGCGAGTCCGGCGGCCCCAGTGTCACGGAGGAGGAGATCCACGCAATGCTCGACGAAGGGTCGGAAGCAGGCGTGATCGAGAAAAGCGAACACGAGATGGTGCGCAACGTCTTTCGACTGGATGATCGCCAGATCGCTTCGTTGATGGTGCCGCGCTCGGACATGGTCTGGCTCGACGTTAACCGCCCGCCCGAGGAGAACATGACCCTGATGGCAGAGTCCTGCTACTCACGCTTCCCGGTGTGCCGCGGGGGCCTCGATGACATCCTCGGCATCGTCAGCTCGAAGCAGCTCTTCAACCAGATGCTGCGTGGCGCCCGGGTCGACCTCACCCATGACTTGCAGCCCCCGGTGTATGTGCCTGAGTCGCTCACCGGCATGGAACTGCTTGATCAGCTCCGCGCCTCCGGCGCGCATACGGTGTTCGTGATCGACGAATACGGCGAAGTTCAGGGCATGGTCACCCTGCATGACGTAATTGAATCGGTAACCGGAGAGTTCACGCCTCAAAACAAGGAAGAAGCCTGGGCCATGCAACGCGAGGACGGTTCCTGGCTGCTCGACGGCCTGATTCCGATTGTGGAGCTGAAGGATCGACTCGGCTTCAAGACCGTGCCAGAGGAAGAAAAGGGGCGTTATCACACCCTGTCCGGCATGGTCATGTGGCTGCTCGGACGCCTGCCCAACACAGGGGATATCGCCACCTGGGAAGGCTGGCGCCTGGAAGTGATCGACCTCGACGGCAAGCGGATCGACAAGGTACTTGCCACCGCCCTGCCAATGACCTCGCCCGACCCGAACTCGAACGAGGGCGGCTGAGCACGCTGCTCGTTCAAACAGTCAGGGACGGCAGCGGCGCCACAAGCCCGGGCGAGGCCGCCAATGCCAGCAGCCCCTCCAATCCGTGATTGCGACTCAGGCGAATGATTCGTCGTCGGACAGGTAACGCCACTGCCCGAGGGGCAGGTCGCGCAGGGCGACCTTGCCGATCCGCACCCGCTTGAGGCCCACCACATTCAGTCCCACCAGTTCGCACATGCGGCGGATCTGGCGCTTGCGCCCCTCGCGCAGCACGAATCGCAACTGGTCATCGTTGATCCACTCGACCTTCGCCTCGCGCAGCGGACGATCGTCCAGCCACAAACCATGGTTGAGCAGTGCCAGACCATTTTCGGCCAGCTGTCCCTCAACCCGCACGATGTACTCTTTTTCCACCGAAGAGTTGTCGCCGATCAGCTGACGGGCGATGCGGCCATCCTGAGTAAACACCAGCAAGCCGGTCGAGTCGATATCGAGCCGGCCGGCCGGCGCCAGCCCCTTGAACTGCGAGGGGTGAAAGCGTTGCGAAGTTTCGTGGTCATACTGGGTGTCACTGCCAATCAGTGCCATTGCCGGCTGATACCCCGGCTCGGGCTGGCCGGACACGTAGCCAACGGGCTTGTGCAGCAGAATGGTCACGCGTTGCGCTTGTTCCTGCTTGGCCTCCGGGGCCAGCGCAATGCGTGCATCAGGATCGATCCGGGTCCCGAGTTCGGACACCCGCTTGCCATCGACGAACACCCAGCCGCGCTCGATCAGCTCGTCAGCTTCACGACGCGAACAGATACCACGATCCGCCATGACCTTCGACAGGCGCAGTCCTTCTGCGGTGGACGTGCGCGGCGTCAGCGGCGGGCCGGGCGGGATGGCACGGTGCTCACGGGACGGGGTGCGATTATCGGAACGGGCACCGCTGCGACCATCATTGCGGCCATCACTTCGCGCATCGGTGCGCCCACCGCTGCGCCCTGCATCACGCGCTTCGGGCTTGCCCGCACGTCGGGGCGGATTCGCGTCCTTTGCGCGTCTGTCATCCGGGCGCGAATCGCGACCGCCACGCCCACCCTGCTCGCCTTCCTTCTTCGGCTTGCGCCGCACATCTGCGGCGTCGGCGGGTGGCGCCTCGGGTGCGGGACGATTGACCTTGAGCGTACCTGCAATGCGGGACGGGGCCGGCTGCGGCGGATTCTTGCGGACAGTATTCAAAACAGACCTCGGGCGTCGGACGACGTTTTCAGAGAAACAGGCGCAATTATGCGCCGAAGTGGGACGCAAGGCGCACGAAACGCTTCTGCGCGCTGCGATGCGGCCGTTGCGTCGGCGAGTTCGCACTGCTGCATTCAGCACGACAGCCGAACAAAAAACAAAACCCGGCACGAGGCCGGGTTCTGCAGTTTGCTTCGAACAGCACCGGTTACATCATGCCCAGTGCCTTGGGCAGGAAGGTCGAGATGCTCGGTATGTAGGTGATCATCATCAGGAACACCAGCATGGTGTACAACCACGGCATTACGGCCTTGCTCATCTCGGTCAGGCCAGCATTGGTAATGCCGCTGGCCACGAACAGGTTGAGTCCGACCGGTGGCGTAATCATGCCGATTTCCATGTTCACCGTGATCATCACGCCAAAGTGGATCGGGTCGATGCCAAGCGCCACGGCCACCGGGAACAGGATCGGCGCCAGGATCAGGATGATCGAGGACGGCTCCATCAGCGCGCCGGCTACGATCAGCAGAATGTTCACCACGATCAGGAAGCCGATCTGCCCCATGCCACTGGCAACGATCGCATCCGCCATACGCTGCGGAATCTGCTCGGAGGTGAGAATGAAAGAGAACAGGATCGCACTGGCAATGATGAACAGCAGCATCGCGCTCATGTTTGCCGAGTCGAGCAGCACCCGGGGAATCTGCTTGAAGGTCAGATCCTTGTACACGAACACCGCAATGAAGAAGGCGTACACCGCGCTCATCGCTGCCGCTTCGGTCGGAGTAAACATGCCGGAATAGATCCCCCCCATCACCACGACGATCAGCATCAGGCCCCAGAAGGCATCCTTGAAGTAGCGCAACTTCAACTTCCACGGTGCGCGGGGCAGCGTCGGGTAGTTGTTCTTCTTGGCCACATACCAGGTGCATAGACCAAGCATGAATGCCAGCAACAGACCTGGGATCACCCCCGCCATGAACAGCGCGCCGACCGACGAGTTGGTCGTCACCGCGTACATCACCATGACGATGGATGGCGGAATCAGGATACCCAGACCGCCCGCCGAAGCCACCACGCCCGCGCCGAAGCGAATCGGATAGCCCTGCTTGACCATTGCCGGAATCAGGATTGAGCCGATTGCCACCACGGTTGCCGGACTGGAGCCCGACACCGCCGCGAACAGCGCGCATGCCAATACCGCCGACATGCCCAGACCGCCGCGCAGGTGACCGACCATTGCCGTGGCAAAGTTGATCATGCGTCGTGCCACGCCGCCGTGGGTCAGGAAGTTGCCAGCGAGGATGAAGAACGGGATCGCCATGATCTCGAACTTCTCGATACCGGTGAACATTTTCAACGCCACCGCTTCGAGCGGTACATCGGTAAAGATGAACATGAAGCTCAGCACGGTGAGGCCAAGCGCCACGCCTACAGGCATGCCGATCGCCATCAGTACGACGAGCAGGCCGAAAATCGCAAGTGTATTAGTCATTCCTGCATGCTCCTGTTAGCGCTTGTCGTCGGTGTCGGGACGATCTGAACGGGGCTTGCCAGCCTGCCCGTGCTCGATATCCTCATACATCGAGATTGCTTCACCCTCGAGCAGCACGCTCTCATCCTGTTCTTCGTCCAGTCCTTCGACATGGCCGTGGTCGTGACGGGGCAGTTCGCCGGTCTGGGCAAAGCTGACCATCACCTGCAGGAAACGGAAGCACATCAGGAAGGAACCCAGCGGAACCGCGGCGTACACGATCCAGGTCGGCCATTCAAGGTCCGGGGTAGTCGGGCCTTCGTAGAAATTGCCAACATCGCTGCCGAACAGGGAGAGGGTCTCGTAGGCCATGCCGTTCTCCCAGATGAACAGCGCGCCAAACACGCCGATCAGTCCGGTAAAGATGACGCCGCACACGAGGCCGAGCTGGATCATGGCCGCACGGGGCTTGTCCGACAGCTTGTTGACGAGGATATCGACACCCACGTGGATGCCGGTGCGTACGCCATAGGCCGCACCGAACTTGGCCATCCACACGAAAAGGATGATGCAGAACTCCTGCGCCCAGCCAAAGTTCATCGACAGCAACCAGTCCTGCAGATACGGAATCTCGTAGCCGGACATGTAGCGATGAACAACCGAAATGAAGATCACCACCGTTGCCACCGCCATCAGCGACGCAATGATGATCTCTTCGAGACGATCGAGAATTTTATTCATGGGGGGTCTCCCTGCAAAAAACGCCCGTCAGGTGACGGCCTGACGGGCGCTTCCGGGTACAGAAACGAATTACAGCTTGGACGGATCGAATCCCGTTTCCTTGTAGATGGACTGGATCAGGTCAGCCCCGATACGCGACTCCATCTTCTTGTGTACCGGCGCCAGCGCCTTCTTGAAAGCCAGCTTTTCAGCCGGGGTCAGCTGATACACCTCGGTCTTGCCCGAAGCACGGACGGCAGCCAGAGCCTTGTCGTTCTCTTCCTTGGCAATCGTGTTGGCGTATTCGGTCGACTCGACCATGGCCTTCTCGAGTTCGGTGCGAACAGCAGACGGCAGCCCATCCCAGAACTTCTTGTTGGTGATCACGGCGTAACCTAGGTAACCGTGCTCGGTCAGGGTCACGTTCTTCTGCACTTCGTGCATCTTCTGCGTGTACAGGTTGGAGTGCGGGTTCTCGGTGCCATCAACCACGCCGGTCTGCAGCGCCTGATAGACCTCGGAGAATGCCATCACCTGCGGCAGCGACTTCAGTTCGCGCATCTGCTCTTCGAGCACCTTGGACGACTGAATGCGCATCTTCTTGCCCTTCAGGTCATCGGGCGTCTTGATCGGGGTGTTGGCCGAGAACGACTTGAAGCCGTTGTCCCAGAATGCCAGGCCCTTGATGCCCTTGGCCTCAAGCTTGGACAGCATCATCTGACCGACCGGGCCCGTCGTCACCTTGTGCAGGTCGGCGTAGCCGTCGAAGATGTAGGGCAGATCGAAGGCTTCGAATTCACGCACGCCGAGCGGACCGAATTTGGCCAGCGACGGGGCAAGCAGCTGGACGGCGCCAAGCTGCAGCGCTTCCATCTCTTCCTTGTCCTTGTACAGGGTGCTGTTCGCGTAAACTTCGACCTTCACTGCACCGCTGGTGTATTTTTCGGCCAGTTCCTTGAATTTCTCGGCGGCCTTGCCCTTGGGGGTATCCGTTGCCACGACGTGGCTGAACTTGATTACGATAGGATCGGCAGCAACAGCAGTTGCGGTGATGCCGGCAGCAATAAGACCCAGTAGAAGCGCACGAATTTTCATTACCCATCTCCTCCAATTGAGAAACTGACGCACTGAATGCGTTTTCGACTCGATAACGGCATGTCTTACACACCGGCATACGAGACTTCAAGGACGGCCAAACCCGCCGTAAAGTGTGAGCATACTGGTCGATCGGAAATATGATCGCAATTGTGGAATACCGCAAATCCGATGGATGCGGGCATAAACATCGTCAATGCAGCCGATTTCAAGCCAAGGTCCAACATCCGCGTAATGCTCCCCCCCTCCGACCCCCAGAACACCACGCGCAACCGCTGGATCGGTCGCCTTCCGTATTTTTTCCTCACCCTGTTCCTCGCAACCATTGTGCTGCTGGTCTGGCTCACACGGCAGTACGACGCCGAGGAGCAGCAGACGACGCTGCTCACCGATGTCCTGTGGATGGAGCAGAACCTGCGCTTTCAGCTCGATCGTAACGAGGCCCTGCTGTTGCAGATCGGCCCGGAGCTCCTGCTCAGCGCCGGGCGACCGTCGGGTCAGACCGAGGCACAATTGCGCCAGCTGATGAGCCAGGATCGCGGCATCGTCCGCGTGCTGTGGCTCGACAAGGATGGCGAGCTCAAGGGGTCCCTGCCCCCTGCTCAGGACCGCGGCCTGGTTGGCGAGGCCGACGGCGCAGTTCCCTCGGAATCGGGCATGACCCTTGCACGCGGGCTCGGACGGCCGGTCTATGGCCCGGCCTACCCGGTGGTCAACGACAGGTACCACTTCGAAGTACATGTTCCCGCGTGGTCGGACGATGCGTTTCTGGGCGTGGTCGTGGCGGTCTACTCACTCTCCGATCTTGTTTCCCGCGAATTGCCGTGGTGGTTCTCGGAGCGATACCGCGTTGCGGTGCTCGATCCGGACGGACAGGAAATTGCAGCAAAGTCCAAGATTGCACCGCTTGCTTCCCACCTGAGCTACACCACCCCCTTCGACCCCCCGGGGCGCGGCCTGATGCTGCAGATCACGGCCTACAAGGGCGAAACCCGGTGGGTGCTGGTCCTGCTGATTGCCTCCATCGTGCTCTTTGGAACCGTCATCGTATGGAGCACCTGGCAATTGCGACGCCAGCTTGCGCGCCGTCAGGCCGCCGAACAGGCATTGAGGCGGGAATCCGCGTTTCGCAAGGCCATGGAGGACTCGGTCATCACCGGACTGAGGGCGCGCGACCATGAAGGCCGCATCACCCACGTCAATCCGGCCTTCTGCCGCATGACCGGATACAGCGCCGACGAGCTGATCGGCGCCACGCCACCCATGCCTTACTGGGACCCGGACCAGATCGACCGCACACTGGAAGTTCACGACAACGTGATGTCGGCCGGCACGCCGGTGGACGGCCTCGAGGTCTCGCTGCGGCGCAAGAACGGGGAGCGCTTCGACGCCCTGATCTTCGAAGCGCCCCTGATCGATGCGGAAGGACGCGACAACGGCTGGATGGGCTCGGTACTGGACATCACCGAGCAGAAGCGGGCGCGCGAACTTGCACGCCAGCAGGAAGAACGCCTGCAGGCCACCTCGCGCCTGGTCACCATGGGTGAAATGGCCTCCACGCTGGCACACGAACTGAACCAGCCGCTGGCCGCCATTGCCAGCTACAACAGCGGCTGCATCAACCGTCTCGATGCGAGCGAGATTGATCCTGCCGAGTTGCGCGAGATCCACGAGAAGATTGGCCGCCAGGCGCGTCGTGCGGGCGAGATCATCCGCCGCGTGCATGACTTCGTGCGCCGCTCCGAACCGAAGCGTGAAACCGTCGACCTTAACGCCATCATCGTCGAGGCGGTCGGCCTCATCGAGGCTGATGCGCGCAAACGCCGGATGCGCATCACCACCGAGCTGCGACCGAACCCGCCCATGGTGACGGCAGACCCGGTCATGATCGAGCAGATCCTCGTGAACCTCGTGCGTAACGGCATGGATGCGATGCGCAGTACGCCTGCCGCATTGCGGGAAGTGCGCATCCGCACCCACAGCACCGGGAGCATGATGGAAGTACAGGTCTGCGACCGCGGTGCCGGCATTGATGCAGAGTCTGCAGCCCGCCTCTTCCAGCCCTTTTTCACCACCAAGGAGGAAGGCATGGGCATGGGACTCAACATCTGTCGCTCGATTGCCGAACTCCACCATGGCCGCCTGACGTTTGAGCCAAACCCTTCAGGCGGTACCATCTTCATCCTTTCGCTACCGGTAGAACGCCAATGACCCAGGCTTGCGCCCACATCATCGACGACGACGAAGCCATTCGCGATGCCCTGCAGTGGCAGTTCCGGACCCGCGGCGTGGCATGCCGGATATGGCCCGGCGCTGAAGCGTTTCTCGCAGCCTGGCAGCCCGAATGGCGCGGCTGCATCGTGCTCGACATCCGCATGGAGGGCATGAGCGGCCTGGAGTGCTTCGACGTGCTCATCGAACGCAACTGCACCTTGCCGGTGATCTTCATCACCGGTCACGGCGACGTACCCATGGCGGTGAGCGCACTCAAGAAAGGCGCCTTCGACTTCATCGAAAAACCGTTCAACGACAACGACCTGATCGAGCATGTGCAGCGCGCGTTCGACCGCGACGCCGCCAGCCAGCAGGCCGCAGCCGATCGCGACACGGTCGAGGCCAGACTGGCCACGCTGACGGCACGCGAACGTGAGGTCATGGAGCTGATTCTGGAAGGGAAATTCAACAAGGTCATTGCCGACGACCTATCGATCTCGATGCGCACCGTCGAGGCACACCGGTCACGGGTGTTCGACAAGATGCAGGTGCGCTCTGCGGTCGAACTGGCGCAGATGCTGACTACGCTCAGGAGCTGACCGGCACCCACTCAGGCACGAAACCCTCATCCCCGGGCGGGCAGGCAAAAGCCGCGTCGATGCCGATACCGCCGATCCAGGCCACGCTGCCGTCGACCTCCAGCACAGGCAGACGGTCGCGCATCCACGCCGGGATGCCGGCCTCCTGGCACAGATTCTTGAACGTGCGACTGGGCCGTTCCGGCGCCAGGCGCATGCGCAGGCCCGCCGAGCGCGTCACCAGACTCAGCTTCGCTGCCTGATCCAGCGCAGCACGGGCAATGCCGCGACCCTTTGCCGCGCTGAACACCACCCTGCCATCGCCCCACGGCTTCTCGACAGCCGCCGTTCCGCCCCAGTGACAAGGCGCCGGCAGGCCGCCCCCCACGGACTCCAGCCAGACCTCACCGCGGTAGGCACAGCAGGCCAGATCGCCGAGCGGAAAATAAAGCGGTCGCACTGCAGGCGCAGCACGCAGTTGGCGCAAAGCCTCCAGCAGGCGCGCACGGGAGGGGGCTGGCATGCCGCAGCGGCGGGCCTGCCAGCGCAACAGATTGGCGACCCGCGCATCAGACAGCGCAAGCACGCCATCCCGCCTCAGCATGCGGCCGCCGCAGGCGTGCTCATCGCTGGCGGCAAGCTCGTCGAGCAGATCGCTGGCTTCTCTGAAATGCGCCGCAGCCCGTGCAATCGAGGCTGAAGCTGAGGGATAGGCGGTTTCGATCGCCGGCAGAATACGATGGCGAATGTCGTTGCGCGCAAAGCGACAGTCGGTATTGCTGTCGTCCTCGACCCAGGTCAGTGCGTGCGCATGAGCCCAGTCGCGGATGTCCGCACGGCCGAAGCCCAGCATCGGGCGCAGACGCCCTGCACGACCTTCCGCTCCGGGCTCGACGGCCACCATGGCGCTCGCGCCACGCAAGCCGGTTCCACGAAAAAGGCGAAACAGAACCGTTTCAGCCTGATCGTCGCGGTGATGGCCAAACACCAGCCAGTCACACTCCACCGTCTCCAGAACGGCGTGTCGGGCCTTGCGCGCCGCAGACTCCAGCCCCTCGTGGTCGTCGCGTGCGACATCGACCGTAAACGCAATGAAGGGAATACCGCGGTGACTGCACAGTGCTGTGCAGTGTGCCTGCCAGGCGCTGGCTGCAGGGTTCAGACCATGGTTCACATGCGCCGCACACAGCGCATGGCCAAAGCGCGACTGCAAGCCCGCCAGCAGGTCCAGCAGAACGATCGAATCAACCCCGCCGGAGAGCGCACAGCACAAGCGGCTACGCGCCCCGACGCCAGCCGCCTCAAGGACGGCCGCTGCTGCCTGTAGCGGGGATGTACTCAGGCTGCCTGTTCCTTGTAGCGGCCGTAACCCATCAGCTTCTCGATCCGCTGCGCCACCAGATCGGCAGGCGTCATCGAATCGACCTGACGCAAGGCATCGGTCAGCGCGCGCTTCAGGCTCTGCGCCATCGCACGATGATCGCGGTGCGCACCACCCACGGGCTCGTTGACGATCTTGTCGATCAGGCCCAGCGACTTCAGGCGAGCAGCCGTAATACCCATGGTTTCTGCCGCTTCCGACGCCTTGTCCGCGCTCTTCCACAAGATGGAGGCGCAGCCTTCGGGGGAGATCACCGAGTAGGTGGAATACTGCAGCATCATCACCTGGTCGCCGACGGCAATCGCCAGCGCGCCACCCGAGCCGCCTTCGCCGATGATCGTGCAGATCAGCGGCACCTTGAGCTCGGCCATCACGTAGAGGTTGTGGCCGATGGCCTCGGACTGCCCACGCTCCTCGGCACCGATGCCCGGATAGGCGCCCGGTGTATCGACGAAAGTGAACACCGGCAGGCCGAATTTCTCCGCCAGCTTCATCAGCCGCATGGCCTTGCGGTAACCCTCGGGCCGCGGCATGCCGAAGTTGCGCACGATCTTTTCTTTGGTATCGCGCCCTTTCTGGTGGCCGATGACCACGCAACTCTGGCCATTGAAGCGCGCCAGACCACCCACGATTGCCTTGTCGTCGGCAAAGGCGCGATCGCCGTGCAGCTCTTCGAAATCGGTGAAGATATGCTGGACATAGTCCAGCGTGTAAGGACGCTGCGGATGGCGTGCGACCTGCGCGATCTGCCACGGCGTGAGCTTGCCGTAGAGATCCTTGGTCATCGTGTGGCTCTTGGCCTCGAGTCGGCCGATCTCCTCGGAGATGTCCACCGCAGAGTCGTCCTGCACGAAACGCAACTGTTCGATCTTGCCTTCAAGCTCGGCAATCGACTGTTCGAAGTCCAGAAAGGTGGTCTTCATGGGACCTTTCCCGTTGAAAAAAAGTCATCCATTGTAACCGCTCGCGCAGCTCTCGGCCGCAGCAAGCACAAATGCAAAGGGGCGACCCCTTTGCGGAAGTCGCCCCGGTTTGCAGTCAGCAGGCGCGTCAGTCGTTGTTCATGAAACCCAGCAGATGCAGAAGGCTGGTGAAGAGGTTGTAGATCGTCACGTACAGCGTGACCGTCGCCATCACGTAGTTGGTTTCGCCACCATGGATGATGTTGCTGGTCTCGTACAGGATCAGGCCCGACATCAGCATCACGAACATCGCCGACACGGCAAGCGACAGGCCGGGCATTTCAAAGAACACCGCGCCCAGACCCGCAAGGAAGGCAACCAGGATGCCAACCATCAGGAAGCCGCCCATGAAGGAGAAGTCCTTGCGCGTAGTCAGCGCATAGCCCGACAGGCCAAGGAAAATCGCCGCCGTGCCCCCCATCGCCTGCATCACGACCTGACTGCCGTTGGGCATGGACAGGTAGTGCGAGATGATCGGGCCAAGGGTGTAACCCATGAACCCGGTCAGCGCGAAGACGAACAGAATGCCCAGACTGCTGTTACGGAACTTGGTTGTCAGGAACAGCAGGCCGAAATAGCCGACCAGCGTCAGGATCAGGCCCGGATGCGGCAGCCCGAACGCCATCGAGGCGCCTGCAGTCACCGCCGAAAACGCCAGCGTCAGCGACAGCAGCATGTAGGTGTTGCGGATGACCTTGTTGGTCGACAGCACCGAGGCTTCCGACCGGTTCATCGAGGCAATGCGATTTTCCATCTGTGATTCTCCTTGAAACAAGCGGCAATGCCGTAGTCTAGTTTTGATTTGTTCGAAATATAAACGCTAAAAGCGTGCTCAAACGGGCGCTTCGATCAGCGCGGCGCAGCGGGTGTGATCCACGCGCCGGTTACGTCGCAGGCGCTGGGCGAGTACGCGCGAAACCCTGTCCGCCGCCTCATCGACCGCCGCCCTGACATCGAGCTGGGTGATCGCGAATACCACGTCCGGCAGGTTGCGCAAGCGCAACTGGACCACACAGCGCTTGTCCGCGCCACCCCGCGGTCCATTCACGTCGGCCACCTTGATCCGGGCCCACTGGATGTGATCCCTGAATTTGCCGACAGCAAAGCGCATCCTCCGCGCCACGTAGTCCTGCAAACCGGGAGCCGCTTCAACGCCGTCACAATGCAGATCGATTCGCATGTCTGAGTCTCCTTTGTCTGGTGCAATGACCGCCCTGCAATACACAGTTCGGATGCTAAGGCTCAGACTGTTCGATAAACTCCGGGTTCAACTGAATTTTCATCTGGTTTTATCGAACAATATACACATGATCAACTTCAAGCAGCTTCACCATTTCTGGAGCGTGGCACGTGCCGGCGGCGTGGTCAGGGCCAGCGAGCGCACCGGCCTCGCACCGCAGACGCTGTCAGGCCAGATTGCTGCCCTTGAGACCACACTCGGCGTCAACCTGTTTCGCCGCCAGGGGCGACGCCTGGTGCTGACCGAAACCGGTGACATGGTGCTCGACTACGCAGAGGAAATCTTCCGCCTCGGCACCGAACTCGAAGACGCCCTCAGCACGCGCTCGGCCGGCCGCGCACTGCCCTTCCGTGTCGGGGTCTCCGACGTTGTGCCCAAGGCAATTGCCTATGTCCTGCTCGCCCCCTCGATCGCCCTGCCCGAACCGATGCGCATCGTGTGCCGCGAAAACAAGCTCGACCAGTTGCTTGGCGAACTGGCCGTCCACAAGCTGGACGTGGTGCTGGCCGACAGCCCGCTGCCACCAAATATGGACGTGCGCGGCTACAGCCACAAGCTGGGCGAGTCGCCGGTCAGCTTCTTTGCCACGCCGGCCCTCTCGGCCAGTCTCAAAGGCCCCTTCCCCGCCTGCCTGCATGGCGCGCCCATGTTGCTGCCGGGCGCCGATGCCGCGGTACGGCGCCCCTTGTTGCGCTGGCTCGAAGATCACAAGGTGCATCCGCGAATCGTCGGAGAGTTCGACGACAGCGCACTGATGAAGGCTTTCGGGGAGGCCGGTGTCGGCATCTTTCCCTCGGCCGACCTGATTTCCGACGAGGTATGCAGGCAGCACGGCGTACAACGCCTGGGCACGGCCGACAGCGTCAGGGAATCCTTCTATGCGATTTCCGTGGAGCGCCGGCTGACGCATCCCGCAGTCCGTGCGATCAGCAATGCAGGGCCGATGCAATCGGACTCCGCCGACACGACGTCGTGAACATTCGACACGTCCCGACAGGATCATGCGCCCGCATGCGGTGTCAACCGGGGCGAACCATGCTGGAGAAGGGGGCAACGCGGGGGGAAAGGTGGCAGAGGCCAAGCCCGCCTGCGAAAGCTGCTAGAATCCGCCGCTTTCGATGCGTGCTGCCTTGCCTGGTGCCGGGAGAGGGACTCGAACCCTCACACTGTTACCAGCGGCGGATTTTGAATCCGCTGCGTCTACCGATTCCGCCATCCCGGCAGGGAAGGGCACGCATTATCACTGAACAAGACCGATTGCGGCAAGCCGTTACGGTGAATTGATGCCTCTGACCCTCAACGATTTCGATTATGAACTCCCGCCCGAGCTGATTGCGCAGGCGCCGCTGGCCGAACGCAGTGCCAGCCGCCTGCTGATCGTGGGTGAAACACTGGACGACAGGCAGTTCTCCGACCTGCCGGATTACGTGCGCCCGGGCGATCTGCTGGTGTTCAACGACACCCGCGTGCTCCACGCCCGTCTGCACGGAATAAAGGCCTCTGGCGGCCAGATCGAGGTGCTGATCGAACGCCCGATCGGCCCCCACGAGGCGCTCGCGCAGATCCGCTCGTCCAAGTCGCCCAAACCCGGCTCCACACTGCGCTTGGCAGATGCGTTCGACGTCACCGTTCTCGGACGAGTCGGCGAGTTCTTTCATCTGCGCTTCCCGGAACATGAGGATCTGGTCCAGTTGCTCGAGCGCCACGGCAAGCTTCCGCTGCCGCCGTATATTCAGCGCGCAGCCGGCGATGCCGACGAGAGTCGCTATCAGACGGTGTATGCACGTGCGCCCGGTTCGGTCGCCGCGCCCACGGCGGGGCTGCACTTCGACCAGTCCGTGCTCGATCGCGTCGCAGCGCGGGGCGCCAGTTGCGCCTGGCTGACATTGCACGTCGGTGCGGGCACTTTCCAGCCGGTCAGGGTGGACGACCTCGGGGAGCATCGCATGCACTGCGAGCGCTACGTGATTCCGCAGGAAACGGTAGATGCGATCGCCGCCACCCGCGCCGCCGGCGGGCGGGTGATCGCAGTCGGCACCACCAGCATGCGCGCGCTTGAAGCCGCTGCGCAGGAGGGCCCGCTCGCGGCAGGCAGCGGCGAGACCGAGATTTTCATCCTGCCCGGCTTCCGCTTCCGTGTCGTCGACGCCCTCGTCACCAACTTTCACCTGCCCAAATCCACCCTGCTGATGCTGGTGTCCGCCTTTGCCGGCATGGACACCATGCGGCAGGCTTATCGCCACGCGATCGCTCAAGGCTATCGCTTCTTCAGCTACGGCGATGCCATGCTTCTGACCCGGAACGACAATGCAGTTTGAACTCCTCACCACCAGCGGCAGTGCCCGCCGCGGCCGCCTGACCCTGGCTCACGGCGTAGTCGAAACCCCGGTATTCATGCCGGTCGGCACCTATGGCACGGTCAAGGCCATGACGCCGGACATGCTCAAGGACATCGGCGCGCAGATCTGCCTCGGCAACACTTTCCACCTGTGGCTGCGCCCCGGGCTGGACGTCATTGCCGCGCACGGCGGCCTGCATGGCTTCATGGGCTGGGACAAGCCCATCCTTACCGATTCAGGCGGTTTCCAGGTTTTCAGCCTCGGCGCCCTGCGCAAGATCACCGAAGAAGGCGTGAAGTTCGCCAGCCCGATCGACGGTGCCAAGCTCTTCCTCACGCCCGAGATCTCCATGCAGATCCAGCACACGCTGAACTCGGACGTGGTGATGATCTTCGACGAGTGCACGCCCTACCCCGCCACCCGCGACGAAGCCGCGAAATCGATGCGCATGTCGCAGCGCTGGGCCCGGCGCTCGCGCGACGAATTCGACCGTCTGGAGAACACCAACGCACTGTTCGGCATCGTCCAGGGCGGGATGTACGAAGACCTGCGCGACGAGTCGCTGGCCGCACTGGATGAAATCGGCTTCCACGGTTTTGCCATTGGCGGCCTGTCGGTGGGCGAGCCCAAAGAGGACATGCGCCGCATCCTCGCCCATACGGCGCCGCGCCTGCCATCCGGCAAGCCGCGCTACCTGATGGGCGTGGGCACACCGGAAGACATCGTGGAAGGCGTCGCTGCCGGCATCGACATGTTCGACTGCGTGATGCCGACCCGCAACGCCCGCAATGGCTGGCTATTCACCCGTTTTGGCGACATCAAGATCAAGAATGCCACGCACAAGCTTGATACCCGGCCACTCGACCCCACTTGCGACTGCTATACCTGCCGGAACTTCAGCAGGGCTTACCTTCACCATCTGCACCGCACCGGGGAAATTCTGGGCAGCATGCTCAACACGATTCACAATCTGCGCTATTACCAGACGCTCACCGCCGAACTCCGTGACGCCATTGCGGTCGATGGCTTCGCTGCGTTTGTCGAGCGCTTCCAACGCGATCGCAATACAGGCACCGTCTGATCCTCACCAAGGCAGCGCATGCTTCGCTGCTATAATTCAACGCTTTTTGCCAACTTTGGAGTAACAACGTGCTGATTTCCAACGCATACGCTCAGGCCGCAGGCGCCGATCCTACCGGTGGCCTGATGGGCATGCTGCCGCTGATCCTGATGTTCGTGGTGCTGTGGTTCCTGATGATTCGGCCGCAGATGAAGAAGGCCAAGGAACACAAGGCCATGGTTGAAGCGCTGGGCAAGGGTGATGAAGTCGTCACTGGCGGCGGTATCGCAGGCCGCGTCACCGAAGTGAACGACAGCTTCGTGCAGGTCGAGGTCGCGCCCAACACCGTTGTCGCCGTGCAGAAGAATGCCGTTGCCACGGTGCTGCCCAAGGGCACGCTGAAGGCACTCTGAGCATTGCCTTAGCGGAGGCGGCGCTCTGCCGCCTCCGTACCGACACTCCCGCGCTGCCGAGGCGCAGGGGATGCCTTTTACGTTGTCCGAAAGGCGGGCGCATGACCGGCCCTGATTCCGGACAGCCTCATCCTCAACGCACTGCCCTCCACAATGAATCGCTATCCACTCTGGAAGAACATCCTCATCGGGCTCGTCCTGCTATGGGGCCTGATCTACACATTGCCGAACTTCTACGGTGAGGTGCCCGCGGTTCAGGTGTCGAGCGGAAAGGCCACGCTCAAGCTTGATCCCGCCACCGTCACCGACCGCGTTGCCGAGGTGCTGCGTAGCGCCGGCATCGAGCACAACGGAATTTTCTCGGATATCTCGGGCGTTCGCGCCCGCTTTGCCAGCACCGACGTCCAGATCCGGGCCAAGGACGCCATCGAGCGCGCCTTCAACCCCGATCCGCAGGATCCGTCCTACGTTGTCGCCCTCAACCTGTTGTCGGCCTCGCCGGCCTGGCTGACCTCGATCCACGCCTTGCCGATGTATCTGGGCCTCGACCTGCGAGGCGGCGTGCACTTTCTGCTTCAGGTAGACATGCCCGGGGCACTCACCAAGCGCCTCGACTCCACCACCGGTGACCTGCGTACCCTGATGCGCGACAAGAACGTGCGCCATGCCGGCATCACCCGCGAAGGCAACACGATCCACATCCGCTTCCGCGACAGCGCGCAGCGCGACGCCGGCCGCAGCGCCATCCAGGGCAGCACGACCGACCTGCAGCTGTCCGACCGCGACGACGGCAGCGATGACCTCAAGCTGGTGGCCACGCTGACGCCTCAGGCACAGCAGACCATGCGCGACTTCGCGATCAAACAGAACATCACCACCCTGCACAACCGGATCAACGAGCTGGGCGTCGCCGAGCCGGTGATCCAGCAGCAGGGCGCAGAACGCATCGTCGTCCAGCTGCCCGGCGTGCAGGACGTGGCCAAAGCCAAAGACATCCTCGGCCGTACTGCCACCCTCGAGGTGCGCATGGTCGACGACACCCCTGGCGCGGTAGAGGACGCCATTGCCGGCAAGGTACCCTTCGGCACCGAGCTCTACACCGAGCGTGGCGGCTTGCCCCTGCTGGTGAAAAAGCAGGTGGTACTGACCGGCGACCGCCTCACCGACGCCCAGCCCGGCTTCGACGGCCAGACCAACGAAGCGGCCGTGCATCTGACACTGGATGCCGCCGGCGCCCGTATCTTCCGCGATGTCACCCGCGAAAGCATCGGCAAGCGCATGGCCATCCTGCTGATCGAAAAGGGCAAGGGCGAAGTGGTAACCGCACCGGTCATCCGCAGCGAGATTGGCGGCGGCCGGGTGCAGATTTCCGGCCGCATGACCACGGCCGAAGCCAACGACGTCGCCCTGCTGCTGCGGGCCGGCTCGCTGGCTGCACCGATGGAAATCATCGAAGAGCGCACCGTCGGCCCCAGCCTCGGCGCAGAGAACATCGCCAAGGGCTTCAACTCGACACTGTGGGGCTTCCTCGCGATTGCCGTGTTCATGTGCGCGTACTACGCACTGTTCGGCGTGGTTTCGACGATTGCGCTGGCATCCAACCTCTTGCTGCTGGTGGCCTTGCTGTCGCTGCTGCAGGCCACGCTGACCCTGCCCGGTATCGCCGCCATGGCGCTCACCCTGGGTATGGCCATCGACGCCAACGTGCTGATCAACGAGCGTATCCGCGAGGAACTGCGCAACGGCTCAAGCCCGCAGGCGGCCATTGCCGCCGGCTACGACCGCGCCTTCGACACCATTCTGGACTCCAACATCACCACCCTGATCGCCGGTATCGCACTGCTGGTATTCGGTTCCGGAGCGGTGCGCGGCTTCGCCGTGGTGCACTGTCTGGGCATCCTGACCTCGATGTTCAGCGCGGTGCTGGTGTCGCGGATGATGATCAACCTGATCTACGGTCGTCAGCGCAAGGTGGAAAAGCTGGCAATCGGCCAGGTCTGGAAGCCGGGCAATAACTGAGCGGAAGACAAGGACAAGCAATCATGGAATTTTTCCGCATCAAGAAAGACATCCCCTTCATGCGCCATGCGCTGGTGTTCAACATCATCTCGTTGATCACCTTCGTGCTGGCCGTGTTCTTTCTCGCCACCCGCGGCCTGCATCTGTCGGTCGAGTTCACCGGCGGTACGCTGATCGAGGTCAGCTACACCGAGGCGGCCCAGCTCGATCCCATCCGCCAGGCGCTGGGCAACGAGGGCTACCCGGATGCCCAGGTACAGAACTTCGGCAGTGCGCGCGACGTGCTGATTCGCATGCCAAACCGCGAAGACCTCGACACCAACCGCGTGTCGGAACGGGTCATGAGCACGCTGGCAAGCATCGACGGCCCCAAAGGCGAACTGCGCCGTGTCGAGTTCGTCGGCCCCCAGGTCGGCAAGGAACTCGCCACCGACGGTGCCATGGCGCTGCTGCTGGTGATCATCGGCATCATGCTCTACCTCGCGGCCCGCTTCGAATGGCGCTTCGCGGTGTCGGCCATCATCGCCAACCTGCACGACGTGATCATCATTCTGGGGTTCTTCGCCTTCTTCCAGTGGGAGTTCTCCCTGCCGGTGCTGGCTGCGGTGCTCGCGGTGCTGGGCTACTCGGTGAACGAATCCGTCGTGGTCTTCGACCGTGTGCGTGAAACCTTCAAGAAGAAGCGCAGCATGAGCACGCCCGACGTGCTCAACCACGCTATCACCAGCACCATCTCGCGTACCGTGATCACCCACGGCAGCACCCAGATGATGGTGCTGGCCATGCTGATATTCGGCGGCGAAACCCTGTACTACTTCGCCCTCGCGCTGACCATCGGCATCCTGTTCGGCATCTACTCCTCGGTGCTGGTCGCCAGCCCGCTGGTGATGTGGCTCGGCGTCTCGCGCGAGCAGTTCATCAAGCCGAAGAAGGAAAAGGAAGAAGCCGTCGTCTGACGCTTCCTGCAGCACACGTGACAAGGGCGCCAATTGGCGCCCTTTTTCATGCAACCGGCCCGGCAGTACCGGGCTGCGCTGCATTACACGGCAAAAACCTGCTTCACCCGCAGCGTCTCGCCGCGCTCGATCAGCCCGATCAGGCGGTCAATGTTCGGGTGCTTGCCGGGGTTCAGGCGCGCGTCCTCGGTATGCTCCGCATACAGTTCCAAGCCTTTCGCAGCGGCTTCCGGGCTGATTGCGCCGTGGATCTGCGCCAGATGGTTGTACACCGTCAGCGAGCCGCCTTGGCCGGGTTTGTTCTCGATCGTTCCAACGACTGCGTCCGCAGCGTCGATCAGATTGATTGCTGCCAGGTGGGACACCTTGGGCAACTGCTTGAGGTTGTCGGCAAAGGCCATGTTCACGCTCCCTGTTTGATGGAAAACGCCACCGTGAAGGTGGCGTTGAATGATTCTTGTCGTACCGGGGCTCAAGACCCCGGCACTTCGGCAACGCTCAGATGGCGCGGGCCAGTTCCGCGGCCTTGCCGATGTAGCTCGCCGGCGTCATCGCCAGCAGACGGTCACGCTCGCTCTGCGGAATCGCCAGCGTGGCGATGAAGGACTGCAGCGCCTCGCGGGTGATGCCCTTGCCGCGGGTCATGGCCTTGAGCTGTTCGTACGGGTTCTCGATCGCAAAACGGCGCATGACGGTCTGCACCGGCTCGGCCAGCACTTCCCAGCAGTCGTCGAGGTCGGCCGCCAAGCGGGCCGGTTCGGCTTCGAGCTTGCCCAGACCGCGCAGCGCACTGTCGATTGCCAGCACCGTATGGCCGAAGCCCACGCCCATGTTGCGCAGCACGGTGGAGTCGGTCAGGTCGCGCTGCATGCGCGAGACCGGCAGCTTCTCCGAGAAGTGACGCAGCACCGCATTGGCGATACCGAGGTTGCCCTCTGCGTTCTCGAAATCGATCGGATTGACCTTGTGCGGCATGGTTGACGAACCCACTTCGCCGTCCTTCAGACGCTGCTTGAAATAACCCAGCGAGATGTACATCCAGATGTCGCGGCAGGCGTCGATCAGGATGGTGTTCATGCGGCCGGTGGCGTCATACAGCTCGGCCATCGCGTCATGCGGCTCGATCTGGATGGTGTAGGGGTTGAACTCCAGACCCAGCGACTCGATGAAGCGGCGGTTGAAGCCCTCCCAGTCGAACTCGGGCCAGGCGGACAGGTGAGCATTGTAGTTACCCACCGCACCGTTGAACTTGGCGGTCAGCGACACCGCAGCGATCTGCGCGCGCGCGCGCATCAGCCGCGCGGCGATGTTGGCCATCTCCTTGCCCAGCGTCGTCGGGCTGGCCGGCTGGCCGTGAGTGCGCGACAGCATCGGCAGATCTGCCAGTTGATGCGCGAGCGCGCGGAAACGGGCGATCACCTTGTCGACCGCCGGCAGCAGCACCTCGTCGCGACCGGCCTTGAGCATCAGCGCATGCGAGGTGTTGTTGATGTCTTCGGAGGTGCAGGCAAAGTGGATGAACTCCGACACCTTCATCACCTCGGCGTTATGACCGAGGCGCTTCTTGAGCCAGTACTCCATGGCCTTGACGTCGTGATTGGTGGTGGCCTCGATGGCCTTCACCGCCTCGCTGTCGTCGGGGGAGAAGCCCGCCACGACGGCATCGAGTTCAGCCACGGTTGCGGCAGAGAACGGCGCGATCTCGGCGAGACCGGCATCGGCCGCCAGCGCCTTGAGCCACTCCACCTCCACCCTTACCCGATTGCGGATCAGGCCGTGTTCGGAAAAATGGTCGCGCAAGCCCCCAACCTTGCCGTGATAACGGCCATCGAGCGGGGACAGGGCAGTAAGGGCAGAAACGGACATGACAGATTTTCCGGACAAAATGTTATTTTACAGCTCTGACTCCCGTCTTGGCCCGCTTTCGGGACAAGAAAGCCGACACCATCCACCGGCGACCCGTGGCGCCTGCGCTACCTTAGCCGATGATCATTCCAGGAGAATCACGCGCGTGAGCACTTCAGACGCCTATCGTATCGCCGTCGAAGCTGTCGCCGAATTCATTCCGGCACAGTCCAATCCGGACGAGGACCACTTTGTCTTCGCCTATCACATCACCATTCGCAACACCGGCACCGTGGCAGCACGGCTGGTCAGCCGCCACTGGATCATCACCGACGGCACCGGCAAGGTTCAGGAGGTCCACGGTCAGGGCGTGATCGGCGAACAGCCGCTACTCGAACCAGGCGAAGTGTTTCGCTATTCGAGCGGATCGGTGCTCGAAACGGCCGTAGGCACGATGCACGGCAGCTACCAGATGGAAGCCACCGACGGACATCGTTTCGAAGCCGAGATCCCACCCTTCATGCTGGCGATGCCGCGCGTACTGCACTGATTCGAAAGGTGCAGACCGTGCCGCCGGGCACGATGCTCAGTACAATGGAGTCGACGCATGAACGGCCTCCGGCTTTCTGCCGCAGGCTATCAGCGGTTTGCAGCAAGGCGCCGGACAGCGCGCGGAACCTTCCGCTTCGTGGTGCCGGGCGCCCAGCAAAGGAGTCGTCACCATGAGCAAGCAATCTTCCCACACTGGCAGTGCTTCGCATTCGACTGGAGACGCGCAGGCCCCAAGACCGGCCGCCGATGAAATCGAGCGGCAGGCCCGCAGTGCGGCAGGGGGCACGCCCGCCGAAATCTCCGAACGGGTGCGCGGCATCACCCTTCAGGCCCTTGCCGATGGACATCTGGACCGCGATGCAATTCGCGCCGTGATGGATGCAGTGGTAAAGGGCGCCCAGCAAGGTGCAGCCAGCCGCGGCAGCGAAGAGGCGCAGGCGCTCCGGCAGGCCATGCAAGGGCTCGACGAGGCGCTGGCTTCTGCCGCCGAAGCCACCCAGCTTGCGCTGCAGGAAGCGGGAAAGCGCGGCGAAGCGTTCTCCCACGAGGTCCTCAAACAGACGCGCGACGAACTCTCCGCGCTGGAATCACTGTTCATCGAAACCCTGGGCAATGCGGCCCGGAGTGCCAACGGCATTGCGCGCGCGACCTTGCAGGATCTGAACGACCATGCGCGCAGCAGTGGCACCGCGGTGGGCGGGCGCATCCGCTCTGCCCTGTCCGAACTCACCCAAAGTCTGGCCGACACCGCGCGCGGACAGGTTGAAGACGGTGCGCGGATCGTGCGCAACGAAGCCGCTGTTCTCGCCGGGCTGGCGGCCGGCCTGCTGCGCGGCATTGCCGACCGCCTGCATCCGCCGACGGACAAGGGCAGCACGCCCCCTCCGCCTGACCAGAACGACTGATGTGGTCGGACGCCGTCAGCGCCGTTCGCGACCTTGGCCGCCTGCATGACATTGCAAGTGTCCTGATTCGCTACGGCTTCGGCGATCTGGTGCGTCGCATCGGCATGGCCGGCGCACTCGAGCGCGCGGGCAAGGTATTGCACTGGCGCGCCCCGGATGAACTCGCCCAGCTCGAACCGCCCGCCAGGGTGCGTCGAGCGCTCGAGGATCTTGGCCCGACCTTCGTCAAGCTCGGCCAGATCCTCGCGACCCGCGTCGACCTGTTTTCGGCTGAGTGGACGACCGAGTTCAGCAAGCTGCAGGACGCCGCCCCCGCCCTGCCCTATGCCGACATCCATGCACAACTGACCGAAGCCTTCGGTGAGGCGCCCGAGAACATCTTCCCGCGACTCGAGACCTCCCCACTGGCCGCCGCCTCCCTGGCCCAGGTGCATCGGGCCTTGCTCGCGGACGGTACGCCGGTGGTGCTTAAGGTGCGCCGTCCGGGCATCCGCCCGGTCGTGGAAGCCGATCTGCGCCTGCTGGCCCGCCTCGCCGAGATTATCGAAGCCGACGCCCCCGACCTGCGACGCTACCGGCCGCGCGATGTTGTGCGCCAGTTCACCCGCTCGCTGCGCCGCGAGATGGATTTTTCCGCCGAGGGCCGCAGCGCCGAGCGCATCGCCGCCCGCTTCGCAGACCGCCCGGAGATCGTGCTGCCGCGCATCCACTGGCAATGGACCAGCGAACAGGTCAATGTGCAGGACTGCATCGAAGGCATTCCGGGGCGCAACCTCGCCGCAGTCGATGCCACAGGGCTTGACCGCAAGCTGCTCGCCTGCCGCGGTGCCAATGCGGTGCTGCAGATGATCCTGAAGGACGGCTTCTTCCACGCCGACCCGCACCCGGGCAATCTGTTCTACCTGCGGGGAAACCGCATCGCCTTCATCGACTTCGGCATGGTTGGCAGGCTCACCGAAGAGCGTCGCTACCAGGTCGCGCGCCTGCTGCACGGCCTCGTTCGCCACGAAGCCGCTGCCGTGGCCGACATCCTGATCGACTGGAGTGGCGGCATGGAGGGCGACAGCGCACCGCTGATGGACGAGATCGACGCCTTTGTCGATCAGTACCATGGCGTGCCGCTGAAAGCGCTCGATTTCAGCGCAATGCTCAGCGACCTGATCACCATCCTGCGCGATCACGAACTGGCCCTGCCCCCGGATCTCGCGCTGCTCGTGAAGACCTTCATCACCCTCGAAGGGCTCGGTCGCCAGCTCGACCCCGAGTTCGACATGGCAGGCGAGGCCAGCCCATTTCTGGAGCAGGTGCTGATCGCACATGCGGCACCGCTCGCGCTGGCCAGGCGCGGCTGGCGCACGCTCAACGGCGCCCTTGACCTGATTGCCGGGCTTCCTCAGGACCTGCGCCAACTGCTGCGGGCATCGCGCACCGGCCGGCTGAAGGTTCAGGTCGAGGTCGTTCCGCTCAAGCAGTTCGGTGAACGGCTGGACCGCGCAATCAGCCGTCTGGCACTGAGCATCGTGACCGCGGCACTGATCATCGGCTCGGCCATCATCCTGACGGTCGATAACGATGCCGCCCTGCCCGGCGGCCTCTCGTTTGGCTGGCTCGGCTTCGGCGCGGCCGTGCTGGGCGGTGTGTGGGTCCTGATCTCGATCTGGCGCAGCGGTGGCCGACACTGAGGCCTCGTCGTCGCAGTCCGACCGCGCCCCACCGCAGCACGCTCAGAACTCGACCTGCGCCCCGAGCTCCACCACCCGGTTGGGCGGAATGCCGAAATAATCGGCCGCACTGCCGGCATTGCGAAACAGCACAATGAACAGCTTCTCCCGCCATCCGGCCATGCCCGAACTTGCGCGCGATACGAGTTTCTCGTGCCCGAGGAAAAACGAGGTGCTCATCAGATCGAATTCGAGCCCCTGCTGAGCACTCAGCGCCAGCGCCGCCGGAATGTCCGGCTCCTCCTTGAAGCCGTAGCGCACCAGCACGCGCCAGAAGCCGTAATCGAGCTGCTCCACCTCCAGGCGCCGCTCATCGGGCACCCACGGCGTGTCCGCGGTTTCCACTTTCAACAGCACCACCCGCTCGTGCAGGACCTTGTTGTGATAGAGGTTGTGCAACAGGGTTCGTGGCACGCTCTCGAGCCAGTGCGTCAGAAACACGGCCGTCCCTGGCACCCTGGGCGGCGGGTCGTTGAACAGGGACGGAATGAAGATCTCCAGACGCATCGTATCCGCACGTGAGCGCTCCTCAAGCACGGCACGACCGCGCTTCCAGGTTCTGAGCACGACGAAGATCAGCGCGCCGATCAGCAGCGGAAACCATCCACCGGCGACGATCTTGACCGCGGTGGCGGAGAAGAATGCGATGTCGACCGTGATGAATACGCCAATGAAGGCGAGCGATGTCGCGACGTTCCATCGCCACAGGGCGCGCACGACGACGAAGGCCAGGATGGTGTCGATCAGCATCGTCAGCGTGACCGCGATGCCGTAGGCGGACGCCAGCGCACTCGACGAGCGGAAGCCAACCACGAGGGCGATCACCGCACCGAGCAGCATCCAGTTGATGCCCGGCACGTAGATCTGGCCGATCTCCCGCTCCGAGGTGTGCACCATCAGCATCCGAGGCGCGTAGCCAAGCTGTATCGCCTGCCGGGTGAGCGAGAACGCCCCCGAGATCACCGCCTGACTGGCAATGATCGTTGCCAGCGCAGACAGCGCCACCATCGGATACAGCAGCTGATCGGGCACCAGCAGAAAGAAGGGATTCCGGACGTTGTCGGGATGATCGAGAATCAGCGCTCCCTGCCCCAGATAGTTCAGGTACAGGGCGGGAAAGACGACAAAGAACCAGCTCAACTTTATCGGCCGGCGGCCGAAGTGCCCCATGTCGGCATACAGGGCCTCACCACCGGTAATCGCCAGCACGACCGCGCCCAGCGCGAGCCACGCGATCAGTGGCTGAGTGGCGAAGAAGTGCGCCGCCCACCACGGACTGATGGCGCCGAGAATCTCTGGATGCAGACGAATTCCGTTGATGCCGAGCACGGCCAGCACCGCAAACCAGCACAGCATGACCGGGCCGAAAATGGCCCCGACGCTGCCGGTTCCGCGGCGCTGCATCATGAACAGCCCAATCAGCAGGACGAGTGCGATCGGGAGCACGAAGGGGCGGAACGCCGGCGTGGCAATCTCCAGCCCCTCCACTGCGGAGAGCACTGAAATGGCCGGCGTGATCATGCCGTCGCCGTAGAACAGCGCGGCACCGAACACCCCGAGCACCGACAGCCACCATGCCTTGCGCCCCGGCTTCACCGCACGCAGCGCGAGCGAAGTCAGCGCCATGATGCCGCCCTCGCCATCGTTGTCGGCACGCATGATGAAAAGCACGTACTTCGCCGAGACCACCAGCATCAGCGCCCAGAACACGAGAGACAGAATGCCGTAGACGTTTTCGGGCGTCACCGGCACGGCATGTTCGCCGTTGAAGACTTCCTTCAACGTATAGAGCGGGCTGGTGCCGATGTCACCGTAGACGATGCCGATGGCCGACACTGCAAGACCGGCGATACCCGCTCTGGGCCCATGATTTGCAGTTACAGGAGGGTGACTCTGATCTTGTGCCGACACCGTCGATCTCCGCGCGCTGCGCAATAGGCTGCTGGGGCGTGCTGTCCCGGCCTGCACGGACCACGGCAGGCGCTTCATGCACCGCAGCATTCTGCACCAAGGCGGCGGCGAGTGCGAACGTGCGCGCCTGAAGTCTGCTCTCACGTCCGCCATGGGCGGCACGCCCATGAGACATGAAAAAACCGGACAGCGCGCTCGACGCGGTGTCCGGTTTGTGTGCTGCCGATCAGGGCAGGATCAGCTGCGGTAGTCGGCGTTGATCTTTACGTAGTCGTAGGAGAAATCGCAGGTCCACACCGTGGCAGCCGCATCACCGCGGGCGAGATCGATGCGCACGATCAGTTCCGCTTCTTTCATGATCCGGGTGCCGGCTTCTTCAACATAGCTCTCAGCCCGGCCACCGTGTTCGGCGACCAGCACGGACTCTTCCGTGTTGCCGAGCCAGACGCGAAGCCTGGAGACATCGAGGTCGTCGATGCCCGCATAACCGATCGCAGCTAGAATCCGCCCGAGGTTGGGATCGGACGCAAAGAACGCGGTCTTGACCAGCGGCGAGTGCCCCACCGCATAGGCTACCTTGCGGCACTCTTCACGGCTGGCGCCGCCTTCGACGACGATGCTCATGAACTTGGTCGCGCCCTCGCCGTCGCGAACGATGGCCTGCGCAAGCCGGATCGACACGTCGACGATTGCATCGCGCAGTGCCGCGAAATCCGCCGTACTGGCGTCGGTGATCTCTGCGTTACCGGCCTGCCCCGTCGCGATCACGATGAAGGAGTCGTTGGTCGAGGTATCACCATCGATGGTGATGCTGTTGAAGGACAGATCCGCCGCTTCACGCGTCACGGTCTCCAGCAGCGGCTGACTGATCGCAGCATCGCAGGCCAGAAAGCCGAGCATGGTCGCCATATTGGGCTTGATCATGCCCGCGCCCTTGCTGATGCCGGTGAGGGTAATGGTGCGCCCGCCCACGACAACCTGCTTTGAGATGCCCTTCGCCAGGGTGTCGGTGGTCATGATGGCGTGCGCGGCATCGAACCAGCCGTCTGCGCGAAGGTCGGCCACGGCCTTCGGCAGGCCTGCCACGAGGCGGTCAACCGGCAGCGGCTCGAGAATGACTCCGGTCGAAAACGGGAGCACCTGTTCCGCACCGATATCCAGCCGCGCCGCCACCGCTTCGCACGTCGTGCGCGCGTTGGCCAGGCCCGACTCGCCGGTACCGGCATTGGCCACACCGGTGTTGATCACCAATGCACGAATGTCGCCGAGCGGCAGATGCGTCTTGCACAGCTGGACCGGCGCTGCGCAGAAACGGTTCAGCGTGAACACGCCTGCAACACGGCTGCCCGGTGCAAGTTCGATCACGGTCAGGTCGCGCCGGTTGGCCTTGCGGATACCCGCTTCGGCAACACCCAGACGCACGCCGGCGACAGCGTTCAGCTCAGCCGGGTTCGGAGTCGTCAGATTTACAGCCATGGTGTTCTCCTGGACCGGCTCAGCTCAGCTTGCCGTGACAGTGTTTGTACTTCTTGCCCGATCCGCAGGGGCATGCATCGTTGCGCCCGACCTTGGGCCCGGCCGTGGCCGGCTGCGCGGCATCGCCGCCCGCAGCGGCCTTGCCCAGTGCCTCGTCGTAATCGGCGTGGTGATACTGCACGTTCTCGACGTCTGACTGCGGTTCGGCCTCATCGAGCTGCGATTCGGTACGAATCTGCACCGTCATCAGCAGCTTGCTGACATCGGCACGGACCGCATCGAGCAGGGTCTCGAACAGCTCGAACGCTTCGCGCTTGTATTCCTGCTTGGGGTTCTTCTGTGCGTAACCGCGCAGATGGATGCCCTGACGCAGGTGATCCAGCGCCGCAAGGTGCTCCCGCCAGTGGGTATCGAGGCTTTGCAGCATCACATTGCGCTCGAACTGCTGCCACGCCACCGGATCGACCGTCGCGGTCTTGGCGGCATAGGCGGCTTCAGCCGCTTCGAGAATGCGCTTCTGAATCGCATCGTCGTCCAGGCTCGGCTCGGCCTTGATCCACTCTGCCACGTCCAGCTTGAGCTGGAAGTCGGCCGCGAGTGCCTGCTCCAGTGCGGGCACGTCCCACTGCTCTTCCACGGTGTCCAGCGGCACGTAGAGGCGGAAGGTGTCATGCACAACGCCCTGGCGCATCGCGGTGATCGTGTCGGAGATGCTCTCGCTCTCGAGCAGCTCGTTGCGCTGCTGGTAGATCACCTTGCGCTGATCGTTGGAGACGTCGTCGTACTCGAGCAGCTGCTTGCGGATATCGAAGTTGCGCTGCTCGACCTTGCGCTGCGCAGACTCCAGCGAGCGGGTGACCATCGCATGCTCGATGGCCTCGCCTTCAGGCATCTTCAGGCGGACCATGATCGCGTTCAGGCGCTCGCCGGCGAAGATCTTCATCAGCGGATCTTCAAGCGAGAGGTAGAAACGGCTCGAACCCGGGTCGCCCTGACGGCCCGAACGGCCGCGCAGCTGATTGTCGATACGACGCGACTCGTGGCGCTCGGTACCGATGATGTGAAGACCGCCCGCGGCACAGACCTGCTCATGCACCTTCTGCCACTCCGCACGCAAGGTGGCGATGCGGCCCTCCTTCTCGCTTTCCGGAATGCTCTCGTCTTCACGCAGCAAGGACACCGGCTTCTCGATATTGCCACCCAGCACGATGTCGGTACCGCGACCGGCCATGTTGGTGGCAATCGTCACCACACCGGGACGGCCGGCCTGAGCGACGATCTGGGCTTCGCTGTCGTGCTGCTTGGCATTGAGCAGCTGATGCGCAATCTTGGCCTTGTTCAGCAGGCCGGACAGGTACTCGTTGGTCTCGATCGAGGTCGTACCCACCAGCACCGGTTGCCCGCGAGTGACGCAGCCTTCGATATCGGCGATCACCGCATCCCACTTTTCCTTGGCGGTGCGATAAACCTTGTCGTTCTCGTCGCGCCGTGCGGCCGGGCGATTGGTCGGAATGACGACCGTCTCGAGACCGTAGATGGAGTGGAATTCGAAGGCTTCGGTGTCGGCCGTACCCGTCATGCCGGCGAGCTTGCCGTACATGCGGAAGTAGTTCTGGAAGGTGATCGAGGCCAGGGTCTGGTTCTCGGCCTGGATGCGCGCGCCTTCCTTAGCCTCGACGGCCTGGTGCAGACCGTCGGACCAGCGCCGGCCCGCCATCAGGCGCCCGGTGAACTCGTCGACGATGACCACTTCGCCGTTCTGGACGACGTAGTGCTGATCCTTGTGATACAGCGCGTGGGCACGCAGCGAGGCGTAGAGATGGTGCACCAGCAGGATGTTGCCCGGCTCATAGAGGCCGCTGCCTTCCGGAAGCAGGCCCGTGCGCACCAGCAGCTGCTCGGCCGTCTCGTGCCCCTGCTCGGTCAACAGCACCTGATGGGCCTTGAGGTCGACCGTGTAGTCGCCCGGCACGGTCACATCGTCGCCTTCGCCTTCCTGCTTTTTCAGCAGCGGCGCAACCTGGTTCATCTTCAGGTACAGCTCGGTGTGATCTTCGGCCTGGCCGGAGATGATCAGCGGCGTGCGCGCTTCGTCGATGAGGATGGAGTCCACTTCGTCGACAATGGCGAAGTTCAGTTTGCGCTGAACACGTTCGCCGGTGTTGTACACCATGTTGTCGCGCAGGTAGTCGAACCCGAATTCGTTATTGGTGCCGTAGGTAATATCGGACGCATAGGCCGCCTGCTTTTCCTGGTGCGACATGCGCGACAGGTTGCAGCCAGTGGTCAGCCCGAGGAAACCGAAGATCCGGCCCATCCAGTCGGCGTCGCGGCTGGCCAGGTAATCGTTGACGGTGATGACGTGCACGCCCTTGTCGGCGAGCGCATTCAGGTAGGCCGGCAGCGTGGCGACCAGAGTCTTGCCCTCGCCGGTACGCATTTCGGCAATCCTGCCGTCGTGCAGCACCATGCCGCCAATGAGCTGCACGTCGAAGTGGCGCATGCCGTGCACCCGCTTGCCCGCTTCGCGCACCACGGCGAAAGCCTCGGGAAGCAGTGCGTCGAGCGTTTCGCCGTTTGCAACGCGCTGCCTGAACTCGGCAGTCTTGCCTTTGAGTGCTTCGTCCGAAAGCGCCGAGATCTCGGGCTCCAGAGCATTGATCCGACGAACGGTCTGCGAATACTGGCGGATCAGACGGTCGTTACGTGTACCGAATAATTTCTTGAGAAGGCCGGAGAACATGAGATGGGGTCGACGTCGATTCGGCAAAGCGGCGAGTTTATCATGTCGGACTGTCCTCCCATATTTCTCCCTCATTAAGCGACCCAAAACTCATGAGCAAGCTCCTGCAACGCTACCTTGGCGCCGGCAACGCACTTGCCCGCCTGCAGGACCATGCAGCCCGGCTGCGCCGCTTGCAGACCGTCCTCGACGGCGGCCTGCCCGCCCAGTTCGCAAAAGCCTGCAGCGTGGTCAATCTGAAGGATGACGTGCTGGTGATTGCCACCCGCGGCAGCGCCCTCGCAGTGCGACTCAAGCAGATGACCCCTTCCCTGATGGATCACTTCCTGCACGCGGGCTACCCGCTGCAGTCGATCAGGATCAAGGTATCCACACCCGAGGAGACCGTCGTGCAACGCGCACCGACCGTGCGCACGGTGTCGCCGGCGGCCAAGACTCAGTTGCGGGAATTTGCTGCGACGCTGCCCGAAGACTCACCGCTGCGCGATGCGCTCGAACGGCTTGCGCGCCTCAGCAGGGAAAGCTGACAGCGTCAGATCATCGGCGCCAGAAGGCGCTCGAGGGCAAACAGGGACAGAAAGACGAAGAGCACGACCAGGCCGGCACGAAAGATCTTCCATGCCCACTGCCGATAGCGGCGATTGCCGGTAAGCAGCCACAGCAGGATGGAGCCGGCGATCCCGAGCACCAGCAGCAAACCGACGATGCGCAGCACAAGCATCGCGGCGACTCAGCTCACCAGCGCGGCATCGGCAAACTGATGCACGACCGCCGCGGGTGCTGCGGCCACTTTTTCGAAGGTCACGATTTCCCACGCCGACGCGTCTTCGAGCAGAACGCGCAGCACCTGGTTGTTCAGTGCATGCCCGGCCTTGTGCGCCGAATAGGCCGCCAGCAGCGGATGACCACACAAATAGAGGTCGCCAATGGCGTCGAGGACCTTGTGCTTGACGAACTCGTCGGCGTAGCGCAGCCCTTCGGCATTGAGCACGCGGTACTCGTCCATCACGATGGCGTTGTCCAGGCTGCCGCCAAGTGCCAGGCCATTTGCCCGCATGAATTCGACATCCTGCATGAAACCGAAGGTACGCGCCCGCGCGACATCGCGAATGTAGGAATGCTCGGCAAAGTCGATATTCACCGAAGTCGACGTGCTGTCGATCGCCGGGTGGTTGAACACAATGGAGAATTGCAGCTTGAAGCCATCGTAGGGCTCGAGGCGCACCCATTTGTCGCCTTCGCGATACTCCACGGCCTTTTTCACCCGCATGAATTTCTTGGGTGCAGCCTGCTCCTCGATGCCTGCCGACTGCAGCAGGAACACGAAAGGCCCCGAACTGCCATCGAGAATCGGAATCTCGGGCGCATCGACATCGACATGCAGGTTATCGATTCCGAGGCCGGCCAGCGCCGACATCAGGTGTTCGACCGTACCCACTTTCTCGCCGCCCTGCTCCAGCCCGGAACACATCCGGGTGTCGCACACGGCATAGGGATCGGCAGGCAGATCGAGCGGCGGGTTCAGATCGACGCGATGAAAGACGATACCGGTGTCCGGCGCTGCAGGGCGCAGCACCAGATTGACCTTGCGTCCGCCGTGGAGGCCGACGCCGGTTGCCTTGACGATCGATTTGAGAGTTCGCTGCCTGATCATGTATTTCATTCCCGTTTCACACCCGCAGTTTAGCACGCCCCAAAATCTTAGTTGCAGTGCACCAAAAGAGACGGGCACCCGCGCCCGAACCGGAGGCGGCGGTTCGCGCGTGAGTGCCCGTGCGGGCCCGCAGGAAGCGGGATCAGTCTGCCTGGCGACGCAGGAAGGCCGGGATGTCGTAGGTGCCGACACCGTTGTTGCTCATCGCATCAACGGTCGTACGACGGCCACTGCGCATCACGGCTGGTACGTCGAGATTGTTCATGTCGACACCGCTGGACGGGCCATACGTACCCGTACCCTGCACCACCTGCATCACCGGCTGACGTGCGGTAGCACGCGGCGTACCAAGACCGGTGGCGACCACGGTAATGCGGATGCGGTCTTCCATGGTCTCTTCGAACACGGTTCCGTACTTGACGAAGGCTTCCGGCGCGGCAAAGGCCTGGACCGTTTTCACCGCATCGCGCACTTCGGACATCTTGAGCGACTTGCTGGCGGTGATGTTGATCAGCACGCAACGCGCACCCGACAGCTCCGTACCTTCAAGCAGCGGCGACACGGCAGCCTGTTCGGCCGCAATTCGCGCACGATCCATCCCGGCGGCTTCTGCGGAACCCATCATCGCACGGCCCATCTCGGCCATCGCGGTGCGTACGTCCTGGAAGTCGACGTTGACCAGGCCAGGCACGTTGATGATCTCGGCGATACCGCCAACAGCCGAACGCAGCACGTTGTCAGCCGAGCGGAAGCACTCTTCGAAGCCGGCGTCGTCACCGAAGACGTCGAGCAGCTTGTCGTTGAGTACGACGATCAGCGAATCCACATGGCGGGTCAGCTCCTCGACACCGCTCTCGGCCACGCGAATGCGGTTTTCGAAATCGAAGGGTTTGGTCACCACGGCAACGGCCAGGATGCCCATTTCCTTGGCGATCTCAGCCACGACAGGCGCAGCGCCGGTACCCGTACCACCACCCATGCCGCCAGTGATGAAGCACATGTGCGCACCTTCCAGTGCGGCGGCGATTGCTTCACGCGATTCCTGTGCGGCAGCGCGCCCGGCTTCAGGCTTGGATCCTGCGCCCAGACCGGTGACACCGAGCTGGATCTTGGTCGGTGCCAAACAGCGCGACAGCGCCTGCGCATCGGTGTTTGCGGAGATGAAATCCACCCCCTTCACACCTTCACGGATCATGTGGTCGACCGCGTTACCGCCAGCGCCACCCACACCGACCACCTTGATGATCGTCCCAACCGGCTCTTTCTCAATGATTTCAAACATTTGCCTCGCCTCCTTGATAAACGGCCCTGCTGCACTCAGAACGTCCGTTTAACCCGCATTTAGTATTAACCGTAAAGTGTAATACTAAATCTAGGTATCAAAACAGACACTCATTCAAAATGACTGACTGCACCTGCAGCCGGTCAGAAATTCCGCTCGAACCATGACTTCATGCGTCCGAAAAACTGTTTCACGCCGCGCGTATCGCGCGCCTGCAAACCTCTCCTGCGCTGCGCTGCGCCTTCGATTACCAGCCCCATCGCAGCTGCATAACGTGGCTGACACACCACGTCCGCCAGACCGCCGTCGTACTGCGGCGCGCCGACCCTCACCGGCATGTGGAATACATCCTCGCCCAGCTCGACCATGCCATCCATGACGGCCGAACCACCGGTGAGGACGATGCCCGACGACAGCAGCTCTTCGTAGCCGCTGCGGCGCAGCTCTGCCTGCACGAGTTCGAAGAGTTCGGACACCCGGGGCTCGATCACGTCTGCCAGACGCTGACGCGACAGCGGGCGCGGCGGACGATCACCCACACCGGGCACTTCGATCATTTCCTCCGGGTCAGCGAGGGTGTGCATCGCCACCCCGTGGCGGATCTTGATTTCCTCGGCCTCCGAAGTCGGCGTACGCAGCGCCATTGCGATGTCGTTGGTGATCTGGTCGCCCGCGACGGGAATCACCGCCGTATGGCGGATCGCACCCTGGGTAAATACGGCGATGTCGGTCGTACCACCGCCGATATCGACCATGCACACGCCGAGTTCCTTCTCATCCTCGGTCAGCACCGCGTAGCTCGACGCCAGGGGCTGCAGGATGAGGTCCATGACCTCGAGCCCACAGCGACGTACGCACTTGACGACGTTCTGCGCGGCGGACACGGCACCGGTGACGATATGCACCTTGACCTCGAGCTTGACCCCGCTCATGCCGATCGGCTCGCGCACACCACCCTGGCCGTCGATGATGAATTCCTGGGTGAGGATATGCAGGATCTGCTGTTCGGCCGGAATCGGCATCGCACGTGCGACCTCGATCACCCGCTCCACATCCATCGGCGTCACTTCCTTGTCCTTGATCGCGACCATGCCATTGGAGTTGAAGCTCTTGATATGGCTCCCGGCGATACCGGTGTAGAGGTCGTGGATCTTGCACTCAGCCATCAGCTCGACCTCCTGGATCACCCGGGAGATCGCATCGACGGTGGCTTCGATATTGACCACCACGCCGCGCTTGAGGCCGTTGGTCGGCTGCGTGCCGAGGCCGACGACGTTGAGCCGTCCGTCTGGGCGCACCTCGGCCACCATGCAGGTGATCTTGGAGGTGCCGATATCGAGACCGACGATCAGTTCTTTGAAGTCCTTGCTCATTTCTTGCCTTTCGTTGCCTGGTTCCGGCCGACCGGCACGGCATCAATGGGAGTCAATGCAAAACCGCCCGGGTAGCGGAGATCCGCCACGGCGACCTGTAATCCAATGGAGTCCCGCACTTCGGGCCAGGCGGCGACAAAGCGCTTCAGCCTGGCCTCGAGCGGTGCGCGCTCCTGTTCGCGCCCGAGCACGATGAGCACGCCGTTATCAAGCTTGAGCTGCCATGCCTCACGCGCCGACAGCATCAACCCCTTCAGCGACGCGCCCATCGGCTTCAGCATGCCGGAGTAGGTCTCGTAGCGCGCCAGCAGCGTCGCAGCCGAACCTTGCGGGCCCGAGAACGCGGGCATGCGGGCATCGCTCGATGCGGTAAACACCTCACCCTGACGGTTGACCAGACGCGTGTCACCGCTTTCGGTCGACGTCCAGTACGCAACCGCCTGGTGCTCTTCAAGGCGCAGCTCGATGCCATCGGGCCAGCGCCGGCGCACTTCGGCACGCCGCACCCAGGGCAGCTTTTCAAACGCCGAACGCACCGAATCGAGCTCGATGGTGAAGAAGTTGCCGCGAATGGCCGTGCGCGCCACGTATTGCAGCTGCGCTTCGGTCACCTGTCCCGGCGGGGTCAGCACCACCAGTTCACGCAGCGGAAACAGCGGCCGCGACAGAAACCATGTCACCAGGGCCCAGCCCAGACCGATGGCTGCGAACAGCATCAACAGGTCGGAAAGCAGGTCGAGCAATGCCGGACGATTCCACAAGCCCCTGTCGTCGCGCGCGTTGGTCCGCTGCCCGGCCTTGCGGGCAGGTGCTGCAGCGGATCGCATGCGCGCTTCAGCCAAGGCGGGCTCCCTTCAGCAGTTCAAGGCACAGAGCCTCGAAGGAAAGGCCCGCGACACGGGCCGACATCGGCACCAGCGAGTGCCCCGTCATGCCGGGCGAGGTATTCATTTCGAGCAGGAAGGGCTTGCCGTCTTCGGTCAGGATGAGGTCGGCCCGGCCCCAGCCACGACAGCCGAGCACGCGGGCGCTCTTCATCACCAGCGCCTGGAGTGCCTGCTCCTCGGCTTCGGGCAGGCCGCAGGGGCAGTCGTAGCGGGTGACGTCGGTAAAATACTTGTTCTGATAGTCGTAGTTGCCGTCGGGCGCAACGATGCGCACCAGCGGCAGGACGCGATCCTCGAGGAAGGGCGCGGTCAGTTCCTCGCCGGAAACGAACTCTTCCGCGATCACCAGGTTGTCGTAGCGCGCGGCCAGCTCCCAGGCGGCCTTGAGCTGATCGGCTGCAACCACCTTGGTGGCGCCCATGCTCGACCCCTCATGCGCCGGCTTGACGAAGATCGGCAGCCCCAGGTCGGCGACCACCGCCGACCAGTCGGTATCTGCATCGAGAATCGCGTAGCGCGGGGTGGGCAGGCCGGCGGCCAGCCACACCATCTTGGTGCGCCACTTGTCCATCGAGATCGCGGATGCCATGACGCCGCTGCCGGTGTAGGGGATGCCCATGAGTTCGAGCGCGCCCTGAACCGTGCCATCCTCGCCCCCGCGTCCGTGCAGGGCGATGAACACGCGGTCGAAGCCTTCTTCCTTGAGGATGTGCAGATCGCGCTCGGCCGGGTCAAAAGCGTGCGCATCGACCCCGGCGGCCTGCAGCGCTGCAAGCACGGCTGCGCCCGACATCAGCGAAACCTCGCGCTCGGCGGACGAACCGCCGAACAGGACTGCAACCTTTCCGAAGCGCGCCTTCACGACTGATCCTCGCTGTTGCAAAGCTTGCCGGGTACGGCACCGATGCTGCCGGCACCCATGGTGATCACCACATCGCCGTCCTGCGCCAGATCGAGCATGGCCTGCGGCATGTCGGCGATATCCTCGATGAACACCGGCTCCACTTTTCCGGCCACACGCAGGGCACGGGCCAGACTACGCCCGTCGGCAGCCACGACCGGCGCTTCGCCCGCCGCATAGACTTCGCTCAACAGGAGCGCATCGACCGTCGATAGCACCTTCACGAAATCCTCGAAACAGTCGCGGGTGCGGGTAAAGCGATGAGGCTGGAACGCCAGCACCAGGCGCCGGTCGGGAAACGCACCACGTGCCGCAGCAATGGTTGCAGCCATCTCGACCGGGTGGTGGCCGTAGTCGTCGATGAGCGTGAAGCTGCCGCCGCTTGCGAGCGCGACTTCGCCGTAGCGCTGAAAACGGCGCCCGACGCCACGAAACTCAGAAAGCGCCTTGATGATGGACGCGTCCGGCACCTGCACTTCGGTTGCAACCGCAATCGCGGCAAGCGCGTTGAGCACGTTGTGCAAACCCGGCAGATTGAGCTCGATCGGCAGGCGCGAAGTCGTGCCGTTGACCCGAACCGCGTCGAACAGCATCCGTCCGTTCTCGGCGCGGATGTTTTCGGCGCGGATGTTGGCCGTCTCCGACAGACCGTAGCGCACCACCTGCTTCGAAACCAGCGGCATGATCGAGCGCACGTGTGGGTCGTCCTCGCACAGCACAGCCACGCCGTAGAAGGGCAGGCGCTGGAGAAAATCCACGAAGGCCTGCTTCAGGCGGGCGAAGTCATGGCCGTAGGTATCCATGTGATCGGCATCGATGTTGGTCACCACCGAGATCACCGGACTCAGCATCAGGAAGGACGCGTCCGACTCGTCGGCCTCGGCCACGAGAAAGTCACCCTTGCCCAGTCGTGCATTGGCACCTGCAGCGTTGAGGCGACCGCCGATGACGAAGGTCGGATCCATCTCGCCTTCGGCAAGAATGCTGGCAACCAGCGAGGTCGTCGTGGTCTTGCCATGCGTACCCGCAATCGCAATGCCGCTCTTGAGCCGCATCAGTTCCGCCAGCATCTGGGCACGCGGCACGACCGGAATGTGGCGCGCACGCGCAGCGATCACTTCCGGATTGTCGTTCTTGACCGCAGTGGACACGACCACCGCATCGGCCACCTCGACATTGGCCGCGTCGTGACCGAGCACGACGCGGGCCCCCGCGGCCTTCAGGCGGCGGGTGGCGGCGCTTTCGCTCAGATCCGAGCCGCTGACCCGGAACCCGAGGTTAACCAGCACTTCGGCAATGCCGCTCATGCCCGAGCCGCCAATGCCGACGAAATGAATGTTCTTTACCTTGTGCTTCATTTTTCTTCTCCGCCTGCCAGTTCCTCGCAGATACGGACTACCGCCTCGGTGGCGCGCGGCTTGGCCAGCGCCCGGGCATATTCCGCCATCTGCAGCAGGCGCGTTCGATCAAGACTGACGAGAATGCCGGCCAGTCGTTCGGCGTTGAGTTCAGTTTGCGGCAGCAGGTAGGCCGCGCCGTTCTCGGCGAGGAATCCTGCATTGCCGGTCTGGTGGTCATCGACCGCGTGCGGAAAGGGCACAAGCAGGCTCGCCGCCCCGACCGCAGCAAGTTCGGCCACGGTGAGCGCACCCGAGCGGCAGATGACCAGGTCGGCGGCAGCATATTCCTCGGCCATGTCCTGAATGAATGGACGCAGATCACCTTCGACGCCTGCGCCCGCATAGGCGGCACGCAAGGCCTCGAGCTGCTTTTCACCCGCCTGGTGCACCACGGTGGGCCGGACTGCGGCGGGAATCCGGGCAAGGGCCTGCGGCAGCGTCTCGTTGAGCACGGCAGCGCCGAGGCTGCCGCCGACCACCAGCAGGCGCAGCGCCCCTTCGCGTCCGGCAAAGCGCTCGGCAGGCGGCGCGACCGCGCTGATCTCCGTACGTACGGGGTTGCCGACCCAGCCGGCCTTCTTGAGGGCATGCGGAAAGCCTGACAGCACCTTGTCTGCGACCATTGCCAGCACCCGGTTTGCAAGACCTGCCACCGAGTTCTGTTCGTGGAGTACCAGCGGCCGTCCGAGCAGCACCGCCATCATGCCGCCGGGAAAAGTGATGTAGCCGCCCATGCCGACTACGACGTCGGGCCGGACGCGGCGCAATTCGCGCAGCGCCTGCCAGAATCCCGACAGCAGGTTAAGCGGCAGCATCAGCTTGCGCATCAGCCCCTTGCCGCGCAGCGCACCAAAACGGACCCAGGCCGTGTCGTAGCCGTAGGTCGGCACGATGCGGGCCTCCATACCGTCAGGATTACCCATCCATACGATGCGCCAGCCCTTCGCTTTCAGCGCCTCGGCCACCGCCACCCCGGGAAAAATATGTCCGCCCGTGCCGCCTGCCATCATCAACAGGGTTTTCATGACCCGCCCCCCCGTTTCATTTGCCTGACTTCCCAGTCGACCCGAAGCAGAATGGCGAGCGCCAGGCAGTTGGCTACGATGCCCGAACCACCGAAGCTCATCAGCGGCAGGGTCAGCCCCTTGGTCGGCAGCAGCCCCGTGTTCACACCCATGTTGATGAACGACTGAACGCCCATCCACAGGCCAATGCCCTGCGCCACCAGTCCGGAGAAATAGCGTTCGAGCTTGATCGCTTCGCGACCGATGACGAAAGCACGCTGAATCAGAACCGCAAACATGCCGACGACCACGACGACGCCGACAAATCCGAGCTCTTCGGCAATCACGGAGAGCAGGAAGTCGGTATGTGCTTCGGGCAGGTAGAAGAGTTTCTCGACGCTCGCGCCGAGACCGACGCCGAACCATTCGCCGCGCCCGAAGGCGATCAGCGCATGCGAAAGTTGATAGCCCTTGCCGAACGCGTCCTGCCATGGGTCCATGAAGCCGAAAATGCGCTCACGCCGATAGGGTGAAGTCCAGATCAGGATCACGAAACCGATCAGTGCCACGACGCCAAGCAGCGCGAACACACGAATATTCACCCCGCCGAGGAAGAGCACACCGAATGCAATCGCGGTGATCACCACGAAGGCGCCGAAGTCGGGCTCGCGCAGCAGCAGGAAACCGACGAACAGGATGACCATCATCATCGGCAGGAAGCCGCGCTTGAAGCTGCCCATGGCGTCGAGCTTGCGCACCGTGTAGTCCGCGGCATAGATCGCGGCAAACACCTTCATCAGCTCTGAGGGCTGCAGATTCACCGGCCCAAGCGACAGCCAGCGCTGCGCGCCATTGACCTCACGCCCAAGCCCCGGGATCAAGACCACGATCAACAGCACGACGCCACCGACGAACAGGGCGGGCGCAAGCCGCTGCCACTGCGTCATCGGCAACTGAAACGCCACCAGTCCGACACCGACGCCGACCGCAAGGAAGACCGCATGGCGCATCAGGAAGTAATGCGACTGATTGCCGGTAAACCGGCTGCCCTCGGCAATCGCGATCGAGGATGAATACACCATGACCAGGCCGAGCAGCAGCAAGCCGACAGCGGACCAGATCAGCAGCAGGTCAAGCTCGCGTGCCGGCGCCGACGGCCGCATCATGCGCGCAACCGTGCGCGCCCCTGCACTGCTGGTGCGCGGCGTGCGGGATGCGAACATTCCGGCGAGTGCGGCGGCAATCTTCATCGTGCGCTGACCCCCGGCAGTCTGCGCACGGCAGCGACGAAAACGTCGGCGCGATGCGCGTAGTTGCGGAACATGTCGAGGCTGGAGCAGGCAGGCGAGAGCAGCACGACATCACCGGGCTGCGCCAGTTGCGCCGCACGCTCGACCGCCGCATCGAGGCTGGCGGCATGCTCGAGCGCCACGCCGCATCCGGCAACGTCGCTCTCGATGCGTACTGCGTCACGTCCAATCAGCACGGCAGCGCGGACATGACGCGCAAACGGATCAGCGAGCGGCGAAAAGTCCTGCCCCTTGCCGTCACCGCCGGCGATCAGCACGACCCTGCCGGCGAGACCGTCGAGGGCGGCAACCGTGGCACCAACGTTGGTGCCCTTGGAGTCATCATAGAAACGCACGCCGTCCTCGCGTTCGGCGACCAGTTCAACCCGGTGCGGCAGGCCGCGGAAGGCGCGCAGTGCGGGCAGCAGCGCCTCAGGAGCGAGCCCGAGGCCCGCCTCGCACAAGGCCAGCGCGGCGAGCGCATTGGCCGCATTGTGACGGCCTGCAATCGGGAGCGAAGCCAGGGGCAGAAGACGCTCGTCACCGCGTACGAGCCAACATTCGCCGGCCTGCTCGAGCAGACCGTAATCGTCGGCGGACTGGGGCGCAGCAGTCGAAAAACCAATCACCCGTCGGCCAGCACGTGCCATCGCCAGCACGCGTTCGTCGTCCCGGTTGAGCACCTGGACACCCTTGCCCTCGAAGATTCTCGCCTTGGTTTCGGCGTAGGCGTCGAGGTCTGCGTAGCGGTCGAGATGGTCATCGGTCACATTGAGCACGGTCGCCGCATCCGGTTCGAGCCCCTCCATGGTCTCGATCTGGAAGCTCGACAGTTCGAGCACCCAGCATGCAGGCAGATCTTCGCCACGGTCGAGACGGTCCATCAGGACATCGAGCGCAGCCGGACTGATGTTGCCCGCTGCGACGGCATCCATGCCCGAAGCCGCTGCAAGCGCGGCAGTGAGTGCAGTCGTGGTGGTTTTGCCATTGGTCCCGGTAATGGCAAGGATGCGGGTCTCGCCCCTCACCCCGAGGTCGCGCAAGGCAGCAGCGAGCAGGCTCATCTCGCCAGTGACAGGCAGGCCGCGCCGGTAGGCTTCGGCAATGACTCCCTCGCGCGGGTCGAGCCCGGGACTGATCGCGAGCAGATCGACACCGTCGAGCACTTCGTTACCAAATGTCGCGGTGACGATCTCGGCCAGCGGCACGTCCTGCAGCAAGGCATCAAGGCCAGGCGGTCGCTCGCGGCTGTCGGCAACGCGCAGGCGTGCGCCCTGGCGCCCGCACCAGCGTGCCATCGCGAGGCCGGATTCGCCCAGCCCGAGTACCAGAACGTGCTTACCTGCGAACGTGCTCATCTCAGTTTCAGTGTCGACAAACCAAACAGCACCAGCATGATGGTGATGATCCAGAAGCGGACCACCACCTGCGTTTCCTTCCATCCACCCAGCTCGTAGTGGTGATGCAGCGGCGCCATGCGGAAGATCCGCTTGCCACCGCTGATCTTGAAGTACAGCACCTGCACCATCACCGACAGGGTTTCAGCAACGAACAGCCCGCCCATGATGAAGAGCACGATTTCCTGACGCACGATGACGGCGATGGTCCCGAGCGCCGCGCCCAGCGCCAGCGCACCGACGTCGCCCATGAACACTTCGGCCGGATAGGCGTTGAACCACAGGAAGCCGAGCCCGGCACCGCAGATCGCGCCGCAGAACACCGCGAGCTCGCCTGCACCGGCGACATAGGGCACACCGAGATACTTCGAGAAGCCGACATGCCCGGCAACATAGGCAAAGATTGCGAGTGCGCCGGCCACCATCACCGTCGGCATGATTGCGAGGCCGTCGAGGCCGTCGGTCAGGTTGACCGCGTGGCTGGTGCCATTGATGACGAAATAGGTCAGCGCGATGAAGCCGAAGATGCCCAGCGGATACGTCACGGCCTTGAAGAAGGGAACGATCAGTTCGGTTTCGGCCGGCGTGCTCGCGGTCACACCGAGAAAGATCGCCGCAGCCAGCGCAATCAGCGAGGTCCAAAGGTACTTCCAGCGACTCGCCAGCCCCTTGGGGTCACGGTGCACCACCTTGCGCCAGTCATCCACCCAGCCCACGGCGCCAAAGCCGAGCGTCACGAACAGCGTCACCCAGATGTAGCCATTGCTGAGATCGCCCCAAAGAAAGACAGTAATCGCGATCGACAGCAGGATGAGGGCGCCGCCCATTGTCGGCGTGCCGGTTTTGGTCAGGTGAGACTTGGGACCATCGTCCCGCACCGCTTGACCGATCTTCTTCGCTGCCAGCCAGCGGATCACGCCCGGCCCCGCCATCAGGGAAAGCACGAGCGCGGTCAATGCCGCCAGTACCGTGCGCAGCGTGATGTAGCCGAAGACATTGAAGCCGCGGATATCCTGACTGAGCCAGAGCGCGAGTTCGTGCAACATATTAGGAACCTGTTTCCGTACGAGGGGCGGTATTCTGCAGTGCAGCGAGCGCATCCGCCACACGTTCCATGCGCATGAAGCGCGAGCCCTTCACCAACACCACCGAATCGGCATCGAGTTGTCCAGCAAGCGCTTCGACCAGGGCCTCGACGCTGCCGAAATGGGCGCCGCCTTCGCCGAAGTTGCGCGCGGCCACCGCGCTCACATCGCCCAGTGCGTACAACCCATCGACACCTTTGCTCTTGGCATAGCCGCCGATTTCGTCGTGCACCTGAGCGCTGGTCTCGCCGATCTCGCCCATGTCACCCAGCGCCAGAAACGTATGCCCCGGCGTCAGCGCCAGGACGTCGATTCCCGCTCGCACGGAATCGGGATTGGCGTTATAGCTGTCATCCAGAATCACCGAACCGCGCGGTCCCGTGCGACGCTGCAGGCGACCTTTGGTCCCGGCAAATTCGGTCAGCCCTTCGACCACCGCATCCAGCGCTGCACCGGCCGCCAGGCAGGCCGCCGCCGCAGCAACGGCATTGCGTGCGTTGTGAAGACCCGGCACCTGCAGCGCGATCCCGACCCGCCCCTGCTGAGTATCGAGTTCGAGCTGCGATCCGAGGCCGTGGAGGGTACACCGGCCGCGCACGTCCGCTGCCTCGTCGATACCGAATGTCACAATCCTGTGACCGGCGTTGAGCTCCCGCCAGTAGTCCGCATGCGCGTCGTCGGCGTTGATGATCGCCACGCCATCGGACCTGAGCCCCTGATAGATGCTGCCTTTCTCGCGCGCAACCTCTGTCAGCGAGCCCATGCCCTGCAGGTGCGCCCGCTGTGCGTTGTTCACCACGGCCACGGTCGGACGTGCCAGGCCGGTCAGATAGGCAATCTCGCCCGGACGGTTCATCCCCATCTCGATCACGGCCGCACGATGGTGGTCACGCAGTTCAAGCAGGGTCAGCGGCAGGCCGATGTCGTTGTTCAGATTGCCCCGCGTCGCCAGCACGGCATCGCCACCCGCGCCATTCAGGGCGGCGTCGGCGCGCATGATGGCAGCACACATTTCCTTTACCGTGGTCTTGCCATTGCTGCCGGTCACACCAATCAGTGGCAGGTCGAATCCTGCACGCCAGGCGGCAGCAAGCGTGCCGAGTGCAAGCCGGGTGTCGTCCACCACCACCAGTGGCAAGGGGGCGCCCGGGTGCATTTCCGCCCAGCGCGAATCGACCAGTGCAGCGGCAGCGCCTGCGGCAGCGGCGACATCGATGAAATCGTGCCCGTCGAAGCGGTCACCGCGCAGGGCAACGAAAAGCTGCCCGACCTGCAGATTCCGGGTATCCGTTCCAACCGACTCGAAGCGCGCAGCACCGATGACCCGGGCATCCCGGGTAGCGAGGGCGCGCACCGCGTCCAGCAGTGTCATCATGTGTTGCTCCCCCCGTTCCATTCGCGCAAGGCCGCACGGGCATGTTCAAGATCGAGGAAGGGCAGGCGCGTGCCATGGACTTCCTGATAGGGTTCGTGTCCCTTTCCCGCAAGAAGGATCACATCGTCCGCGCCCGCGTCGGCGACCGCGGTCCGGATTGCCAGGGCGCGGTCAACGATGCTTTCCGCACCGGCACCTGCGCCCTCCATGATGGCGTCGATGATCTGCTGTGGATCTTCGCTACGCGGATTGTCACTGGTTACGACGACACGGTCGGCAAGCTCGCGCACCACCTCTCCCATCATCGGTCGCTTTCCGGGATCACGATCACCGCCACAGCCGAACACACAGATCAGACGCCCTCCCCGGGTACGCACCGTCCCGCGCAAGGCCTCGAGAACCTTTGCCAGTGCATCCGGCGAGTGAGCATAGTCGATCACGACCAGCGGCTCGGCCACGCCGCCGACGAGCTGCATCCGGCCCTCGGGCGGCGTCAGCCTGGCAGCCACGTGCAGCGCCTCGTCCAGCGCCACGCCGCGGGCAATCAGGGCGCCAATGACGGCAAGCAGGTTGGACACGTTGAAGGGCGCCACCATGCGCACCTGAAGGTCGAACTTGCGCCCTTCCCAGAGCACGGTGAAGCGCAGGCCGGACGCAGTGGTTTCAAGCCGGTCGCCGACGAGCACACGGGCGCCCGGCACAGCATCCGCATTCGATGCGATCCGGGTGTAGCCCAGCACACGCCGCCCCGCATCCAGCAGACGGCGCGCCTGCATCAGGCCGAAGGCGTCGTCCAGATTGATCACCGCTTCGCCAACACCTGGCAGATCGAACATGCGCGCCTTGGCAGCCGCGTAGGCATCCATCGTGCGGTGATAATCGAGATGGTCCCGCGACAGGTTGGTGAAGATTGCAACGTCGAAGCAGGCGCCATTCGCCCGCCCCTGATCGAGCCCGATCGAGGACACTTCCATGGCGGCCGCACCGGCGCCAGCCGACACGAAGCCTGCCAGCAGGCGATGCAGATCAAGCGCGTCCGGCGTCGTATTGGCACTTGCCGAAAGCTGATCGACGAAACCGCAACCCAGGGTACCGACAATGCCGCAGCGGCAGCCGAGTTCATCCAGCGCCCGCGCCAGCCACTGGCTGACCGTGGTCTTGCCATTGGTGCCCGTCACGCCGGCGAGCCAGAGTTTCTCCGAGGGACGCTCGTAGATCTCGTGCGCCAGATGTCCGGCCAGTTCGCGCAGGCCATTGACCGCGATGAGCGGGCGGGCACCCGTGGCGCACTGAAAGCCGTCACTGCCTTCGTAAAGCACAGCAGCAGCACCCGCGGCGACGGCAGAATCGATGAAACGACGTCCATCGGTCGCATAGCCCGGCCACGCGGCAAAGACATCGCCCGCGCCGACACGGCGCGAATCAGCGGTGATGCCCGTGGGCGTGACGCCCTGCTTACGCAGTTGTTCGAGGATCGTTTGGGCCTGCTCGCTCACATGCTCTCCCGCACCGCAGTCACAGCTTCGGCACCTTGCTTGCGAGCAAGCTGCAGTGGCGTGATGGGTGCGTCGGGTGCCACACCCAACGCGCGCAGAGAGCCTTCGACGATACGGGCAAAGACCGGGGCTGCAACTGCGCCACCGTAATGCGCACCGGTGGGCTCATCGATCATCACCGCGACGACCAGTCGCGGACGGGACACGGGCGCAAGGCCGACGAACGAGGAGATGTACTTCTTGACGTACTGCCCCCCCTCCAGCTTGTATGCGGTGCCGGTCTTGCCTGCAACGCGATAGCCCGGCACCTGGGCCTGGGGCGCGGTCCCTCCTGGCCCGGCAGCCAACTCGAGCATGGCCCGGACTTCTCTTGCCACCTGGGGCGAGAAAACCCGTTTCGGGGCCGCTTTGGGTGTATCGACCCGGGTCAGTGACAGCGGAAGCAGATCACCATCGCGCGCGAAAGCGAGATATGCGTGAGCAATCTGAATCAGACTGACCGAAATCCCGTGCCCATAGGACATCGTGGCCTGCTCGATCGGACGCCACGACTTGGCTGGACGCAGGCGGCCGGTCGCTTCGCCCGGAAATCCGAGGCTGAGCTGCGAGCCGAAACCCAGCCCGTCGAGCAGGCGCCACATCTCATCCGGGCTGAACTGCAGCGCCATCTTGACCGTACCGACGTTCGAAGACTTCTGGATGACCTCGGCAACCGTCAGGACGCCATGAGGATGCGCATCGCCAATCGTCGCGGTGCCGATCGTCATGCGCCCCGGGCTGGTGTCGATCTTGGTCGCGGCCTTGAACTTGCCACTCTCGAGCGCAAGCGCGGCGACGAAGGGCTTCATGACCGAACCCGGCTCGAAGGTATCGGTGAATGCCCGGTTCCGCAGCTGCGCGCCGGTCAGGTTGGCGCGATTATTCGGATTGAAGGTGGGCGCATTGGCCAGCGCCAGCACTTCGCCGGTCTGCACATCCACGACCACAACGGCACCCGCCTTGGCACGGAATTTCTGCATTGCTTCGCGCAAGGCCGAGTAGGCGAGATACTGGATCTTGCCATCCATCGCGAGCACGACGTCCTCGCCATCACGCGGCGGCCGGATGGACTCGACGTCTTCGACGACCTGCCCCCGACGATCCTTGATCACCCGCCGCGAGCCGGGCTGACCGGCGAGCTGCGCTTCGTACGCGAGTTCGATGCCTTCCTGACCGCGATCTTCGACGCTGGTGAAGCCCAGCATGTGCGCCGTCACCTCGCCTCCAGGATAGAAACGACGGTATTCACGCTGCTGATGGATACCCGAGAGCTTGAGCTCCGCAATACGCTCGGCCACATCGGGTGAGAGCTGGCGTTTCAGATAGGCGAAGTCACGCCCCGACGCCAGCTTGGCATTGAGTTCGGCAACATCCATCTCGAGCAGCTTTGCCAGCTGCCTCGCCTCGCCCGGCTCGAGATTGACGTCGGTCGGGATTGCCCACACGGAGCGCACCGGCGTACTCACGGCGAACATGTCGCCATTGCGATCTGTGATCCGCCCCCGGGTTGCCGGCACTTCAAGCACACGGGCGTAGCGCATCTCGCCCTTGGCCTGGAGGAATTCGTTGTTGATGCCTTGCAGGAAAAGCGCCCGCCCGACCAGCACCAGCATGCAGCCAAGCAGAACCATCAGCACAAAACGTGAACGCCACACGGGCAACTCGCGCTTGAGCAAGGGATTGTGATTAAAGGTGACAGTGCGCTGTTTTTGCATCATTGCGCCTCCAGCACGACAACCTGCCCCTGAACCGGCGGCCGCAGTCCGAGCCGCTCGCGCGCCAGTTTCTCCACACGCCCATGCGCCGCCCAGGTGCTCTGCTCAAGCTGCAGCTGCCCCCACTCGACCTCAAGTCCGTGCGCACGGGTCTGCTCCCGCTCAAGTGCGGAGAACAGCTTTCTGGCCTGGTGCTGCGCGGCAACGACGCCAAGCGCACTGGCCACCACGAGCGCGACGAGGAGTGCATCGAGGCGGATCACGCTGCGGCCTCCGTACGCTCGGCCACGCGCATCACCGCGCTGCGGGAGCGCGGGTTATGTGCAACCTCTTCATCCCCCGGGTGCACCGCCTTGCCGACCAGCACCAGCGGCGGCTTCGGCATGTCGGCAGCACGCACCGGCAGGCGCGCCGGCAGCTGGGGCGGACGCGAGCCGTCGCGCATGAAGCGCTTGACGATGCGGTCCTCGAGCGAATGGAAACTGATCACAGCCAGCCTGCCACCGGTCCGCAGTCGACGGACACAGACAGGCAGCACCTGCGTCAGCTCCTCAAGCTCCTGATTGATGAAAATCCGTAGAGCCTGGAAACTGCGCGTCGCTGGGTGCTTCCCCGGCTCGCGCGTGCGGACCGTTTTTTCCACGATCGCGGCAAGTTGTCCAGTGGTTTCGACAGCCCCCCCTGTCCGAGCAGCTGCAATCGCCTTTGCAATCGCATAAGCAAACCGTTCTTCTCCATAATCTCTGAGTACCTCCGTGATTTGGGCGACGGAAGCATCCGCCAGCCAGTCTGCTACGGTCTGTCCGCGACTTGTGTCCATGCGCATGTCGAGCGGCGCATCAAAGCGAAAGCTCATCCCTCGCGCGCCATCATCGAGTTGTGGAGACGACACCCCCAGGTCCATCAGCACGCCATCGACGAGCTCGATGCCGAGCTGTTCAAGCTCGACATCCAGATCGCTGAACGGGGCATGAACCAGCGTCAGTCGGTCGTCATTCATCTCCCGTCCGGCCGCAATGGCAACGAGGTCACGATCGAAGGCGATCAGGCGTCCAGCCGGGCCAAGCCGCGCAAGGATCTCGCGACTGTGCCCACCACGCCCGAAGGTGCAGTCCACGTAAATGCCGTCAGGCCGGATCGCCAGTGCATCGACGCCCTCCTGCAGCAATACGGTGATGTGCAGCGCTTTCTCGCTCATAGCGCAAGACTCTCGAAACCAGGCGGCAGCCCGGTGCCCGCCAGCGCCATCATGGCTTCCTGCTGTTTCTGCCAGCCGGCGTCGGACCAGAGTTCGAAGTGGCTGCCCTGCCCCACCAGCCAGACCTGTTTTTCGAGACGGGCGAACTGCCGCAGGGAAGGCGCAATCAGCACGCGCCCGGCGCTGTCGAGCGCCTCGTCCTGGGCAAAGCCGACGAGGAGTCGCTTCAGCTGGGCCGAGACCGGGTCGAGGCTGGGTGCACTCAAGACCTTGTCACGGATCGGCTCCCACGCAGGAACCGGGTAAACGATCAGGCAGCCGTGAGGATGGGCGGTGATGACCACCTGCCCATTCTCTACAGCAAGCGCGTCACGATGCCGCGAGGGAATCGCAAGGCGACCCTTCGCATCGAGACTCAGCGCTGCGGCTCCCTGAAACATCGCGCCCCCTGAACGGTTCGGGCGAAGCATCAAAATGACACTCCACCCCACTTTTCTCCACTTATCCCCACTGTAGAGTAAAGGCACAACCCGGTCAAGCCGACGAACGAGGGAAACTCTTTGCTACACAATGACTTAAGTCAAAGCAGGCAAGCTCAAATAAACCCTGTTAAATCAAGGCAAATAGCGCAACTTCATGCAGGAGTGCATGAACTGCGAAAGTGGGTCTGGGCAGAGTGGGGCGAAGTGGGGAAAGCCGCAGGACGCGGACGAAAAATGACCGCCGGATGACGGCATGTCGCCACTTCGGGACCGCGGCGCGTCAGCACCGGGATCGAAACATAAGGGAATTGGGAAGTTCGCCGATAAGCCGGGTTCTGTCGAACGATCCAGCGCAAACCGGATCATCGGGCAGTCATTCCTCTGGGCGACACGTTACCGTGAAGCTCTAGCAGCCTACCCGGGAGCGACGCGAGCCACGCCATTACTCCCCTATTTGGCCTTGCCCCGGATGGGGTTTACCGTGCCAGTCCTGTTGCCAGTCCTGCGGTGGGCTCTTACCCCACCCTTTCACCCTTACCTGATCTTTCTTGCGAAAGCCATCGGCGGTCTGCTCTCTGTTGCACTTTCCGTCGCCTCACGACGCCCGGCCGTTAGCCGGCATCCTGCTCTGCGGGGCCCGGACTTTCCTCCACACACCCGAAGGTGCACAGCGACTGCCTGGCGAACTTCCCGGGCGGATTATACGTGAACACCCCGCCTCGGGCGCGCCATCGGCAAAACAAGCTGCCCGACAACCCCCGGCAGGTCCGGCGCACCGGCAAGCAGCAGGCAAATTACGACGAAAGCCGTAAGCCCGCAGCCGCCTCACCCTCCAGCGGAGGGTACGGGTACAGCCTCGAACTCAGGCGCGCCATCCTTCAGGCGGAAGCGCCCCACGAGCGCACCGGGCGGCGCATCGCCGGCGTTGTCCCAATCCTGCACCTGGCACGACTCCGTGCTGGCCAGATACCACCGGGCGCCCTGATGGAGCGCCCACATCTGGTAACCCGCATCGAAGACTTCGATATCGGCCATCGTGGTACGCCCGGGATGAATGCGCACCTTCTTCTGGCATTGCGGCAGACGCGCCGCAACGATGTACTGCGTGACCTCGTCGCTCCAGAAATAGGGCTGCTCGCGCAACAAGGTCAGCGCGTGCTCCTTGCCTTCGATCGAATAGGCAACGGCACTGTTCTCGCAAGCCGCCAACAAGGGAGCCAAGGCAAGCAGGGCAATGCAGCGCAGACGTGGGAAGGACATCGGGCCAGACCTCCTCAGGGCACCAGCTTCCACGCCACGGACTCGCCCGCGCGCAGCGGAACCAGCGGGTCCGCACCAAGATAGCCATAGGACTCAGGCACCTGCCAGGTCTCGCGCTGCAGGGTGATGCGCTCGGGGTTCGGCTTGAGGCCGTAGAACGCAGGCCCATTCAGACTCGCGAAAGCCTCGAGCCGATCGAGCGCACCGGCAGCCTCAAAGACTTCCGCGTACAGTTCGATGCCCGCATGAGCCGTGTAACAGCCGGCGCACCCACACGCCGACTCCTTGGCACTGCGCGCGTGCGGCGCGGAGTCGGTGCCGAGGAAAAAGCGCGGATTACCTGAAGTCACCGCCTCGACAAGCGCCTGACGATGCGTTTCGCGCTTGAGTATCGGAAGACAATAGTGATGCGGACGGATGCCGCCGGCAAAGATGGCGTTCCGGTTGAGCAACAGGTGATGTGCGGTCACGGTCGCGCCGACATGCGCCCCGGCTGCACGCACGAACTGCGCAGCCTCGGCCGTCGTGATGTGCTCGAACACCACCTTCAACCCGGGGAAACGCCGCACCACCGGCGACAGGACGCGCTCGATGAAAACCCGCTCGCGATCGAAGACATCGACATCGCCGGCAGTCACCTCGCCATGCACGCACAACACCATGCCGCACGCTTCCATGCGCTCGAGTACCGAATAAACCTTGTCGATCGACGTCACGCCGGCATCGGAGTTGGTGGTCGCACCCGCCGGATAGAGCTTGGCCGCCACGATCGCACCACTGGCCTTGGCCCTGTCGATCTCGTCTGGCGGCATGTTGTCGGTGAGATACAGGCTCATCAGGGGCTCGAAACGCACACCTTGCGGCACTGCAGCCAGAATGCGCTCACGATAGGCCAGCGCCTGCTCCGTCGTTGTCACCGGCGGACGCAGATTGGGCATGATCAGTGCGCGGCCGAAGCGTTGCGCAGTGTGCGGCACGACGGTGGCAAGTGCATCGCCGTCGCGGACATGCAGATGCCAGTCATCCGGGCGGGTCAGGGTAATCGTGTGCATCGCTTCGCTCTGTGATCGTTTGTGAGGATTATAAGCGGGCAGAGCCTCAGCCGGCGTCCTTGAGTGCCAGCGCCCGTGCATAAAGCGCATTCTTCGGTGCGCCGGTGATCTCGGCTGCGATCCGCGCCGCCGTCTTGACCGGCAATTCGCCAAGCAGCAGGTCGAGCACGCGCTCGGCCTCCACCCCCAGGCCCTCCTGCTCAGGCGCGCCATCGACCACCAGCACGAACTCGCCGCGCACCCGGTTGCTGTCCGCCTCGAACCAGGCGACGGCCTCGCCCAGCGGCATGCGCACGATCTCCTCGTGCAGCTTCGTCATTTCACGCGCCACCAGAATCTCGCGTGCAGGCCCGAACACTGCGGCCATGTCGGTGACACACTCAAGCACCCGATGGGGCGCCTCGTAGAACACCAGCGCATCGCGATCTTCCACCAGCGCCGCCATTGATGCGCGCCGGGCGCCCGATTTGGGCGACAGGAAACCGACGAAGCGAAAACCGCCCTCCGCAAACCCGGACACCGACAGCGCCGCGATTGCGGCACAGGCCCCCGGCACCGGCACCACCGGATACCCCGCCTCCCGCACCCGGGCCACTGCCTTTGCCCCCGGATCCGACACCGCAGGCGTGCCCGCATCGGTGATGAGCGCCACATGCTGCCCGGCCGCCAGCCACTCCACCAACTGCCCGGCCGCGCGCTGCTCGTTGTGCTGATGCAGGGCAACCAACCGGGTACGGACGCCGCACGCCTCCATCAAACGCTGGCTGTGGCGCGTGTCCTCGGCCGCAATGACATCGACCGCCGCCAGGATGCCCTGAGCCCGCGCAGATATGTCACTCAGATTTCCCAGCGGGGTCGCCACTACATATAATGACGGCGTCCTGGACAGGAGCCTTGCAGAAGAGTCGGTCATGAAGAAGTCAGCAGAAGGGGGCAGGACATCGATTGTCGGTGCGCGGACGACTCCGGCGCAAGCGCGCGGGCAAATTGCCGAAGATCTCGCAGCAGCACACCTCGAACGCAACGGCCTGCAGATCCTCGCGCGCAACGTGCGCTGCCGCGGCGGCGAGGTCGACCTGATCGGACTCGAGCGCAACACGCTTGTCTTCGTCGAAGTGCGCCTGCGCGGCAACTCACGCTTCGGCGGCGCCGCAGCGAGCATTACTGCGGAGAAGCAAAGGCGCATCGTGCATGCCGCACGCTGGTGGCTGAGCGGAGGCGGCCGCAGCCATGCCAACCGCCCGTGCCGCTTTGACGCCATCCTGTTCGACGCCCCCGACGCCAACCACCTCGACTGGATCAGGGCGGCCTTCGACGCAGACTGACCCAGGCGCGCGGTAAGCCCATGTAAAAGCAGGTGCACAAAGGCGCGTTTCCCGCCATGCTAGGCAGCAGTCGGCACCCGAACGTGCGTGCTAGACTTCAACCCCCAAGGCATGACCCCGATCGAGACATGGACCTGATTGACAGAATTTCCCGCCACTTCGAGGACAGCGCGCAAACCAAGCTCGCCTCGATCGAGTGGATGGCTGCACCCATTGCGCAGGCCGTGGAGGCCATGACCGGCTGCCTGATCAACAACGGCAAGATCCTCGCCTGCGGCAACGGCGGATCGGCAGCGGATGCCCAACACTTCGCCGCCGAGCTGGTCAACCGTTTCGAGATGGAGCGCCCGCCATTGGCAGCGGTAGCACTGACCACCGACAGCTCGACCCTGACCTCGATCGGTAACGATTACGACTTCGTACAGATTTTTTCCAAGCAGGTTCGCGCACTGGGGCAGCCGGGCGACGTTCTGCTGGCGATTTCGACCAGCGGCAATTCGCCGAACGTCATCGATGCCATCAACGCCGCACATGAACGCGAAATGCGCGTCATCGCGCTGACAGGCAAGGGCGGCGGCTCGATTGCCGACCTGCTCGGTGACGACGACATTCACCTCTGCGTGCCGGCCGATCGCACCGCACGCATCCAGGAAGTCCACCTGCTCGTCCTGCACTGCCTGTGCGACGGCATCGATTGTCTGCTATTAGGAGTGGAAGACTGATGAACCCATCCCGTACCCGCCGCAAACTGCTTCTCGGCCTTTGCGCCGCCGGCACCCTGCCCTTGCTGCAAGGCTGCTTCCCGGTGGTGGCCACCGGCGTCGGCGCCGGCGCCATGATGATCGCCGACCGTCGCAGCTCCGGTGTCTACGTAGAAGACGAAGGCATCGAGTGGAAGGCAGCCAGCCGCCTGCGCGAGCAGTTCGGCACCATCAACCACATCAATGTCACGTCCTACAACCGCAACGTACTGCTCACCGGAGAGGTGCAGAACGAAACCGTACGTGCGGAAGCCGAGCGCATCATCGCTGGCGTGGAGAACGTGCGCGGCATCATCAACGAACTCGCGATCGGCCCGGCGTCGTCAATGAGCGCTCGAGCCAACGACAGCCTCATCACCTCCAACGTTAAGGCACGGTTCGTGGATGGCCAGAGCTTCTCGGCCAACCACGTCAAGGTCGTCACCGAAGCCAACGTCGTCTTCCTGATGGGCCTCGTGAAACGCAGCGAGGCCGACGCGGCCAGCGCCATCGCGAGCACCAGCCAGGGCGTGCGCAAGGTTGTGCGGGTGTTCGACTACATCAGCGACGACGAGGCTCGCCGTCTGGACGCGCCCGCGGGCAGCAAACAGAAACCGCAATAAACAGTCGCCACACACTGGACGGCTCCGCCGGAGTCGTCCAGCCGCCTGCGCATATCAATCGCGCGCAAGCCCTGTGAGCAACTTCTGGTGCACACCACCAAATCCGCCATTGCTCATGACCAGCACGTGGTCACCGGGCTGTGCTGCACGCACCACTTCAGCCACCAGTGCATCCAGGTCCTCGTGACAGGCCGCCACTTCGCCCAGCGGCGCCAGGGCGCCGGCGGCATCCCAGCCCAGGCCCTTGGTATAGCAGAACACACGGTCAGCATGCGCCAGGCTGCGCGGCAACTGATCCTTCATCACCCCCAGCTTCATCGTGTTCGAGCGCGGCTCAAGGACGGCGAGAATGCGCCCTTCGGGGTGACGCCGCCGCAGGCCTTCGACGGTCAGCGCGATCGCCGTCGGATGATGCGCAAAGTCGTCATACACGGTGACGCCTTCCACCACACCACGAACCTCGAGCCGACGCTTGATGCCCGCAAACTTCGCCAGACTGGCGATTGACTGCGCCGGCGTCACCCCGACATGGCGGGCCGCGGCTATGGCCGCAAGGGCGTTGTCGCGGTTGTGGCTGCCCGCCAGAGGCAGTTCAACCCGCCCGAGCTCGCGCCCTGCCAGCGAGAACACTGCCTCGGCGTCGGACGCGCCGACACCCGCAGACCAGCCCTCTGCGGTATTGAACCATTCAAGCTCCGACCAGCAACCACGTTCGATCACCCTGTGCAGTGCCGCCTCAGCGCCATTGGCAATGATCCGGCCGCTTGCCGGCAGTGTGCGGACCAGGTGATGAAACTGCGTTTCGATCGCAGGCAGATCGGCAAAGATGTCAGCGTGATCGAACTCGAGATTGTTGAGGATCACGGTCCGCGGGCGGTAGTGCACAAACTTGGAACGCTTGTCGCAAAAGGCGGTGTCGTATTCGTCAGCCTCGATCACGAAGAAGGGCGATTCGGTCAGCCGCGCTGACAGCCCGAAGTTCTGCGGCACCCCGCCGACCAGAAAGCCGGGGTTGAGCCCGGCATCCTCGAGGATCCATGCCAGCAGCGAGGTCGTGGTCGTCTTCCCATGCGTACCCGCCACACCGAGCACCCAGCGCCCCGCGAGCACATGCTCTGCCAGCCACTGCGGCCCCGACACATAGGGCAGGCCACGATCGAGAATCGCCTCAAGCAGCGGATTGCCGCGCGAAATGGCGTTACCGACCACGAACACGTCAGGTTCGAGCGCGAGTTGCGCCGGATCAAAGCCCTCGGTGAGTTCAATGCCCTGCTCTTCGAGCTGAGTGCTCATCGGCGGATAGACGTTGGCATCGCAACCGGTGACCCGATGACCGGCGGCACGGGCCAGCAGCGCCACCCCACCCATGAAGGTGCCGCAGATGCCGAGAATATGGATATGCATGAAGACTCCGGAAGAGCGCGAAACGAATGAAACCCGCCCGTGTAGAATGGGCCGCATTCTACCCGATGGCACCGAGCCCACAGCATCCATGCCAGCAAACGCCAACTTCCCGAAAATCGGCACCCTGCGCCGAGAAATCGCCGCACTGGCTGCCCGCATGATGGCCGAGGACGGGATCAGCGACTACGGCTTCGCCAAGCGCAAGGCTGCCAAGCAGCTCGGCGCAAGCGTTTCCGAGTCGCTCCCGAACAACGCGGAGATCGAGGCCGAACTGCGCATCTGGCAGGCGCTGTATCAGGACGATGAGCAGGCCGAGCGACTTGTAGCGATGCGCTCGGCAGCGGTGGAGATCATGCAGTTGCTGGCTGAGTTCCGCCCCTATCTGACCGGCGGCGCCCTGGACGGCACCGCAGGCCGCTACTCCGAACTGGAAATCGAGCTCTACCCCGAGAGCGCAAAGGAAGTCGAGATCTTCTTCCTCAACCAGGACCTCGCCTACGAGCACCGCGAACCGCGGCGCCCCGCCCCCGGTGCGCCAGAAGTCGTTCTCATCCTCGACTGGGACGACGTGCCGGTCAGGCTCTCAGTCTACGGCGCCGGCGCCGAGCGCAACGGTCGCCGCCCGCACCAGGAACGCGCCCGGCTGGCGCAGGTCGAAGCCCTCCTGAACAACGCTGCCGCTGCAGAATAAGGCCATGAACAGATACATCCAGTACGCCCTGATCGCTGTCGTTGCAGGCATTGCCGGTACCGCAGGCTACTTCACCAGTCGAATCGGCGACACGACCGAGACCGCCAGCACGACGGCCGCCACCGCCAGCGCCACCGAAGCGCTGCTGGCGCTGGCGCTCCCCGACACCGACGGTCACATGCAAGCGCTGGCGCAGTGGCGCGGCAAGGTCATCGTGGCCAACTTCTGGGCAACCTGGTGCCCACCCTGCCGCCGGGAAATCCCGGACTTCTCGGCAGCCAGCCGCGACTTCAGTGATGCGCCAGTGCAGTTCGTCGGACTCAGTATCGACGCGCTCGACAAGGTGAAGGCCTTCAAGGCCGAATTTGATGTGCCCTACCCGCTGCTGATCGCCTCGGCAGACGTGCTGGCACTGGGCCCAGGATTCGGCAACGCAGCACAGGGCTTGCCATTCACGGTGATCATCGACCGCAAGGGCGTCGCGCGCCATATCAAAGTCGGGACCTTGAATCAGGACGAACTCGAGCGCAAAATCCGTCCCCTGATCGACGACGAGTCCTGATCCGGCGCAGACCGCGCTGGACAAGTTGTCGTCAATTACGGCAAACTTGCCGCCATGACGCGCTCAAAACGCAGCCAAAAAGCCGAATCGCCCCCGCCGCCGCAAGCTCGAATACTGGTCCTTCATGGTCCGAATCTGAACCTGCTCGGCAGTCGCGAACCCGATATCTACGGCAAAACCACCCTGTCCGACATCCATGCAGCCATGGAGTCGCGCGCTCGTGCGGACGGCGTACTGCTCGAATCCTTCCAGAGCAATCACGAAGGTCAGCTGATCGACCGGGTGCAGGCTGCGGCAAGCGAAGGCGTCGCCTTCATCGTCATCAACCCGGCCGCTTACACACACACCAGTGTCGCACTGCGCGACGCACTGGCTGCGGTACAGATTCCCTACGTGGAAGTTCATCTATCCAACGTCCACGCTCGCGAACCGTTCCGCCAGCACTCGTATTTTTCGGACCGGGCAGTCGGAGTCGTCTGCGGCCTGGGCGCCTACGGCTACCTCGCCGCACTCGAATTCGCACTCACCCGTCTGCGGGAACACAACAACTAGCCATCCACGACGGCGTCCGCCAGCCGCGGCGTCGTTACGTACGGAGAACAGCATGGATCTGCGCAAGCTCAAGAAACTGATCGACCTCGTCCAGGAATCGGGCATTTCGGAACTCGAAGTCACCGAGGGCGAGGAAAAGGTGCGTATCGCAAAGCACCTCGCAGCCGCCCCACAGGTCGCCTACATGCAGGCGCCGACCCAGGCCGCAGCCGCAGCCCCTGTGGCTGTCGCGGTCGCAAGCGAACCGGACGCAGACGCCCTGCCCGATGGCCACGTGATCAAGTCGCCGATGGTCGGCACTTTCTACCGCGCATCGGCCCCCGGCGCCAAGCCCCTGGCTGAGGTCGGTCAGAGCATCAATGAAGGCGACCGTCTGTGCATCATCGAAGCGATGAAGCTGATGAACGAGATCGAGTGTGAAGTGAGCGGCACCGTCAAGGCGGTGCTGGTCGAGAACGGCCAGCCGGTCGAGTACGGCCAGCCCCTGTTCGTGATCGGCTGAACGCCATGTTCGAGAAGATCCTGATCGCGAACCGCGGCGAGATCGCACTGCGGGTGCTGCGCGCCTGCCGCGAACTCGGCGTCAAGACCGTCGCAGTCCACTCCGAGGCCGACACCGAAGCCAAGTACGTCAAGCTGGCGGACGAATCGGTCTGCATCGGCCCGGCGCCGTCCGGCCTGAGCTACCTCAACGTGCCGGCCATCATCTCCGCAGCGGAAGTCACCGACTCCGAAGCCATCCACCCCGGCTATGGCTTCCTGTCCGAGAACGCCGACTTTGCCGAACGCGTCGAGCAGTCGGGCTTTGTCTTCATCGGCCCACGCCCGGAGACCATCCGCCTGATGGGCGACAAGGTCTCTGCCAAGGATGCGATGAAGGTCGCTGGCGTACCGTGCGTTCCCGGCTCGGACGGTGCGCTGCCGGAAGACCCCAAGGAAATCGTCAAGATCGGCCGTGCGGTCGGCTACCCGGTCATCATCAAGGCTGCGGGCGGCGGCGGCGGTCGCGGCATGCGCGTCGTGCATACCGAGGCGGCACTGCTCAACGCGGTCACGACGACGCGCGCCGAAGCCCAGGCTGCGTTCAGCAACCCGGTGGTCTACATGGAGAAGTTCCTCGAGAACCCGCGCCATGTGGAAATCCAGATCATGGCTGACCAGCACGGTAATGCGGTCTACCTGGGTGAGCGCGACTGCTCGATGCAGCGCCGTCACCAGAAGGTGATCGAAGAAGCACCGGCGCCGGGCATCGATCGCAAGCTGATCGCCAAGATCGGCGAGCGTTGCGCCGAAGCCTGCCGCAAGATCGGCTATCGCGGCGCCGGCACGTTCGAGTTCCTGTACGAGAACGGCGAGTTCTACTTCATCGAGATGAACACCCGCGTCCAGGTCGAGCATCCGGTCACCGAGATGATTACCGGCGTGGATATCGTGCAGGCCCAGATCCGTGTCGCTGCCGGCGAGAAACTCTGGTTCCGTCAGCGTGACATCGAGTTCCGCGGCCACTCGATCGAATGCCGCATCAACGCCGAAGACCCGTTCAAGTTCACCCCTTCGCCGGGCAAGATCACGAACTGGCACACCCCCGGCGGCCCCGGCATCCGCGTCGATTCGCATGTCTACAACGGCTACACCGTTCCCTCGCACTACGACTCGATGATCGGCAAGCTGATCTCATACGGCGACACCCGCGAGCAGGCGATTCGCCGCATGCGTATCGCGCTGTCGGAGATGGCGGTCGGCGGCATCAAGACCAATATCGCGCTGCACCAGGAACTGATGCTCGATGCACGCTTCGTCGAAGGCGGCACCAGCATCCATTACCTTGAGCACAAACTCGCCGACCGTGGCGAAGTCAAATCCAGCTGAGCACGACATAAACAATGTGGACCTCGGTTACCCTGCAGGCAGATGCCAACAAGGCAGAAGCACTCTCCGACGCCCTGATGGAGGCCGGCGCCCTGTCGGTTTCCATCGAGGACGCGGATGCCGGCACTGAGGCTGAGACGCCCCAGTTCGGCGAACCCGGACACCTGCCCACCAGCTTGTGGGATCACAGCCGGGTGATTGCCCTGTTCGACCGCGATGCCGCGTTCGAGACCGTGCTCGCCGAAGCATCGAAGGCCGTCGGACTGGACGCCGTTCCACCCTATACGACGGAAGCCGTGGAAGAGCAGAACTGGGTGCAGCTGACCCAGAGCCAGTTCGACCCGATCCGGATCACCGAGCGCCTGTGGATCGTCCCTTCCTGGCACACCGCACCGGACACCGACGCAATCAACATCGAGCTCGATCCTGGCATGGCCTTCGGCACGGGCTCACACCCGACGACCCGGCTCTGCCTCGAGTGGCTGTGCGATGCAGTACAGCCCGGGCAGTCCGTACTCGACTATGGTTGTGGTTCAGGCATCCTCGGCATCGCCGCCGTTCGGCTGGGCGCAGCGGACGTACTGGGCGTAGACATTGACGAAAAGGCGGTCGAGGCTGCTCGCGACAACGCGCAGCGCAATGCGGTCGCCATGCGGCTGCAGCACTCCGGCATCGCCCTGAGTGAAACCTTCGACATCGTCGTCGCCAATATCCTGACCAACCCCCTGTGCGTCCTCGCGCCCGCCATCGCGGCGCGGGTCGCGCCGGGCGGCCGGGTTGCGCTGTCGGGTGTACTTGAGCAACAGTCAGAGCAGGTCATCGACGCCTGGGCACCGTACATCGCCCTTGAGGTAGGCGCCACCAGCGATGGCTGGGTCAGACTGGAAGGCCGGCGCTAAGCGCCCGACGATGATGCTGACCCGCTGCCCGGCGTGCCAGACCGTTTTCCGGCTGCGTGCCGAGCAACTGCGCGCGCGCCACGGCGAAGTGCGATGCGGACACTGCTTCAACCCGTTCAACTCGCTTGACCAACTCATCGCAGACCCCGGCGCGCCCCAGCCGGCACCCGCTGCAGAAGCGGCAACTGAAGACGAGCCGCCGTTCACGCCGACGCCCCATGCGCCCGCAGCAGAAGCTGAGCACCCCACAGCGGACGAGCCGGAAACGCTCGCGCCTGCGAGCGCGAATCCCGAACCCGTCGAGCTTCCGCCAGAAGACGCCGAGCCCGCGACCGTAGACGAGCCATTCACAAGCGAGTCGGGAACGGCCCCGGATGACTCAGCCGGCGACGATGCGGGCACCGGGATCCGCGCCGGGACGCCCGACACACAGCCCGCCGAGGCATCGCCGTGGAGCGATCCGGCTTTGCTCAGCAACCTCGATTTCGATATCCCTGACGACATCGTTGGTGCGGACCAGCCCCCCCGGCCGCAGGAGCGCGCTGAGCCGCGCCTCGACGAGATCGACTTCTCGAGCTTCTTCGAACCCGACAGCAACAGCCTGCAACTGCCGCCGCACGCGGACGAGCCCCGTGCAACATCCGGCCCAGGCATGGCTGCCTTTCCAGCGCTTGAACCTCATTCCGACGGCGATGAGCACAAACCGGGCTCGAACGTCGATTGGGCGGAAACCCCGGAAACAGGCGTCACATCTGGCATCGAGCCCCCCGCCACCGCTTTCACGCTTCCCGATGTGATTCGTGCCGAGCGCCGCTCGAGCGCCGACACTCGCGTCGAACCCGGAATGTCGGAACACCCCGATGCCCCCCTCACCAAACAGCCGGATCTCGATGAGCACGTCCCGCTCACCGAGTTCGAGCGCCATCGTGTCGACAACGAAGTCGACACCGATCCGGACGTGCCGGACACCCCTGCGCTCGACAACCAGCACCTCGACGCAATTTATGGCAAGCCGCCGCAGGCAAGCGGCCTCAGGCGAACACTTTGGGGGCTGGCTGTCGGCTTGCTTGCGGGCATCCTCGCAGTGCAGGCGATCTACCTGTTTCGACAGGACCTGGCACGCGCGCTCCCCGGGCTGAGACCACTGCTGGTCACGGCCTGCGAGCGCCTCGGCTGCACAATGCCCCTGCCACGCGAAGCAGCACAGATCTCGATCGACACCTCAGACCTGCAATCCGAACCCGGCCGCCCCGGCCGCTTCGTGCTGCATGCGACGGTGAAGAACCGGGCCGACTTCCTGCAGGCCTGGCCACATCTTGAACTCACCCTCACCGACGCGAATGACTCGGCACTGGTGCGCAAGGTGTTCAGCCCGGCTGAATGGGTCGCCAGCGGCCGCATCGAAGCCGGGTTTGCGCCGCGCGGCGACGCCGTGGTGAGGCTGGCCTTCGACGTGACGGCGGTCGCACCGACGGGCTACCGCGTGTATGTCTTCTATCCCTGATCCCGGCGACGCCGCTTGACCAAGTCACGGCGCAGTCATCACGCCGTGCCACACTGCCATCGCCCCCGATGCTTCCCGAAGCGAGACCATGAGCGCCCCTGAAAACACACCGCACGCCGAAAGCCCCTTCAAGGGCAAGACCGGCCTGATCCGAATCTGGAACGCACTGCGCTATTCACTCGCAGGCCTGCGCGCCGCGATCCTGCATGAAGACGCCTTTCGCCAGGAGTGCCTGCTGGCAGCCATCCTGATTCCGGCCGCATTCTTCGTGCCCACGAATGGCATCGGCAAAGCGCTGCTCATTGGCAGCACCTTGCTGGTGCTGGTGGTAGAGCTGCTGAATTCGGCGATCGAAGCAACCGTGGACCGGGTGTCTCTGGAGCGTCACCAGCTCGCAAAGCGGGCAAAGGACATTGGCAGCGCCGCCGTCCTCATCGCACTGGTCAACCTCGCAGCGGTCTGGGCGCTGGTGCTTCTCGGCTGAACCGCCGCGGGCAAGGTCAGCGGGTTACCCGGGTCGTCCCGCCATCACGCAGGATGCGCACGCGCTGACCGGGCATGAAGTTCTCGCCCTGGTCTTCCTGCACAACGGCAAGGTACTGGCCGTTATCGAGACGCACCGTCACTTCCACGCCTTGTTCGCGCGTCACGCCTTCCTCGAGCGCAGAACCGGCCAGACCGCCGGCCACCGCGCCGAGGACGGTTGCGATCGAGGCACCCCGGCCGCCACCGACCGAGCTGCCGGCAATGCCGCCCACCGCAGCACCCGCCACGGTGCCGACCGGGCTCTTGGTGCCCTCAAGCTGCACGGCGCGCACCGACTCCACAGAGCCGAACTGCACGACCATGGTGCGCCGCGCTTCGCCGCGGGAATACGTCCCGCCGCCGAGCCCCGACGCGCAGCCAGTAATCAGCAGCCCTGCGAGCAGTGCGCCGCAGACCGCACGCAGCTTCCTTCCGTTGGTCAAGTCCATAAAGTCTCTCCAAAAGCCGCCTTGTACATCGCGGCAATTTCATTGCGCGACGGGCTGTGGTTCTGCCCCCCGCGATGACCGATCTTGATCGCGCCCATGACCGCGGCAAGACGTCCCGTCCGGCTCCAGGCCCAGCCCTGGGACAAGCCATAGAGCAGCCCTGCGCGATAGGCATCGCCGCACCCGGTGGGATCCACAATGTCATTCACCTTGACCACCGGAATCCGGATGCACTCGCCGCCGGCATGAATCTCCGAACCGTCCGCACCCAGGGTCACCACCAGTGCATCCACCTCGGCGGCAAGCTGCTCGAGCGTGCGCCCGGTCTTGTCACACATCAGGCGGGCCTCATAGTCGTTGACCGTGCAATAGCGCGCCAGTTTCAGACAATGCAGCAACTCGTCGCCGGAAAGGATGGGCAAGGCCTGGCCGGGATCGAAGATGAAGGGCACACCCGCCTCGGCGAACCCATTGACGTGACGCAGCATGCCGTCACGGCCGTCAGGCGCCACAATGCCCAGCGTCGCGTCCGTGGCATCCTGCACCCGGTTGAGGTGCGAGTGCATCATCGCGCCGGGATGGAAGGCGGTGATCTGGTTGTCGTCGGTGTCGGTGGTAATGAAGGCCTGCGCGGTATAGGTACCCGGCACGTGGAGCACGTGATCCTGTCGCATTCCGAGCGACTCGAGGCGCTGCCGATAGGCCGCCACATCGTCGCCAACCGTGGCCATGATCAGCGGATCGTCACCGAGCAGGCGGAGGTTGTAAGCGATATTGCCGGCACAGCCACCGAACTCGCGACGCAGATCCGGCACCAGGAAGGACACGTTCAGGATGTGGATCTGCTCGGGCAGGATGTGGTTCTTGAAACGGTCATGAAACACCATGATGGTGTCGTAAGCCATCGAACCGCAGACGAGGATGGACATGGCAAGCCTGTAATTGAGTAAAGACCACAATTATAGGCTGCCCCCCGGAAAGCGGGCACAGCAGCACTCCGCGAGCGGTGATCAGCCAGCCAGACCGGCAACCTTCGCATCAGGCGCCATGCGTGCCTCATGCGCCACCACCACCTCTTCCATGACCGCTGCCAGCTGGCACGCGATCGCGCCCCAGTCCGCATCGATCACGCTCGCGCGTGCGTTCGCCGCCAGGCGCCGCCGAAGCCCCCCATCGCCAGCAACCCGGAGCACCGCTTCCACAAAAGCCGGCTCGTCGCCCAGCGCGGCCAGCCAGCCATTATGCCCCGTCTGCACGCGCTCGGCCGCAGCGGCATAGTCGAAACCGATGACCGGCAAGCCGCTGGCGAGCGCTTCGGTCGTCACGTTGCCGAAAGTCTCCGTCACGCTCGGCATCAGGAACAGGTCGGCCGATGCATAGTGGGCCGCCAGATCCTCGCCGGTCCGCATGCCCGCAAACACCAGGCCATCATCCCCCGACTGCAGCCCGGCGCGCGCCGGGCCGTCGCCCACGAACAGCAGGCGCACATCGGACACGCTGCCGCGCAGTGCCTCGAATGCACGCACGGCCAGCCCGAGGTTCTTTTCTGGCGCAACCCGCCCCACCACGACCAGCACCAGCGTCGTATCGCTCGCCCCCCACGCAGCCCGCAATGCGGGATCGCGGCGCAGAGGCGCAAAAAGGCGGGTGTCGACCCCGCGCGCCACGACATCCACACGACGGATGCCGCGATTCATCAACTGTCCGGCCAGCTCTGCCGTCGGGGCCAGGCAACGCTCTCCCTTGTTGTGGAAACGTCGCAGGTAGGCCTCGACCGGCTGCTTCAGCCAGCCCATGCCGTAATAGCGGCTATAACTGTGGAAGTTGGTGTGAAACTCGGTAATCACCGGCAGCCGGAGCTTGCGCGCGGCCGCGACCGCCGACCACCCCAGCGGACCTTCCGTGACCACCTGGACCACGTCCGGTCGCCGCAGCGACCACATGCGCAGCAAGGCGCTGCGGGCTGGGAGCCCCATCTTGAGGTGGTTGTATCTGGGAATCGGCAAGCCTCGCGACAACACCTCCTCAAAGCCCTCGCCGCTTACTGCATGGTCGCCGACACCCTGGCGGGGCCGGACCAGTTGCACGCGATGCCCAAGACGAAGGAGGCCATCGACCACCCGGCCTGTCGTCATCGCCACCCCATTGACTTCGGGCGGGTAGGTTTCGGTCACGACCGCAATACGCAACTGGCGTGCGGCGTGGGCAAGATGCTGGAGGGAGAGCGGCGCGTCCATGAGCGCGAATGCTGACCGTCGCAGACGACAGATGCGTGACCGCGGGATGAAGACTGGATGACCGTCCGCTCAGCGCCGCATTTCACGGCAGCACACGACACGTCATGCGGGCACATCCTGCTCATGACGAAAGGCATACAATTCAGCATCTGCATGTTGCACCGCAAACCCATAAGCGGTAAAACCAGTACCTATCCTGAAGCTATGAGCGCCATCTTGAAAACGTTCGGCCATATCCTTCTGACACTGCTCTGCCTGCTCAGTCTCAATGTTCAGGCTGACGAAGGCCCTGTCGTCGGCTACGTCAAGACGAGCTCCGGCGCCGTGGTCCTGATGAGCGCGGGACAACCTGCTACTGTCGCAGCCGGTACCCCGGTGCGGGTCGGCGACCACCTTCGCACGGCAGCGGACGGCAGCGTCGGCCTCACGCTCAAGGACAACACCATGCTTTCCCTTGGCCCCAACAGCGAACTCAGCATCGACGCATATCTTTTCGAACCTGCCCGAGAAGAGCTGCGTCTCGCCGCGCGCCTGCTGCACGGCACGCTGCACTTCATTTCCGGGGTCATTGCGAAGCTCAAGCCGGAGGCTGTGAGCATCGAAACCCCCTCCGCCACGATCGGCGTGCGCGGTACCCGTTTTGTGGTCAAGGCCGGCGAATGACAAAAGCAGAATCCATCACCAGGAACTCAAGCGCACTGCGGCTGCGCCGCATTGGCCTGAACCTCGCCTGTATCCTGCTGGCCACCGGCTGCGCCCCCAAGGCCTATATTGTCCTGCTGGAGCAGGAAGACGGCCGCACCGGCAGTGTCGTCGTCACCCATGCAGGTCGCAGCGCCAGCCTGGACAAGGCCGGGTCAGGCCTCGCCCTGAATGCAGACGGCCCAAGCCCGATAGACGTGGATCCGGCCCGGATCCAGTCCGACTTCGGCGCGGCAATGGCCGCACAGCCTTTGCCACCGCAAACCTTCGTGCTCTACTTCGACGGCGTCGGCGTCGCCTTGACGCCGGAGTCGCAGGCGAAGATCAACGATATCCGCAAGATCATGAGTACCCGGCCGGCACCCGACATCTCCATCGTCGGTCACACCGACCGCGCCGGCGATGATGCCGCCAACGAGGCCCTCGGGCTGACCCGGGCACGGGCGGTGCGCGACATGCTGTCCAGGGAGATCACCGCGGCGGTTTCGGTCGAAGTCGCCTCTCACGGCGAGCGCAATCCGCTTCTGCAGACCGCCGACGGCGTCGCCGAACCGAGAAACCGCAGGGTCGAACTGACCATCCGCTGAGCACCTCGGAGCAAGCCTCTGGCCCCTTTGCAGGCCCGACAGGCATGCAGGCGTTCATGTCCAGGCCACGCGCCTCACTTTTCCGTCAGCACAATCAGATCACCACGCTCACCATTGCGCAAGCGCCCGAGATGAAGCGCAACCAGCGGGTCGTCCGGGCGCTGCAGGTAAAGACGTTCGAATGCGGCCAGTGCGCCGTCGGCACCGACTGCGAGCAAGGCATAGGCCGCCTCGTACTCGGCATCACGCCCTCCATCGGCCGGCGATGCCGCAAACAGCGGCTCGCTCACTGCGGTCGCGCCGGAGCGCCCCTTGAGCACCAACCTTGCCGCTGGCCGGGCATGCGCTGCAGGACATTCGTCGAGGGTCGCCTGCGAAACGCAGACCAGGGTGCCGAGGTACTTGTTCGCCCCCTCAAGGCGAGAGGCCGTATTGACCGCGTCGCCCAGCGCCGAATAATCGAAAATGGTGGCGCCACCGAAGTTGCCCACGATGACTTCACCGGTATGCACCCCGATTCGCGTCTGCCCCCACTCCAGACCTTCCGCGCTGCGGGCGCGCGCAAACTCACTGGCAAAGGCCTGCATTTCGCCCGCGCAAGCAAGCGCGCGTGCGGCGTGATCGACCTGCACCAGGGGTGCCGAAAACATCACGACCACGGCATCGCCCACAATGCGGTCGAGTGTGCCCTGGTGCGCGAATGCAATCCGGATCAGGCCATCGAGATAGGCATTGATCAGGCTCACCACCTGCGCCGGATCATGGCTCTCCACCAGCGTGGTGTAATCGGCAAGATCGGTGAACACGAAGCTGCAGACCCGTCGCACACCGCCGAGCTCGAGCTCTTCCGGGTGTGAAACCAGGTAGTCGACAAGGTTGGGCGACACGTAGCGCTCGAATGCCTGCCTCACCCAGCGCTGGCGACGCTCGGTGGCGATGTGGCGCGCCACACTGGTACTGACGAAGATCAGCGCGATCAGCAATCCCGGGACCGCCGGATCAAGCAGAAGCCCATGTGCCGCATACGCATGCCAACCACCCCAGGCAAGCGCAAGCAACAGCAGCGCGGTAATCGTCGCGGACATCAGCGCACGCGCCTTGAGGGCAAGCCCACCGACCAGCCCCCCCACCACGCAAAGGGCCAGCACTTCGATCGCCATCGCATTCGCAGGCCGTTGAAGCCAGTGCCCGGCCAGTACCTGCTCGAGCGACTGGGCGTGGACTTCGACGCCGGGCACGACCTCCCCCAGGGGGCTGAAGCGAAGATCCATCAATGCCTGCGCCGAGGCCCCGATCAGCACAGGGCGCCCGCGCAAGGCCGCCAGATCGATCTCGCCATTAAGAACCTTCCATGCAGGCAGATATCGGTCGGGACGCAACTGGCCGTAATGAATCCAGAACTCCCCGGCCTCGGACACCGGGATCCGCAACAGCCCGATGCGCAGCAGCCGCCCCGCGAGCGCATCCTCCCGCAGCACAAAGCCCGACGCGCCCTGCGCCAGACGCAGCATCTCGCTGACCAGTGACGGCACCTGCCGATCGCCGAGGGCAAGCACCAGCGGCAAGCGTCGGACCACACCATCGGCATCGGGAACGAAGTTGATCGCCCCCAGCCCAGCACTCAGGCTGAGTTCCGGCAGCGGAAACAGCCCCCCGGAAAAGCGGTGGAGCCCGTCAAACACCCCGGGCCGCTCACCCGCAAAGAGCGACGGCCGGCCATCGGGCAACGTGCTCGCACCGCGCGGCCCGAGCGCGAATCCGAGCACGCTCGGTACACTGCCGAGACTGTGGGCAAAAACCTGGTCGGATGCGGTCGTGCGCGGCGCGGGCAGCTGGCCGTCGTCACCGCTCAAAGCCGTGCGGTCGGGCTCGGCAAACAGCACGTCGAAGCCGATCACGCTCGCTCCGGCTTCGCTCAGGCGCTGGGTGAGCCTGGCGAGCACCGTGCGCGACCATGGCCATTGCCCGATCCGCGCAAGGCTTTCATCGTCGATGTCGATCACCTGCACGGGCTCTGCCGGCGCCACGGCCGGATGCAGGCGCTGGTAGTGATCGAACACCGCATGGCGCAGGGACACCAGCACCGCGGGCTCGCTTACCATCAGGACAAGCCCGGCAAGCAGAACCACGAACGGGAGCAAAGCGGCAGATTTCGGCAGAATTGGGCGCAAGTCGACGGCACGCATGCGGGAAGATTCCGCATGATAGCCGGGTGCGGCGTGCCCCCGCCATGAGGCATGCCCTGCGGGCGATCAGCATGCGCTCGCACGCACGACAGGCGAGCACGTCTTGCCCCCGTCCTTTATGATCGCCCCTCCCGCCTTATACGGAGCACGCATGGACAACTCGCCGACCGCAACCGAAGCAGGCTTCGATCTTGACCCGATCGAGATCCGCGTCCTCGGAGTCCTGATTGAAAAGGCCTTCGTGACCCCCGACGCCTATCCGCTTTCGCTCAATGCGCTGCTGAGTGGCTGCAACCAGCTCACCGCACGAGAGCCGGTGATGTCACTGAGCGAGGCCGAGGTGCAGCGCGCCATCGACAGCCTCATGGAGCGTCGCCTGGTGACGCGCCGCGACCAGGCCAGCGCCAGAGTGCCAAAGTACGAGCATCAGGTCCGCCTGCGCCACTCGCTGCCACCGCCGGAACAGGCGGTCCTTGCCACGCTGTTGCTGCGCGGGGCACAGACGGCCGGCGAAGTCCGTACGCGCTGCGAGCGCCTGCATCATTTCGACGACATTTCCACCGTCGAGGCCGCGCTGGAACATCTGGCCGAGAAATACCCGGCCATGGCGGCCAGCCTGCCCAGGGCCCCCGGCACCAAGGAAACCCGTCACATGCATCTGCTTGGCGGCGACGCCCTGCTGCAGGCGGCCATCGAAGCCCAGGCCTCCGGAACGCTGAGCGCCGGCAGCTCACGAGGACGGTCTGCGGAACTTGAGGACGAGGTTCGCCGTCTGCGGGAAGAGCTCGATGCGCTCAAGCTAGAATTCTCAGACTTCCGCCGCCAGTTCGAATAAGCCCTGCCCATGCTCATCCACCCCCAGTTCGACCCGATCGCCTTCTCTCTCGGTCCCCTCAGCGTGCGCTGGTACGGATTGATGTACCTCGTATCCTTCGTGCTGTTCGTGGCCCTGGGACGAATTCATGCACGGCGACGCCCGGAGCTGGGCTGGAACGCCCAGGCCATCGACGACCTTCTGTTCTACGGCGTGCTCGGCGTCATCATCGGGGGGCGCCTGGGCGAGGTCGTCTTCTTTCAGCCCGGCTACTACCTCGCCAACCCCGCGGAGATTCTCGCGGTGTGGAAGGGCGGCATGAGTTTTCACGGGGGCTTCCTGGGCGTCCTGGTAGCCATGCTGGTGTACGGTCGCAAGCACGGCAAGGGCTTCTGGCAGGTCACCGACTTCATCGCACCGCTCGTCCCCACCGGGCTGGCGGCAGGTCGAATCGGCAACTTCATCAATGGCGAACTCTGGGGCCGGCCAATGGATGGCGAGTGGGCGTGGGGCATGGTTTTTCCCTGGGTCGACGCGCTGCCGCGGCATCCGAGCCAGCTCTACCAGGCCGCGGGCGAGGGCCTGCTGCTGTTCGTGATCCTGTGGCTCTACGCCGCAAAACCACGGCCCATGCGAGCGGTGTCTGCCGTTTTCCTGATCGGCTACGGCTGCCTGCGCTTCCTGGCCGAATTTTTCCGCACGCCAGATCCGGGCATCTTCGGTACACTCACACTTGGCATATCGACTGCTCAATGGTTGTGTCTGCCGATGATCGCGCTGGGCGCGGGACTCCTGATCCATATACGGGCAGGCAAACCGGCCCAATCGTGAGGAACTGCAGACACAGCGATCAAGCGAACGCGATATGATCCCTGCAAGAGACACCCCGGCCGGAACAAGAGAACGTCATGTCAGCGACCAGTCTGGTATCGAAAAGCCTGTCGAAAATGCGCGAAATGGTTGCCCAGGCAACCGGCAAGACGCGCGAGCCCTCCGAGAAGGTTCTCGAGCGCATTCGCCAGCAACTTGAAGAGTGTGCCGCCGGACTGGGCGGCGAGATCTCCACCCGGCAACGCGCCGCCCGGCTGGCCGAGACCTACCTCAAGCTGGACGACAGCGGCCGCATGGCCATGCTGCACATGATCGCGCTCGACTTCGGCCCCGATCCTACGGCAATTGCGGAGGCCCACGCGGCCTACCAGAAAGCCGTCGGCAGCAAGGATCAGTGGGAGGCAGAAGCGCGTCTGCGCGGTGCCATGCGCTCGCGTCGCATCCGTATCCTGACCCAGTTCAACGCCATCCCGCAGGGAGTCAAGTTTCTCGTCGACCTGCGCGCCGACCTGCTGCGCTTCCTGCCTGACAACCCGCTGCTCAAACCGCTCGACCGCGAACTCGAAGCCCGTCTGGGTGCCTGGTTCGATGTCGGCTTCCTTGAGCTCGCGCGCATCACGTGGAACTCGCCCGCAGCGCTGCTCGAGAAACTGGTCGAATACGAGGCGGTTCATGAAATCAAGTCGTGGCTCGACCTGAAGAACCGGCTCGACTCCGACCGCCGCTGTTACGGATTTTTCCATCCACGCATGCCGCTCGAGCCGCTGATCTTCGTTCAGGTCGCGCTCACCGAAGGGCTCGCCGACGACGTCCAGCAATTGCTCGACATCAACGCACCGCTGGCCGACGCCAGCAAAGCCAATACCGCGATCTTCTATTCGATCAGTGCGACCCAGGCCGGCCTGCGTGGTGTCTCTTTCGGCAACTTCCTGCTCAAGCGCGTGGTGGAAGACTTGCAGCGCGATTTTCCGAAGCTGCAACAGTTCGCCACCCTGTCGCCTGTTCCCGGCCTGGTCAAATGGGTGAACCGCAATCCCCAGGCGCTTGGCGAGGCAATCACGGCAGCAGACTGGAAACGGCTCACGGCCGCTGGGGTAGAGGATGAGAACGCGCCCGTGCTGCGCGCGCTGCTCGAAGACGGTGGCGACTGGGCCAGCAACGAACCTCTTTGTGCCGCGCTGCGCGACCCGCTGCTGCGCCTTGCCGCGCGCTACCTGTGCGAGGCACGCCGCGGTGATAAACCGGTAGACCCCGTCGCGCGCTTCCACCTTGGCAACGGTGCCCGCATCGAACGTCTCAACTGGCTCGCCGACACCGCGCCAAAGGGCCTGTCGCAGTCCTGGGGAATCATGGTGAACTATCTCTACGACCCCGATCGCATCGAATCCAACCTCGAGGCGTTTGCACGTGAAGGGCGAATCGACGCATCGGCGGCTGTCCGACGCCTGGCGAAACGCTGAAGACGCGGCCCCGGGGACACTACGTGCGCATGCCTTTCCGAAACAGTTCGATACGCACCCGGCTGCTCCTTGCGAGCACCGCGGTTCAGGTCGTCCTGTTGAGCCTGTTGCTGGCAAACAGCGTGCGCCTGATGAATGACGCCACCACCGCCAGTCTCGACACACTAGTCAGCCAGAACGCCAGCATGCTACACGCCATGGCGACAGCGTACGGTGAACAGCCCAGTTACGGGCCTTTGCAGGACACGCTAGGCGAATTGCTGGCAGACTCGGACAAGGGGCTGATCTACGTCCGCATCGGTGACTCCACCGGCAGGATACTGCTGAGCGCGGGACAGACCGGAATGCGTCTCCTGCCGCCGGCCACTGCAGCCCCGGGCGTTGGAATCGGCGAGATGCTCGACCATCCGGTGATTCACGTCCGGCGCCCACTCCTGCTTGCCCGCAACGAGGTCGGCTTCCTTCAGTTCGGCGTATCGGTATCGGTTCTGGCGAAGGCGAGACAGTCGATCATCCAGCAAGGCGCCCTGATCGCACTGGTAGAAATCGTCATCACCTTCGTCCTGCTGTCGGGCATCGGCTACCTGCTCAGCAACAAGCTGGCCCGCCTGCTCGCCGGCAGCAAGGCCATTACGGACGGATACCTCGATCATCGCCTCCCTGACGATGGCGGCGACGAGCTGGCGCGGCTCGCCAAGCATTTCAACATCATGGCCTCCACGCTGCAGCAGCGGGTGTCCGAACTGCAACAGGCGGCCGAGCGGCTGAAAACGAGCGAGCAGCGATACGCCCTGGCCATGCGCGGCGCAAACGACGGACTGTGGGACTGGGACATCAATACCAACCGCACCTATTTCGCCCCGCGCTTCTGCGAACTGATCGGCATCCCCGAAGATGACGCGGCGACCAATCCAGAACCCTTCGTATCCCGGCTGCATCCGGATGAAGTCGCCGGATACCGCGCGCGCATGATCGACCACCTGCGGGGCGACAACCCTCAGTTCATGCTCGAGCATCGCATTCGCCAGCCCGACGGCAGCTATCGCTGGATCATGACCCGCGGCGTAGCCCTGAGGGACTCGAGCGGGCGGGCAATCCGCATGGCCGGATCGATCAGCGACGTACATTTGCGCAAGCGGGCCGAAGAGCAGCTGATGCACGATGCATTGCATGATGGTCTCACCGGCCTGCCCAATCGGGCCCTGTTCATTGAGCATGTTCGGCTTGCCTTGGGGCAGCAGCGTCGCGACGAGAGCTACCGCTTCGCCGTGCTCGCGATCAACCTCGAGCGCTTCCACCTGGTCAATGACAGCTATGGCCACGCCACCGGCGATCTCCTGTTGCGCGAGGTTGCCCATCGACTGCACGACCTGCTCAGGGCAGGAGACCTGCTGGCAAGGGTTGGCGGGGATCAGTTCGCAGTGTTGCTCAACGGGCTGGAGGGCAGCACGGAAGCGCTTGAGATTGCAAAAACGATGGTCGAACTCCCCGGCTTCGACGCCCCCGGCGCAGATCGCACCCTGCATCCGAAGTGCCGCATCGGCCTGGCCATGAGCGACAACGAGCGCACCGACGGCGAAGCCCTGTTGCGCGACGCCGACAATGCCTTGCAGATCGCCAGACAAAGTGACGACTGCTCGATCAAGGTCTTCCACGCCTCGATGCACGCGCTGGCGCTCAATACGCTGCAACTGGAAACCGATCTGCGCAACGCACTGACCGCCGGGACGCTGTCAGTGCATTACCAGCCGATCATGCGCCTGATGGACCGCCGGATCAGCAGTTTCGAAGCCCTGGTGCGGTGGGAGCATCCGGTGCACGGCATGATCCCACCCTCGCAGTTCATTCCGCTCGCGGAGGCGCTCGACATGATCCACGAACTGGGCCTCCTCGTCCTGCGCCGGACCTGCGAAGACATCCTCCGCTGGCAGGTTCAAACCGGCAGTGACCAGATTCCGCCGGTAAGCGTTAACCTGTCGGCACGCCAGCTCTCGCGCAGCAATCTCGCAGACGAACTCATCGCCATCATCAAGGCCAGCAAGCTGGAACCGGAGCGGATTCGCTTCGAGGTCACCGAGAGCATTCTCGCGCGCGCCGACGGCCCGGCCAGCAACACCTTGCGCCAACTGCGAAGCGCCGGCATCAAGGTCCTGATCGACGATTTCGGCACCGGTTTCTCGGCACTCAGCTACCTGCATACGATCCCGTGCGACCTCATCAAGCTGGACGGCTCCTTCGTCGGCGCGATCACAAACGACTCACGCCTGCGTGCCATCGTCCGCCGCAGCATCGAACTTGCCCACGACCTGAACATCGGTGTCGTCGCCGAGTGCATTGAAAGCGGGGAGCAGGCCACCACGCTCAACGGCATGGGCTGCGACTTCGGTCAGGGCTACCTGTTCTCGCGCCCACTGCCTGCAGAGGAAGCCTCACGCTTCCTGACACCCGCATCCAAGGAAACCCCGCCATGACCCGACGCCTTGCGGCACTCGGTTCCGCACTCCTGCTGACGCTATCCGCGACCTTCGCTCACGCCGAGCTTCCTGGGCTTCAGCTATCGGGTTTCGGCACCCTGGGGATGGTGTTCACAGGTCAGTCCGACCTGCGTTTCACCAACTTCGGGATCGACCAGCCAGGCTCGGACAATCCGGATTTTGCCCCCGACAGCGTGCTCGGCGTGCAGGCAAACATGGTGTTTTCGCCGAGCACATCCGCCGTCCTCCAGCTGGTCAGCAGAGAGAACCCGAGGGGGAATTACGACCCGCGAGCCACCCTTGCCTTTCTGAGCCACAGCATCTCGCAGGATGCCACCGTCCGCCTCGGCCGAATGCGCATTCCCTTTTTCATGCTGTCCGATTCACTCAACATCAACATCTCCAATCCGTGGATACGCCCGCCGGCAGAAGTGTATGGCCTCAACCCATTCACAGACCTCAACGGCATTGACCTGCTGTATCGAACCCGCGTGGGTTCTGCCGACCTTGAGATCCACCCATATATGGGCCAGAGCTCAATCACGATTTACAGCAGCGGAAGTGCGCGCCTGACACGTCTGATGGGGGTCAACCTGACCCTGAGCACCGAGCAGCTGACGGTCTTCGTAGGGCATGGCGAATCGCAACTGACGCTGCACTGGGGCGATGACAATTTCACCGTCCTCGAGTCGCTGATGCCGCCCGAGGTCAACGCAAAACTCTCTGGCAACGATGGCTACACCACCTTCAGCTCCGCCGGTTTTCAGTGGGATGACAGTGAGTGGCTGCTGATCGGCGAATACGCGAAACGCACGGCCAGCCGCTACGTGAATAGCGGCCACGGCTGGCACCTGACGCTCGGCAGGCGCTTCGGCAACATCATGCCTTACGTGACCATCGCGCGTCAGACGCAAGACCGTGCTGTCGCTCAGGCCACATTCACCGACCCCTTCATTGGCCCCTATCAGACCGCGGCACTCGAGGGTTTTCTGATTTCGCGCAACGGGGCGCAGCGCAGCATCACCGTGGGCTCACGCTGGGACTTCCGCCGTGACACAGCCCTGAAGGTCGAGTTCAGCCACATTCAATCGACCGGAAACAGCTGGGGTAACAGCTTCTTCCCGCGCGGAGATCCGGCGCTTACGGAGCTCAGAAACCGTTCGGTCAACATGCTGGGTGTAGCGCTCGATGTTACGTTCTAGACGACTCCTGCTCAAACTCCTTCCGGTACTCTTCACCCTTGCGTGGACGGGCGGATCGGCATCTGCGGCAAACGCGGCCGAAATTCACCTTGTTGCAGCTCGGGGAGGACAGATTGAAAATCTCACCATCGACGAAGCCGAGCAACTCTATCTTGGACGCAAGACGACCCTCTCGAATGGCACGCCGGTCAAACTCGTCGACCTGCCCGCGGGCACGGCACGCGACCGCCTGTATCTGCTGCTGACCGGAAAGAACCCGATTCAAACCCGTGCCTACTGGTCGCGACAAGTGTTCACCGGACGCGCCCTCCCCCCGCGTGAAGCCGAGAGCCAGCAGCAGGCACGCGACTGGCTGGCGACAACGCCAGACGCGATCGGCTATCTGCCTGCGGACGTCACCGACAGCCGGTTGAGAATTCTGCTGCGCCTGCCCTGAGCAGGCTTGCCGGGCTGCGGCACGGCAGTCCCTTGCAAGCCTGCACGAAATACACCTTGACGCTGCGCTCGGTGCAATGATTTAATGCAAATCATTCTTATTTCTAAAATCAGACTCATGAACGCACGGAGTCCCTCCCGAGACGACCCTGATACAGCCAGCTTCGGCGACACGCAGGCGATGCGTGATGGCCCGGCCAGTGTCGGGAAGCCCCTGGCGCCACGGTCGATTTCGAGCAGCGAACTCCTGGGTGGGCAACTCAGCGTCACGATAGACCACGAGGGCATGTGCTACGTCCTGCGTGCAACCCGCGCAGGCAAACTGATCCTGACCAAATAGATCGCCTCGGGGCGATAGGATCCATAAACGGGGCTAGACTATGTATGTCTGTGTCTGTAACGCTGTAACTGAAAGTCATATCGAAGAGGCAGTCCGCAAGGGTGCAACGACCCTGCGACACCTGCGCCTCGAACTGGGCGTCAGCGCGGAGTGCGGGCGCTGTGCCACCTGCGCACGTGACTGCCTGCGTACGGCGCTTGACGAAACGACTGCTCAGCGCGCAGCACAAGGCACCCTTCTGCAGCGAAGCATCTTTCCATCAGCCTTGGAGGCCGTATGAAAGGCGACAAGAAAGTCATCCAGTTTCTGAACAGGCAGCTGAGCATCGAGCTCACCGCGATCAATCAGTACTTCCTGCATGCCCGGATGTACAAGAACTGGGGCCTGGGCAGGCTCGGCAAGCACGAGTACGAAGAGTCGATCGAGGAGATGAAGCATGCCGACATGCTGATCGAGCGCGTCCTCTTCCTCGAAGGACTGCCCAATATGCAGAACCTCGACAAGCTGCTGATCGGCGAAAACGTGCCCGAGTGCCTCAAGGGCGACCTCACGCTGGAATCAGGCGGGCGCGCCAACCTGATTGAAGCCATCGCCTACTGCGAATCCTGTCGGGACTATGTGTCACGCGAGATCTTCGAGCACATCCTTGAAGATACCGAAGAGCACATCGACTACCTCGAAACCCAGATCGAACTGATCGACAAGGTGGGCGTGCAGAACTATCTGCAATCCCAGATGGATCACGCTTCATCCTGAGCCTCCCGGGAACGGCCCGGGCACGTCACAAAGGAAACAACACCATGCAGTTCCTTCCGCCCCCGCACGTTCCCGAGCACGCCCCTCGCCGCAACGTGCTGCCATCGTTTCCCGCCGGTCGTTTCACGCTCTATCTGGTGGTCGCTGCTGCGCTGCTGTACTTCATGATCAGCCCCGGAATGGCTTGAACCCGCACCTCAGCCCTCAAGCGCTGTTCTCACATGCCCTAATCGGCATCAAGCCAAACGCTCCGACGTATAATGACTGCCGCATCCATCGCACTATCGCAGCCCTCCACTCCGTCTATGGCAAGACCGTCCCCGGACATGTCCCACGCAGACCGCAGACAGTCTTCAGGACACACCGTTAAACACCCGCGCGTGAGTCGCCGCGAGCGTCGTGGCCTTGCCGCCCTCGTCATTGCACTGCACGTAGGCGGCGTTCTGACGCTGGTGCGACTTGCGAGCGTGCCGCCCAAGGCGCCGGAAATTCAAAGCATAGAGATCGCCCTTATTCAGGCGCAAACACCTGCGCCGGTGCAGATTCAGCCCCCCGCACCACCGCCTCCGGCAAAAGTGACGCAGCCAGCAGAAGCACCGCCACGACCGGCACCCAGGCCTGCAGTCAAGCCCGCCCCGAAACCGGCAATCAAGCCGTCGCCCACGGCCATCGAGACGGCACCGCCCGAACCTGCGCCGCCCCCTGCCCCAACACCAGCCCCCGAAGCACTTTCGCCCCAGCCCGCAGCAGCGCCAAGCACCGCCCCCGTGAAGGCTGCCGCGCCCGCAGCAACGCCGGCTCCGGCACCGGTGACGTTGGCGCGCTTCGATGCCGACTACCTCAACAACCCTGCGCCTGCGTATCCACAGCTTTCGCGACGCATGCGCGAAGAAGGCAAGGTGCTGCTACGGGTCGTGGTGTCGGCTGACGGCACGCCCAGGCTTGTAGAGATTTCACAAGGCTCGGGCTCCGAGCGGCTGGACAAGGCGGCCCGCAGCGCAGTGGAGCGCTGGCGCTTCGTTCCCGCTCGACAGGGCGAACGTGCCATTGAGGCAGCGGTACTGGTTCCGATCATATTCAAACTCGAAGGAAACTGAGCATGGAAACCCAAGTTTTCGGACTTGCCCACCTGTGGACGCAGTCCGATCTCGCCATCCGGGCCGTTGCGGCGATCCTGTTGCTGATGTCGATCACCAGCTGGTACCTGATTCTGACCCGCGGATTACGACAGCTCCGTGCCCGCCGCAGCGAGGGCGCAGTGGATGCGTTCTGGGCGGCAGCCAACCTCAAGGCAGGTCTGCAACGCCTTGGTGAGCAGGCACCCGACTCACCGTTCGAAGCCCTCGCGCAGCAAGGCGCAGCCGCGGCAGAGCATCTGCGTCAGCACAGCCACCGGGAAACCCTCGGCGGAACGATGAACACCGACGAATTCATCACCCGCGCGCTGCGCAAGTCGATTTCGATGTCCACCTCCAGCCTTGAGTCCGGCCAGACCATGCTCGCCTCGATTGGCTCCACTGCGCCCTTCATCGGCCTGTTTGGCACGGTCTGGGGCATCTACCACGCCCTGGTCAATATTTCAGTGTCGGGCATGGCCACGCTGGACAAGGTCGCCGGCCCGGTGGGCGAAGCGCTGATCATGACGGCCTTCGGCCTCTTCGTTGCGATCCCCGCCGTCCTCGCCTACAACGCCTTCACGCGCGCCAACCGTGTCGAGCTGTCCGAGCTCGACGCCTTCGCACACGACCTGCACGCGTGGTTCTGCACCGGCGCCCGCATCGCGCCGGTCAATGGGCGCGCCCAGCCCAGAGCCGAGGCTGCACGGCTGCCATCGACGGAGGCCGCGTAATGGCCTTCGGCAGCTTCGATCAAGGTAACGAACGGATGCCGACCAGCGAGATCAACATGGTTCCGCTGATCGACGTAATGCTCGTCCTGCTGATCGTATTCATGATCACCGCACCGCTGCTGACCCACTCGGTCAAGATCGACCTGCCTCAGGCGTCCAGTGCGCCGAATACGGAGAAGCCGGACACCGTCACCCTCGCGCTTGACGCCAACGGCGGCCTGTTCTGGAACGACGAGCCTTTGCCGGACGCTGACCTGGCCCTGCGCCTGCAGGCGGCAGCTGCGCAAAGCCCTCAGCCCGAACTGCACCTGCGCGCGGATCAGAACACACGCTATCAGGTACTGGCCGAAGTGATGTCGGCAGCGCGCGAGGCCGGCATCGAGAAAATGGGTTTCATCACCGTACCGCCCAAGTAGAGGCGTGGCGCGGGCCCGCCCGCTGCTGCCGAGCCAGTCGGAGCACCGGGCCAACAGGCCGAACTGCATGCAATACAATATGGGCACAAAGGACCACATCGATGATCCTGCTCGGTGACCTTTTTGCACGCAATGCGGTCTGTTCCAGGCGAATGCCGTTTCCGGGAGTTTCATGTCAGCCTCTACCGCCCCCCGTCCCCGCAACGCGAGGGGACGGCGTACCGTGCTTCTGGCACTGCTCTGCGCCCTTGTCGCAGCCTCGATCTGGCTGTTCTGGCCGCGCCTGTTCGGCAACACCGACCCCGCGGCCGGCTATCAGTTCACGACCGTGCAGCGTGGCGACGTCGAGGATGTGGTCACCGCCACCGGCACCCTGCAGCCACGCGAATACGTGGATGTCGGCGCACAGGTCTCGGGACAGCTGAAGAAGATTCATGTCGAGGTCGGCACGGCGGTCAAGGCGGGCGACCTGCTCGCCGAAATTGACCCCACCGTCTATCTTTCGCGCGTGGATGCGGCCCGTGCCCAGTTGCGCAACCTGCGTGCCCAGCTCAAGGACCGCGAGGCCCAGCTCACGCTGGCGCAGATCCAGTTCAGGCGCCAGACGGCGCTGATGACCGAGGACGCCACCACCACCGAAGCCCTGCAGATCGCGGAAGCGTCGCTGAAGTCGAGTGCAGCGCAGCTCGAAGCCCTCCGTGCGCAGATCGAGCAGAACGAATCCACGCTGCGCGGCGACGAAGCCAACCTGCAGTACGCCCGCATCCTGTCGCCCATGACGGGAACTGTGGTGTCGATCACCGCTCGTCAGGGACAGACGCTCAATACCAACCAGTCCGCACCGGTCATCCTGCGGGTCGCCGATCTGTCGACAATGACCGTGCAGACCCAGGTTTCGGAAGCCGATATCGGCCGCCTGAAAATCGGCATGGACGCCTATTTCACAACACTGGGCAGTCAGGGCAAACGCTGGCAGGGCACGCTTGCCAGCATCGAGCCGACACCGACCGTCACCAACAACGTCGTGCTCTACAACGCCTTGTTCGACGTCCCCAACACCGATGGCCTGCTGATGACGCAGATGACCGCACAGGTGTTCTTCGTGGTCGCGCGCGCAACAGACGTGCTGCAATTGCCAATGGGCGCACTGACGCTGGACACCCCGCAGCGGCGACCATCACGCAAGGAGGCCCGGGCGGGCGGCGAGACGCCTGACACGGAAGCACAGCCGCGACGAAGCGCCACCGTACAGGTGCTCAAGGCCGACAACTCGCTGGAAGCGCGCAGCATCGAGATCGGCCTGTCCAGCCGCGTCCAGGCCCAGGTTGTCTCCGGCCTTAACGAAGGCGACAAGGTCGTTTCGGGCGCGGGAGCCGGCGCCAGCGATAGTCGCCGCCCCAGCCGCACGCCCCGTCTATGAAGCGGGAGCCCCTCGCAGCAAACGACTCGGGTGCCCGCACGGCGCAGCCCCTGATCGAGCTTGGCGGCATCACCCGCAGTTTCGTCAATGGCGAGGTCGAGACCCAGGTGCTGCACGGCATCGATCTGCAGATCTACCCCGGTGAATTCGTCGCCATCATGGGGGCATCGGGCTCGGGCAAGTCGACGCTGATGAACCTGCTCGGCTGCCTCGACCGCCCCAGCAGCGGAACCTATCGTTTCATGGGCCAGGACGTGGCCGACCTCGACCGCGACGAACTCGCCCGCCTGCGACGCGAGGCCTTCGGCTTCGTGTTCCAGAGCTACAACCTGATCGGCGGCTCATCGGCGCGCGAAAACATCGAAGTCCCAGCCATCTACTCCGGCATGCCCCCGCAGGAGCGACATGAACGGGCAGAAGCGCTGCTCACCACTCTCGGACTTGAAGGCCGCGGCCACCATCGCCCCAACCAGCTCTCGGGCGGCCAGCAGCAACGCGTATCGATCGCCCGGGCCCTGATGAACGGCGGCCGGATCATCCTCGCCGACGAACCGACCGGTGCGCTCGACAGCAAGAGCGGAGAAGAAGTGATGAAGCTCCTGCGCACGCTGTCCGCCGAGGGCCATACCATCATCCTGATCACCCACGCGCCTGAGGTTGCCGCGCTGGCCCAGCGCGTGATCGAGATCCGTGACGGACGCATCGTGTCCGACCCCGGCCCGGTGCTGCCTGCCGGCCCCGAACCCGACTTCGCCCCACATGTCGATCGCACCTCGTCAATGACCGACGTGCTCGAAGCCACCCGCACCGCCTTGCGCGCGCTGCGCAGCAACCTGTTCCGCTCTGCGCTGACCCTGCTCGGCATCGTCATCGGGGTCGCCTCGGTGATTGCCATGCTCGCCATCGGCGATGGCGCCAAGGCCAAGGTGGTGAACCAGATCAGCGCGATGGGCACCAACCTGCTCAACATCCGCCCCGGCGCACCCAATCAGCGCGGGCGGGACACTACGGCCACGCTGGTGATCGAGGATGTCCGTGCGATTTCCGACTTGCCGAATGTGCTCGCCTCGGTGCCTGAGCAGAGCACCGGCATTACCTTGCGCACTGGCAACCTAGACCATCGCACCAGCGCCAACGCCACCTCCTGGGATTACAGTTATGCCCGTAAATGGCCGGTCGCCAGCGGCACCTTCTTCAGCGCCGACGATGAAGCGCGCTACGCCGCCGTGGCCGTCATCGGCCAGACCGTGGCCAATGCCGTGTTTCCCCGCACCGACCCGGTAGGCGAATACCTGCTGGTCAATAACATCCCCTTCCAGGTCGTCGGGGTGATGACTGCGAAGGGGGCAACATCCTGGGGTGCGGATCAGGATGACATCGTGTTCGTTCCGTTCACGACCGGCAGCCTGCGCCTCACGGGCCAGCGCCACCTGCGCAACATCACCGTGGCGGTCGACGATGTCGGCGCAATCGACCAGACCCAGGCTGCGGTGCACAACCTGTTGCTCACCCGCCATGGCGTCGAGGATTTCCAGATTCGCAACATGGCCTCGATCATCGAAACCGTCTCCGCCACCCAGAACACGCTCACCATCCTGCTCGGCACCGTGGCCGCCATCTCCCTGCTGGTGGGCGGCATCGGCGTGATGAACATCATGCTGGTGTCGGTCACCGAGCGCACGCGCGAGATCGGCATCCGCATGGCCACCGGCGCACGCATGAAGAACATCCTGCAGCAGTTCCTGATCGAAGCGCTGGTCGTGTCCTCGCTCGGCGGCGCCATCGGCGTTGGTGTCGGGCTTGGCTCGGCTGCCATCATTGCGCTTTTCGACACGCCGATCGAGTACTCGCTCGCGCCGGTCGTGCTGGCCTTCGGCTGTGCCTTTGCCACCGGCCTGATCTTTGGCTACCTGCCCGCACGCAAGGCCGCGCGCCTCGACCCCGTGGTCGCGCTGGCGTCGGAATGAAACCATGACTATCACCGCCCGAATCAGGCCACTCGTCCTTGCCCTTGCCTTCGGGCTGAGCGGCTGCGCGGTCACAGAACCCGTCGTCCATCCTGACATCGCCCTGCCCGACACCTGGACCGAACCAGCGCCTGCCGCCGAGACAGCGCAAGACATCTCGAGCGACTGGTGGCTCGGCTTCGATTCGGCCCCGCTCGATGCGCTCGTGCGTGAGGCCCTGGCGGCAAGCCCGGATCTGAAAATCCAGGGCGAACGCGTCATCCAGGCCGAACTCGCGCTGCGCAGCACCGGCGCAGCCCTCTTTCCCAGCCTCGGGCTGAACGGCGGAACGGACTGGCGCCGCAGCGACAGCGGCGACCGTGGTGGCAGTGCAGTGAACGAGTCCAGGTCGTCCTCGCTCGGACTGTCGGCAAGCTACGAGATCGACCTCTGGGGCCGTGTCGCCGCCACCATCGGCAGCGCAGACGCCAGCCTTACCGCCACCCGTTACGAACTCGATGCGCTGCACCTGAGCATGGGGGCCAGTGTCGCGACCACCTACTTCCAGCTGCTTGCCACGCAGTCGCGGCTTGATATCGCACGCGCCAACCTTGCGACCGCCGAGCGCGTGCTCAAGGTCGTCGAAGCGCGCTATCGATACGGTGCCGCCTCGGCACTCGATGTCAGCCGGCAGCGCACCACGGTACTCACACAATCCGCGACCATAGGCCCGCTCGAGGTCCAGGCGCGGCAGACGGGCTCGGCACTTGCGCTCCTGCTCGGACGCACGCCGCTGAGTCTCGAGCTTGAACCCGAGTCGCTCACGACCCTGCGCATTCCGTCTGTCGCTGCGGGCCTGCCCGCCGATCTGCTGCTGCGCCGTCCCGATCTTGCAGCAGCGGAAGCCACACTGCGGGGCGCAGCCGCCGACATCGCAGCCGCCCGCGCGGCCCTGCTCCCGGCATTCAGCCTGTCGGCGGCGGGCGGACTGGCGAGCGACTTTCTGCTGTCGCTGGCCGACCCGTCCTCCACCGCCGCACTCTCCGCTTCACTGGTGCACACGGTCTTTGACGGCGGAAGGCTGCAGGCGCAGGTCGACAGCACCCGCTCGCGACAGCGCGAACTGCTCGAGCAGTACCGCAAGGCCATCCTCACGTCGCTCAAGGAGGTGGAGGATGCGCTTGGCAACACCGCCCGCGATGCCCGCCAGGAAGAAATCCAGGCGCGGATTGCTGCCGAGGCAGAACGCTCGCTGCGACTGGCCGAGTTGCGCTACCGCGAGGGCGCAGATGATCTGCTGAGCGTACTCGACGCACAGCGCACCCTGTTTTCAAGCCAGGACAGACTCGTCCAGTTGCGTCAGGCCAGGCTCACCAACGCGGTGGACCTCTACAGGGCGCTGGGCGGCGGCTGGCAGGCGCCCGAGCTGGCCAGCACGCGCTGAAGCCACTTAAAGCCTTCGACAGCCGCGAGGACTGTCGCAAAAAAACATCATAATTACATCAACAATGATAACCAGTCTCATTTGTATTGACTGATACAGTCGTTACATTGAGAATCAATCTCATCTGCACCCGCCGGTTGCCTGAGAGCCCTCAGCCACCGCGCCCGCAGAACAGCCAGCCAGTCCTCCAAGCGGATCAGCCAGCCAAACGGCCCACACGCATGCGTCAGGACGTCAGCTTTCAGGACGTCTCCGATTCATGCGATCACGCAGCCCGCCACTCAGCGCCGGCATGCGTTTCCCGCTCAGAGAAACCGAGGACAAGGCTCACGATGAAAAGCAACAGCGCGAAATTCCCCCACAGCTTCCGCAAGCCCCTGAGTTCCACAACCGGAATGACCCGCATCGCACTGGGCATCTCTACCGCGATGCTGATGCCAATGCCGTCATTCGCAGCCGATGACGCTGCGCAAAATAAAGAAGCCGAAATGCAGGCAGTACAGGTCGTCGATACCGCGATCGACCCCAACCCCAACGCGGAACCCGATGTGCCCTACAAGGCCCGGACCTCAGGCGACAAACGCCACGTCAAGCCGCTGGCAGAAACCCCGCAGACGATCACCGTGCTGACGGCGAAGCAACTGGAGGACACCGGCCGCACCGACCTGCGCGACGTGCTGCAGGCGCAGCCCGGCATTACGCTCGGCACCGGCGAGAACGGCAACGCCTTCGGCGACCGCTACATCATCCGTGGTCAGGAAGCGCGCAGCGATGTCTTCGTCGATGGCTTGCGCGATCCCGGCATGACGGTGCGCGAGAGCTTCGCCACCGAGCAGGTCGAGATCACCAAAGGCCCGAGCTCGACCTTCGCCGGTCGCGGTGCAACGGGGGGTGCGGTCAACTCGGTCACCAAGCAGGCCACGACCGACCTCGACTTCGCCAAGTTGTCCGGCGGCATCGGCACCGATGAGTATCACCGTCTCACCTTCGACGGCAACCGCGTGCTCACCGACACCATGGCCATCCGGGTGAACGTGCTCGACGCCTACCAGAAGGTGCCCGATCGCGACCCGGCAGACCGCGACCGTTCCGGCGCCGCGATCTCCTTCCTGTGGAAGCCGACCGACCAGTTCAACCTGACCGCAGACTACTATCACGCCGAAGCCAATGACTCGCCCGATCTCGGCGCCTACATTGATCGCACGACAGGCAAGGTGATCGACGACGTACCGGTCTATCTGCAGGACGAGGACTTCCTGAAATCCACGATCGACACGTACACGCTGCGGGCGAGCTATCAGGCCAGCACCGATCTGCGCATCGAGAACCTGACCCGCTATGGCACCACGGAAAACGGCTATCTCGCCACCGGCTACAACGGCACCCGTCTGAGTACCCACCAGGGCTGGCAGGACGTCGAATACTTCGCCAACAGCCTCAACATGTATCTCGATCAACAGATCGCGGGCATGAAGCACCAGTTCGTGTTCGGAGTCGAGTACTCGGACCACAGCGTCAAGAACGGGACCTACACGACGACGCCGACGACTTACACGGTTACCGGCAGCGAGACCGACTGGCAGAGCCTGATGAATCGCAGCGTGGTCAAGGGTGGCAAGGACTCGGACTGGAACGTCAGGACGGTTTCGCTCAGCGCGATGGACACCGTCGATCTGACAGACAAATGGACGGTGTTCGGCGGCCTGCGCTACGACCGCTTCGACTACAACAACACGGTGGTCGACCGAACCCTGGGCCCGATCGAGTACGAACTTGAGGACGGTCTGTGGAACGGGCACTTCGGCGTGAGCTACAAGTTCCTGCCCTACGCCAATGTGTACTTCAACTACAGCACCTCGAGCGACTTCAATGGCGGCGAGTCCGATGTCGGCGCGAGCTGCGGCTATGGCGGCATCTGCGTGCCGAGTGGCACCACGACAGAAGAGCGTCGCAACATGTTCGCCAACAGCAAGCCCGAGCTGTCGCAGAACTTCGAACTCGGCACCAAGTGGGACCTGATGGATCGCAAGCTGCTCGCCACCGCTGCCGTGTTTCGTACCGTCAAGAGCGACGTCATGGAGAACACCACGGGTAATGCGTACTCAGCCACCGGCAGCATCAACACCGGCAAGTACCGCATCCAGGGGGTCGAACTGGGGCTGACCGGCAAGTTGACCGACAAGCTCACCACCCAGTTTGGTGTTGCGGTCATGAGTTCGAAGATCCTTGAATCAGCGACTGCTGCGAACGTCGGCGAAGGCCTGAGCAACTTCCCGGAGAAGACGGCTTCGCTGCTGCTGAGCTATGCGCTCACGCCGAAATTCACCTTCGGTGGCGGCGCCACTTATTCCAGCGAGAAGTATTCAGGCGAACCGGAGTCCGTGGCGGCCACCTCGCTCGAGGTGCCGGAGTACACCGTGTATGACCTCTTCGCCAACTACAAGGTCAGCAAGCAGTTGAGCGCGCGCGTCAATATCGGCAACGTCACCGACGAGAAGTACTACACCGCAGTGTATCGATCGGGTTCGTTTGCCTACATGGGCGACCGGCGCAACGTGCGTCTGACGCTCGACTACAGCTTCTGATTCCGGGCTGATACATGGGGGAGGCCTGGTTCCTGCCGGGCTTCTCCCTTGCACACATCGCAATGAACGACACAACAGATCCGCAGGCTGCACTGAATCACATTCCCGCCGACATCCATTGCGCGCAGGACTATGAGCGCCTCGCACGCAAGCACATCGACCCGCGCGCACTGGCCTATATCGACGGCGGCAGCGGCACGGAAACAACGCTGCGCAGCAACCTCGACGCATTCTCCGGCCTCAGCCTGCGACCGCGCCTGCTGCGCGACCTGAGCGCGGGCCATACGCGACTGCGCCTGCTCGGCCGCACGCTGCTGCATCCGGTCATGCTCGCGCCGGTCGCATTTCACAGGCTTGCCCACCCCGAAGGCGAACTCGCGAGCGCAAGCGGCGCGGCCGCCATGGATGCCTGCATGGTGTGCTCCACCTTGTCCTCCGTCCGCCTGGAAGACGTCGCCGAACGGGCGGGCGCGCAGAAATGGTTTCAGCTGTATTTTCAGCCGCGGCGGGAAGTCACCCTCGATCTCGTCCGGCGCGCTGAAAGGGCTGGCTTCAGCGCGCTGATCGTCACGCTGGACGCATCGATCCAGAGCGCCAGCATCCGCGCACGCCGCGCGGGCTTCGTCATGCCGTCCGCGATTCAGCCGGTCAACCTTGCCGCTTACCCGGCGCCCCCGCAGGTTCGGTTGAACCGGGATCAAAGCATCATCTTTCAGGGCATGATGAGCGAAGCCCCGACCTGGGACGATCTGGCCTGGCTGCTCACGCACACCGCCCTGCCCGTTGTGGTCAAGGGTGTGCTCCACCCCGCGGACGCCGTTGAGCTCCGCCGCAAGGGAGTGGCTGCGCTGGTCGTCTCGAACCACGGCGGCCGCAGTCTCGATGGCGTGCCGGCCAGCCTCGTTGCCCTGCCGGAGATCCGCCGGGCGGTGGGTGAGGACTATCCCTTGTTGCTCGACAGCGGCATTCGCAGCGGCACCGACATCTTCAAGGCACTCGCACTTGGCGCCGACGCAGTGATGATCGGCCGTCTGCAGCTTCATGCGCTGGCCGTCGCCGGCGCGCTCGGCGTGGCCCACCTGATCAGGACGCTGCGCGAGGAACTCGAGGTCTGCATGGCCCTTGCCGGCTGCGCGACCCTGGACGATATCGGCCCGGACATGATTCAAGAACAGAAAGGGGCGCACCACACATGCTGATTCCGATCGAAAATGTCCTGAGCAAGGACGAAGTACTGCACTTCAGGCAGCAACTCGCCGCTGCAGACTGGCAGGATGGGGTCAAGACCGCGGGCACCCTGGCGCGCTCGGCAAAGACCAACCTCCAGCTCGAAGACGGCTCGGCACTCGCCGTTGCGCTGGGCAACCACATCCTGCGCAAGCTGGGCAACCACCCTGCCTTCATCTCCGCGGCACTCCCCCACCGCATCTTTCCACCGAAGTTCAACTGCTACCGCAACGGCGGCGCTTACGGGCTACACGTCGATAGCGCGCTGATGGCGATCGGTGGCACGGGACTCACCGTGCGCTCGGACCTGTCCGCCACGCTGTTCCTGTCCGAACCGGACGAATACGATGGCGGCGAACTGCAGATCGACGGCCCCTTCGGCGTACAGGCGGTCAAACTCGGCGCCGGCGACATGGTGCTCTATCCGTCGAGCAGCCTGCACCAGGTGACCCCGGTCACCCGCGGGGAGCGCATCGCATCCTTCTTCTGGATACAGAGCATGGTGCAGCAGCAGGACGACCGGGCCCTGCTTTACGATCTCGACCAGGCCATCCAGGGACTCACGCCACACAGTGCGACCAGTCCCGACCTGATCACGCTGACGCAGGTCTATCACAACCTGCTCCGGCGCTGGGCTGTGACCTGATACGCCAAGGGCGATAGCCATACTGCGTGCATGGATACAACAACGGTTGAGCCAGATCAAGCATTTATTAATGCGATGCATTATCATTTCCATGAACTTTCATCGCCGAGCTTCCAATGAACCAGGCCACGCTGACTGAACACGCAAGTCTTGTCGCTACCGAGTCGGGCACCACAACCCTCGCACTGGTCGGACACCCGAACGTAGGCAAATCGGTGTTGTTTCATCGGCTTACCGGCACGTACGTAAACGTCTCCAACTACCCCGGCACAACCGTCGAGGTTGCCCGCGCATCGGCCCGCTTCGATCGCGAGATGTCCTTGCTCGACACCCCCGGGGTGCTCGCCCTGCCCTCGCGCAGTGACGATGAACGAGCCACCGTGCGCGCCCTGCTGCATGAAGACCTGCGCCTGATCGTGCAGGTGGGCGACGCCAAGAACCTGCGCCGCACCCTGAACCTCACCGCCCTGCTCGCAGAACTGGGCGTGCCGATGGTGATGGCGCTGAACATGACCGACGAGGCCAGCGCACGCGGCGTGACGGTAGATGCGCCCGCACTCGCCGAGGCGCTGGGCGTACCCGTCGTGGCCACTGTCGCAACGGGCGGCGAAGGCATCGCCCCGCTCACCGAAGCACTGGTCCACGCGCGCCATCCTGCAGCCATGCTGCGTTACGACCCGGAGATCGAGGCCGTTATCGATCAGGTCACGGCCATGATCGCCACGCGCTCACCTCACCCGAGACTGGCAGCCCGCGGCCTGGCCATCCTGCTGCTAGGACACGATGCAGAAGTGCAAGCCTGGCTCGCCACCCGCCCCGAGGGAGCTGCACTGCTGGCGGAGATCGCAGCCCTCGCGCCGGCTATCGGTCGTGACTCCCTGCCGGCCCGACTCGCGCGCGAGCGCGGCCGCGCAGCTGAAGCGCTGTCACGCACCGTGTCGCAACAGGCCGCGGGCAAGGACCGCAGCCTGTCCCTGCTGATCGGACAAGTGGCCGTGCACCGGATCTGGGGCTGGCCAATGCTGCTGGCCGTGCTCTACGTGGTCTATCTGTTTGTCGGTGATTTTGGTGCCAGCACCCTGGTCGGTCTGCTCGAAGAGGACTTCTTCGGCGGCATCCTCAACCCGGCGGTCACCACCCTGGTGCAGGCCCACGTCACCATTCCGTGGGTCGCCGACCTGCTCGTGGGCGAATACGGCTTGTGGACGATGGGCATGACCTACGCGCTGGCGCTGATTCTGCCCATCGTGACCACCTTCTTCCTTGCCTTCGGCCTGCTCGAAGACTCCGGCTACTTCACCCGCCTGTCGGTCATCGCCAACCGCACCTTCGCAGCCATCGGCCTCAATGGCCGCGCAGTGCTGCCGATGGTGCTGGGCCTGGGCTGCGTGACCATGGCGACCCTGACCACCCGCATCCTGCACACGCCGCGCGAACGCCTGATCACCATCTTCCTGATGGCGCTGGCCATTCCGTGTTCGGCTCAGCTTGGCGTGGTGCTCGGTCTGCTGGGTGGCATCTCCTTCACCGCAACCGTGATCTGGGCAGGTGCGATGGTGCTGGTGCTGCTCAGCGCCGGCTGGCTTGCGGGCAAACTGGTAAAGGGCCGCCGCGTACCGCTCGTTACCGAGCTGCCGCCGATGCGCATGCCGGTGCTGGGCAATGTGCTGAAGAAAACCGGCGGCCGCCTCAAGTGGTACCTGATCGAGGTCATCCCGCTCTTTCTGCTCGGCACGCTGATCATGTTCGTGCTCGACCGCACCGGCGCCCTGCCGTGGATCATCGAGGCCGGCAAACCGCTGGTCACCGGCTGGCTCGGACTGCCACCGGAAGCCAGCGCGGCCTTCGTCATGGGCTTCCTGCGCCGCGACTTCGGCGCCACCGGCCTGTTTGCACTGAGTCACCAGCTGGACATGGTGCAGGCCGTCGTCGGCATGGTCACCATCACCCTGTTCGTGCCCTGCATCGCCAGCGTGATGATGATCGTCAAGGAGCAAGGCGTTCGCACCACCGCACTGATGCTGGCGATGATCATGCCCACCGCCTTCTTCGTCGGCGGCGTGCTCAACCACTTCCTGCGCCTCTTCTTCTGAACGAGATCGACATGAGCCCATCCCCCTCGGAGCGTATCCGCCTCACCGGCACCCCAGTTGGCCGCAAGGTCCGCGTTGCGGAATACGGCAAGGAGATCGACCCGTTGCAGGTCGAGCAGCTGCACGCTTATGGCATGTCACCGCCCCACATCATTCGCGTGACGCAGCAGCAGCCGATGACCGTGGTGTTGTGCGACCACATGGAGCTTGCGCTCGAACATGATGTCGCACGCCACGTCTGGGTCGAGGAAGCCTGAGCCTTCCCCGTTCCAGCTACCAGCCCAAGCCCTTGCGCATCAGAATCAGCAAGCCCATGCCGAAGATGAAGGGCAGCCAGGGATTACGCGAGCGCAAGGCAAAGAAGAGTACCACCAGCGCCGCGGCAAACTTCGGGTTGAAGGGCTGCAGCGCCCCTTCGTCCAGGAGGATGTCAGGTGCCACCAGTGCTGACAGCGCTGCAGCCGGCGCGTAGCGCAATGCACGATGCAATGCCTTGGGCAGGCGGGCCTTTTCCCCGAGCATGATGAAGCTGCCGCGGGTCAGAACGGTGGTGCTGCCGATGGCGATGAATGTCAGCCACAGCCAGATGCCTTCGCTCATGCGCCCGCCCTCCGCTGCTGCCAGTGCTCGGCAACGAAGCCCGATGCGATGCCGATCGCGATGCCGGCAAACAGGCCCAGCCGCAGCGGAAGCTCGCGCAGAAGCACGGCCGAAACGCCGCCAGCGAGCGCAGCAACCAGCATCGGCCGGGAACGCGCCATCGGGATCATCATCAGCATCAGGGCGATGGTCACCATGAACTCGAGCGACCAGTCGGTCGGGATCACTTCTGCGCCAAGCGTGCCCAGCAGCACAAAGGTCTGCCACAGGGACCAGGCCCATGCCGACGGCGCAATGAAATAGCCCCAGCGCCACTCGGGATCCTCACTCGCAAGCATCTTCTCCGAACCGACGGCGAATACACCATCGACCAGCAGATAGCTCGCACGCGCCCGCCGCGACCAGGCATGACCATGAAACGCGGGCGCGAGCGCGGCGCTGAAAATCACGAAGCGCAGATTGAGCACCATCGCGGTCAGAAAGATCAGCCACAGCGGCGCACCAGTTGCGATCAGGGGCAAGGTACCCAGCTGCGCCGTGCCTGCATAGACGAGCAGATTCATGCCCATTGCCTCGACCGGCGACAGGCCGATCGAACGCATCGCAATGCCGGTGACGACCGCCCACGGCACAAGGCCGAGCGACATCGGCAGAAAATCGCGCCAGCCTTCACGGGCACCAAGACGGAAAGCGGTGTTCATGTCCACATCCGGAGGAAAAGGCGCACTAGGTTAGCAGTGCCCGCCAAAGCAACCATAGACGCTTGTGCACGAATCGACCATCACACCTTGAGTAATTGCGTTTGCATGAGCGCGGGTTTGCCCTGCTTCTGTGTGCGATACTTTGCTGAGATGATCTGAACACCTGAACACCTTTTCCAAGATGCTTAACATGTCAGGCCAACCCGTCTCCGACCCCGACCGCACCCGCCTCGACAAGTGGCTGTGGGCAGCCCGCTTCTTCAAGCACCGAAGTGCTGCAACCGAAGCGGTGGAAGGCGGCAAGGTAAAATTGAACGGCGCGTCGGCCAAACCGGCCCGTGCAGTGAAGCCGGGCGACCGGATAGACATCACTCAGGCCGAAGCCACCATCTCGGTGCGTGTATGCGGCATCGCCGAAAAACGCGGCCCTGCCGAGCAGGCCCGCCTGCTGTACGAAGAGAGCGCGGAGAGCATTGCTCGCCGCGAAACCGAACGCGAGGCTCGCCGCCTCGCAGCGACACCCGGAGCAGGCCTGCACGGTCGCCCGACCAAACGGGACCGCAGGCAGATCGAGCGCTTTCAGCGCGAGTAGCAACGCTGCCCGCACAAGGAGCAGGAAGGAGCAAGGCAGCATGGCCCCCCCGTCGCCCACCGCCCGTTCGTGCGTATCGGCAATGAGCTTGCCGGCACGGCGTCGTTCCGCCCTGATCACGGCGGCCGTCGTCGCGGCGGTCATCGCCTTGCAGTGGCTGGCCCTGCAGCAGTATCAGGAGGTGGAAGCCTCACGGTCCGAACGCGCCTTCGCGCGCACGGTCGATCAGGCCACGGTTTCATTGATACAGCAGACTGTGCTCTATCAGAACGCTGTCCTGGGCCTGCGTGCCCATTACCTCGGCAGCGACGAAGTCACCGTTGCAGAGTTTGCGCGATATGCACGCGCGCTGGAGATTGAACAGGCCGTGCCCGGGTTGCGCGCATTTGCCTTCAACCGGGAAGTGAGCGAGGACGATCGCGAAGCGTATGTGAAATGGGTCAGAAAGACCCTTTCCGATTATGACCCGGCGTACGCAAGTTTTGACATCTACCCTGTCGAACCCGGCCATACGCACCACGTCGTCGAGACCATCCATCCGCCACTGGGCAATCAGCGTTCCCTGGGGTACGACCTCATGAGCAGCGACGTCCGTCGCCTCGCGATCGCCCGTGCGCGCAGCCACGGCTTCGCCGCCACGCCGCCGATCCGTCTGCAGCAGGCACCCAACGCCGTTGCAGTGCTCATACTGGCGCCGGTCAGCACACCGGGCTGGAACGGTCATTTCTCGAACCAGCAGACCGTCGCTGCATCCTTCCTCGTCAACGATCTCATCAACACCGCCATTGCACCGGCGCTGCGCCGCCGCTTCCACCTGCAGATCGTCGACCTGGGCGCCGAAGAAGGCCTGGACACCTATCCCGCGGTACTGTTCGAAGACGACGCGATCGACAACGAATCCCTGCCCTACCGGCAAACACTGCACCGGACCCACATCTACGGCGGCCGCCGCTGGGATATCCGTTTCACCCCCCGCAACGTCGAACTCAACCTGATCCCGATGCCTGTCATCGTGCTCCTCATGCTCGGAGGCGCCCTGATGGCCGGAACGATCACCCATCTTGGCCAGCAGCGCATCCGCCGCGCTGCGCGAAATCAGGCTCTCGCCGACCAGGCGCTGGACTGTGTGCTCGAGATCGATGCCGACGGCCTCGTGCGCAGTGCCGATGCGTCGACCGCCCGTATCACCGGCCTGCCGCGAGCGCAGTGGGAAGGCAGGCCGCTGTGGAACAACGTTGTCGAAGAAGACGCAGATGCGGTCAGGACAGGCTTTGGCAAGGTGGTCACGGAAGGCGCCCCGGTTGCGCTCGAGTGCCGCCTCCTGCGCCCGAACGACGAAGCACGCTGGGTCGAAATGCGCCTCGGCAACCAACTCGCCAAACGCACAATCGGTGCCGTGCTGGCGCAGGTATCGGATATCAATGCACGCAAGCAGGCCGAGGCCGAAATCGAGCGCCTGGCATTCTTCGACCCGCTGACAAAGTTGCCCAACCGGCGCCTGCTGGAACAGCGCGCCGAAATGACCTTCAGTGCGGCGCGCCGCCATCGCGGGCGTGCCGCACTGCTCGTCATCGATCTCGACGGCTTCAAGCAGATCAACGACAACGCGGGGCACGCCACGGGCGACACGGTTCTCGCCACCGTGGCGACCCGCCTGCAACTGGCCCTGCGTGACAGCGACACCGTGGCACGACTCGGGGGGGACGAATTCGTGATCCTGCTCGGTCAACCCGCAAACGAGGTGGACGTCCGTGCCGCTGCGGGTCGGCTCACGCGCGACCTGGCTCTGCCCCTGAACGTAGACGGCCGCAACTGGTTCGTCCGCGCCAGCATCGGCATGGCGATGTTCCCCGACCATGGCACGAGCTTTGCCGAACTGCTCAGTCGGGCAGACGCTGCAATGTACCGCAGCAAACGCAGCGGAAGCGGGCTCAACACCATGGCTGGCCCCATCCCCTGAGAACCGGGCTCAGGCGCTCAGACCAGCGCCAGGGCGAGAGCAACCGGCAGAAACAGCATCGAGAAGAGATTGCCGATCAGTACCATGGACGCCACTTTCTCCGGCTCCTGATGGTAGCGCTCGGCGAAGATGTAGTTCAGGACCGCCGGCGGCAGGGCGCCAAAGACCAGCAGTAGCGCCTGTTCGCGAGGCGGCAGGTCGATGAGCAGCATCACCCCCCACGCCAGCAGCATGCCGGTCACCGGCCGCACAACCGCAGCGAACACACCCAGACCGACCGAGGTGATCCGGGAATCGTTCAGCCGCACGCCAAGCGCGAACAGCATCAGCGGAATAGCGATATCGCCCAGCATCTTGATTGCCAGCATCAGCGGCGACCACACTTCGAATCCGGAAACGGCAACCGCCAGGCCGGCCATCGTCGCCAGCACGGACGGCACCCGCCAGACCGTGGCAATCCGGATGTTGTGGTCGAGAAGCCAGGCGCCAAACGAGAAGTGCAGCAGGTTCGACACCATGAACATCACCACCGCAGGTGCCAGCGCCTCGTCGCCAAAAGCCAGCACGGCAAGTGGCAGCCCCAGGTTGCCGCAGTTGTTGAACATCTGTGGCGGCACGAAGGTCTTGGCATCCACCTTTGCAATGCGGGCAGTCACCCAGCCCATCACCCCAGCGCCCAGCACCATGATCAGGGTGGCGCCGAGCAGCGGCATGTACTCGGAGATGTGAAATTCCTTGTTCGCGAGCGCGGCAAACACCAGCGCCGGCACAAACACGTCCATGTTGAGCTTGTTGGCATGGGACATGTCGGGCTTCAGCCGCTTGCCGACGAAATAACCCAGCGCGGTGATCGCAAACAGGGGGAACAGGATCGAGACGATGCGAATGAGCATGATGGCTACCGAAATTGCAGCGCGACATGCACGCCGTGTACAAACGCAGAGCCGGTCACACCCGGCCCTGAAAGATCATGATTCTGCGTCAGAACTCCGCGCCCGACACGGGTGAATGGCGACGCCATCATTCAGCATGGCTGGCGCCGGCATTCGCCGAGCGCGCTCAAAGAACGTAACGCGCGAGATCCTCCCGCTCGGCCAGAACCTCGAGTCGGGTATCGACGTAAGACGCATCAACGACCAGCGCCGTGAGCCCGATCTTGCCGGCGTCGAAGGAAACCTCTTCGAGCAGCTTTTCCATCACGGTATAGAGCCGTCGGGCACCGATGTTTTCGGTTTTTTCGTTCACCTGATAGGCAATCTCGGCCAGGCGGCGAATGCCGTCTGGCCTGAATTCAAGCGTCACTCCGTCGGTCGCGAGCAGTGCTTCGTACTGTCGGGTGAGGCAGGCATCGGTGCTGGTCAGAATGCACTCGAAGTCCTCGACCGACAACGCATCCAGTTCGACCCGGATCGGGAAGCGCCCCTGCAACTCGGGGATCAGGTCGCTCGGCCGCGACAGATGAAACGCACCGCTGGCGATGAAGAGCACATGGTCGGTCTTGACCATGCCGTACTTGGTCGAAATCGTCGTCCCTTCCACCAGGGGCAGCAAGTCGCGCTGCACACCCTGGCGCGAAACGTCCGCCCCCTGCGAGTCGGAGCGCGCGGCGATCTTGTCGATCTCATCGAGAAAGACGATGCCGTTCTGCTCGACCGCCTTCACTGCAGCGGTCTTCACCTCCTCGTCATTGACCAGGCGGGCGGCCTCTTCCTCGACCAGCAACTTGAGCGCCTCGACGATCTTGAGCTTGCGCTGCTTGCGCTTGCCGTTGCCCATGTTCTGGAACATGCCCTGAATCTGCTGGGTCAGCTCCTCCATGCCCGGCGGGGCGAAGATCTCCGCGTGCATCGGTGACGCTGCCAGTTCGATCTCGATTTCCTTGTCATCGAGCTCGCCTTCGCGCAGCTTCTTGCGGAATTTCTGCCGCGTGGTCGAATCTTGCGTTTCGGGCTCGGCATTGAATCCGGCACCGCGTGCGGGCGGCAGCAGGGCATCGAGCACCCGGTCCTCGGCGGCGTCGAGCGCACGGTCACGCACCACTCGCATCGCTTCCTCGCGTCCATCCTTGATCGCGATCTCGACCAGATCCCGGATGATCGTCTCCACGTCACGCCCGACATAGCCCACCTCGGTGAACTTGGTGGCCTCGATCTTGATGAAGGGCGCGTTGGCCAGCCGCGCCAGGCGGCGGGCGATCTCGGTCTTGCCGACGCCGGTCGGGCCGATCATGAGAATGTTCTTCGGCGTGATCTCGCTGCGCAGCGGCTCGGCCACCTGGGCGCGACGCCAGCGGTTGCGCAGTGCAATTGCCACCGACTTCTTGGCTCGATTCTGGCCGACGATGTGCTTGTCGAGTTCGGAAACGATCTCGGGTGGGGTCATCTGGGTCATGAGGGCACTCGAAAGGAGGTCAGTCCAGCACTTCGATGGTGTGGCACTGGTTGGTATAGATGCACAGGTCTCCAGCGATGGCGAGTGACTTCGCCACCACTTCCTGCGGTGTGAGTTCGGTATTTTCGATCAGACCACGCGCGGCGGCCTGCGCGTAGGCGCCGCCGCTGCCGATGGCGACGATACCCTGTTCGGGCTCAAGCACGTCACCATTGCCGGTAATCACCAGCGAATGGTCGCGGTCGGCCACCGCGAGCATGGCTTCGAGGCGGCGCAGCATGCGATCGGTGCGCCAGTCCTTGGCCAGTTCGACAGCGCTGCGCAGCAGGTTGCCCTGGTGCTTTTCCAGCTTTGCCTCGAAACGCTCGAACAATGTAAAGGCGTCTGCCGTACCGCCCGCGAAGCCCGCCAGAATGCGGCCCTGATACAGGGTACGCACCTTGCGTGCCGAGGCCTTGATGACGATATTGCCAAGGGTGACCTGGCCATCGCCGCCGAGCGCGACGCGGTTTCCGCGACGCACCGAAAGAATGGTTGTGCCGTGATACTGTTCCATCATGAATCCTTGCCGGAATTGGTGTAGGGCTTGAAGCCTGGCTGGCGAGCGTTTGCAGCCAATGGCATTGCTCAGGGGCGCAGAGTCACCTGAGCAACCTGATCGACGCTCATGACACGCAGCAGGGCACCAACCATGGCGTTCACATTCTGCATGACCACGAGTTTACCCTGAGACTGCAAGGTGGCAAGAACGTTGAACAAGGTACCGGCACCGACGAAATCGATGCGTTTGAGACGACTGCAATCCACCGTCACCACCTGAAGTCCGGACGCGTGCGCGGCGAGCTTGCGGATGGGCTCGTTCGAGGCACCCGTCAATTCGCCTTCGAAACGGAAAGCGTCCCCGCCGCGGGCTGCGGTATCGAGCACCGCAGTATCTTCCGCTGCTTTCTGCTGGGACTTGAACTCCCAGGATGGCGGCGACTCCTCAAAGGTGACGGCATAGTCGACGGCGAGATCCTCGAAACGCGCGTGCTCGCCCGTGTATTGCAGCAGCTCGAGCATCAGCAACCAGATCTCGCGATTGTCGCCGCGCCCAGGCGCCACCTGTCCCTGCAACATATTGACCAGCTGCGCTGCGTTGAGCACCGACACCCGCACCCGGTCGCTTGCCAGTTGCGTCAGGGCCTTGCTCAGCAGACCGCAGCCGGTATCGTCAACAGCGCGCAGGCGCCCGAGATCGATCCTGATCGCCCCGCTCTTGCGGCCGATCACGCAGATCTGCTGAAACTGCGGTGCGGCCTGACCAGAGAGATTGCCGGAGAGGTTGATCAGCGGCGCAACATCGCCACGCCGCGCACCCGGCTGACAGGAAAGATCCACCCACGGCGGAGGTGAACGCTCGAAGCGGGTAGCGTAATCAAGGACGCGCGACTCGAAGCGTTCGCGTTGCCCGGTGAGCCGGTACAGATCGAGCAGCATCATCCACAGGCCTTCGCCCGCCGAATTGGTGGAGTCCTCGATCACGAAGTCGAGCACGCGCTCGGCTTCAGCCACGTTACCGTTTGCGTAGAGCACCGCCGCCTCTTCATAGATGGCGCCGATGCCCGCACCCACTTCCTGCACTTCCACCATGCCAGCGCATTGCGCCAGGGCACGATTGACGTCACCACCCGAGAAATCGAGCGTAGACAGTTCGGTACGCGGAGACTGCGAGCGCCGGGCGTCCGAAGTAGCCGGCGCATGTTGCTCGCCGGGCGCGGAATTGGGTTTCTTGCCGAAAAAGGGAAGCGCCACGCCTGAATCAACCAGAATGATTGCGGGGATGCCAGTATTGACTGGCCTGAAAGCATATCACTTCAGCACAGGTGCTTGCGCAGCAGAATCTCACACCCGCCGCGGGCCCGTCCCGCCTCGCGCAGGAAACGAATGCTTACCTTTTGCAAACACCTTGCCACCAATGAACCACAATCCAGTCTGGCTGCTCGGCTAGAATGCTGCAATGCAAACGAATCATACGCCCGGCGACCCGGCGTTCCCGCCCGGTTTCGTCCTGCCTGTTCGTGTCTATTACGAAGACACCGACGCGGCAGGCGTCGTTTACTACGCCAATTACCTGCGCTTCTGTGAGCGTGCGCGCACCGAGTGGCTGCGTGCAATCGGTTTTGAACAGCAGCGCATGCTCGCTGAAGACGGTCTCGCCTTCGTCGTACGTTCGGTCAGGGCCGATTACCGCTCGCCCGCCCGACTCGACGACGCACTTACCGTTGTCAGCACAATAGATCAGCTTCGCCGCGCCAGCATCACCTTCGGGCAGAAAGTGATGCGAGGCGACACCCTCCTGTTCGATGCAGACATCCAGATTGCCTGTGTCGACTGGAACCGCAACAGGCCGGCACCGATTCCGGATGCCGTCCGCACCCAACTCGAAAAACTCCAAACAGCATGACTGTCTCCCACGACCTTTCCATTCTCAGCCTGATCAGTCAGGCCAGCGTACTCGTGCAACTGGTGATGGCGCTGCTCGCCACCGTCTCGCTGGTGTCCTGGTACTGGATTTTTCGCAAGTGGTTCCAGATCCGGGCTGCTCGCACGAAAACGGCCGAGTTCGAGCGCGACTTCTGGAGCGGCGGTGACCTCAACGGTCTGTTCCAGTCGGCTTCGGCCGGCCGCCATCACAGCGGCGGCATGGAACGCATCTTTGAATCCGGCTACCGTGAATTCACCAAGCTGCGCGCCAAGAGCCACGACCAGACAGCGACCATCGATGGCGCTCGCCGCGCGATGCGGGCAACCTACCAGCGCGAAGTCGATGACCTCGAAGCCCATCTGGCCTTTCTGGCATCTGTTGGCTCGGTGTCACCCTACATCGGCCTGCTGGGCACCGTCTGGGGCATCATGAACGCCTTCCGCGGCCTCGCCAACGTCGGCGCAGCAACGCTCACACAGGTCGCCCCCGGCATTGCCGAAGCGCTTGTCGCAACCGCGATCGGCCTGTTTGCGGCCATCCCCGCCGTCGTGGCGTACAACCGCTTCGTCCATGACATCGACCGGATCAGCATCCGTTTCGAGAGTTTCATGGAAGAGTTCTCGAACATCCTGCAGCGGCACCTGCGCTAAGCGGTCGGGAGGCAAGACATGCGCCAACGCCGCCTCATGAACCAGATCAACGTCGTGCCCTACATCGACGTGATGCTGGTGCTGCTCGTCATCTTCATGGTGACTGCGCCGATGGTACAGCCGGGCAATATCGACGTACCCTCGTCCGGCCCCCTCGCCTCGCCTCCGGCCGAGGCCATGGTGATCGAGGTCAGCAAGGATGGTTCGCTCGCACTGCGTGCAAGCAGCAGCGCGAGCTCGAAGAAGCTATCCAGCCTCGAGTTCCAGCGTGAGCTGAAGCAGGCCATCGCCAGCAATCCGGAGCAGCCCTTTCTGGTCGCAGCAAGCAGCGAACTTCAGTACCAGAAGGTGATCGACATTCTCGAAACCGCTCGCGAACTGGGCGTGAAGAAGATCAGCCTGCAGACCCAATCGGGCAACCGGGGCCAATGAACGAAGAACGTCACAGCCCGCAGGAGCAACCCGGGAAACTCGCATCGCTCACGCTGACCGTCGTGGTTCACGTGGGTCTGGCGCTGTTCCTGTTCTTCGGCATCAACTGGCAGAGCAAGCCGCCGGCATCGCTCGAGGTCGAGCTCGTCTCGGCCCCGCCCAGCCGTCCCGCGCCGCAGATCGAGCCTGCGCCGGAACCCAAGCCCGAGCCCCCGAAACCCGAACCCAAGCCCGAACCAAAACCAGAGCCAAAGCCGGTACCCAAGCCGGTGCCGCCGCCCGAGCCACCCAAACCGGTGGTCAAGCCCGAGATTGCGACCAAGGCGCCGGAAAAGAAGCCGGAGCCACCCAAACCCGAGCCCAAACCCGAACCGAAGAAGCCGGAGCCAAAGAAGCCCGAACCCAAGCCCGAGCCCAAGAAACCGGAACCGCCGAAACCCGAGCCCAAACCGGAACCGAAAAAACCCGAGCCCAAGCCAGAGCCCAAAAAGCCCGAACCCAAGGTCGAGCCGAAGAAGCCCGAGCCCCCGAAGCCGGTCGCTCCGCCAAAGGACGACTACATGGCCAAGCTGCTGGAACAGGAAAGTGACCGCGCCAAGGTCGAAGGCATGATGCGCGGAGAAGCTGCGCGCGCTGCGTCGGCGCGCACCAAGGGCGAAATCGACGCCTACCAGAACGCGATTCGCACCAAGGTCCGCGGCAATCTGCTGAGCCCACCCGGGCTGAGCGGCAACCCCGAAGCGGTATTCGAGGTGGATCAACTGCCAAGCGGCGAAGTCCTGGTCATCCGGCTGAAGCGTTCATCAGGTATTCCTGCGCTCGACGATGCGATCGAACGCGCAATCCGGCGCTCCAGTCCGCTGCCACTGCCCGCCCAAAGGGAACTTTTTCAGCGTACGCTGGAACTGAAGTTCCGTCCTCTGGATGAATAAGGTCACCCTATGGCTATAATCGACAACATTGTTGTGCACCACGTTATGACCAAAATTCTCGCCTCCTTCCGTCTGCTGCTCGCCGGAGCGCTCGCCTGCATCGCACTCGGCGCCCATGCGCAGCTCTCCATCGAGATCACCGGCGCCGGCGCTTCGCGCTTCCCGGTCATCATCCCGGTGTTCGAAAATGAAAGCAGCCTGCCGCGCGGCATCTCGGACGTCGTCCGGGCCGACCTCGAGCGCAGTGGGCTCTTCAGTCTGGTCGATATCGGCCCCCTGCCCCTGCCGGAATCACGTGTACCCGACCTTGCCGCCATGCGTGGACGGGGTGCCGATGCAGTGCTGAGCGCATCGCTGCTACCACAGTCCGACGGCCGCTACGAAGTCCGTTTCCGCCTGTTCGACACCCAGAAGCAGGTTGAACTGGGCGCGATGTCGCTGCGGATGGCGCCAGCACAGAACCGGCTCACCGGCCACCGCATCGCGGATTTCGTCTACGAGAAGCTCACCGGCCTGCCCGGTTACTTCGCCACCCGCATCGCCTACGTGGTGAAGAGCGGTGCGCGCTACGAACTGCAGATCGCCGACGCCGACGGCATGAATGCGCAGGCTGCGCTTGTGTCCCGCGAGCCCATCATCTCGCCCGCATGGTCGCCCGATGGGCAGCGTCTGGCCTACGTCTCCTTTGAGGCCAAGAAGCCCATCATCTACATCCATACCCTGGCAACCGGCCAGCGTCAGGTGGTCGCCAACTTCAAGGGCTCCAACTCCGCGCCAACCTGGTCACCCGATGGTGGTCAGCTCGCAGTCGTGCTGACCAAGGACGGACAGTCGCAGCTCTACGTGCTCAATGCCGACGGTTCGGGCGTGCGTCGCCTGGCCAGCTCGGCCGGCATCGATACAGAGCCGGCCTGGTCGCCCGACGGGCAGTGGATTTATTTCACCTCCGACCGCGGCGGCAGCCCCCAGATCTATCGCATTCCGACCGGCGGCGGCAACGCCCAGCGGGTGACCTTCGAAGGCAGCTACAACGTCACGCCGCGCCCCTCGGCCGACGGCAAGCTGCTCGCCTTCATCACCCGCAGCAACGGCAAATTTCAGGTGGCTGTGAATGACCTCGCCAGCCGCCAGACAACGATCCTCACCGATTCGGCGCGTGACGAATCTCCAAGCTTCGCGCCAAATGGCCGCATGATCCTTTACGCCACCGAAACCGGTGGGCGTGGAGTGCTTGCGGCCGTATCGTCCGATGGCCGGGTGAAGCAACGCCTTTCGGTGCAGGCCGCTGATGTGAGGGAGCCCGCATGGGGTCCCTTGCAAAGGTAACAACGCTGCTGTCCCTTGCATAATCAAATTGGAGATACATCCATGAAAAAACTGCTGTTGCCCGCTCTGCTGTCCGCCCTCCTTGCCGCCTGCTCCAGCACCGGCACCGATGCGACCGGCGCCAAGGTTGAAGATCGTACCGGCGCGGGCGCCGGTGTCGCCACCGTAACCGCACCGGGCATGTCCGGCTCCGGCATCGCTGCGCTGACCGATCCCAACAACATCCTGTCCAAGCGCAGCGTGTACTTCGACTACGACAGCTTCGTCATCAAGAGTGAAGGCAAGGCGCTGATCGAAGCGCACGCCCGCTTCCTGGTGCAGAACCCGCAGATGAAGGTGCTCCTGCAGGGCAACACCGACGAACGCGGCAGCCGTGAGTACAACCTTGCACTCGGCCAGAAGCGTGCCGACGCCGTGCGTCAGGCCCTGAGCCTGCTCGGCGCCAAGGAATCGCAGATCGAGTCCGTCAGCCTGGGCGAAGAGAAGCCGCGTTGCACCGACGCGTCGGAAGCCTGCTACGCGCAGAACCGCCGTGGCGACATCCTGTACTCGGGTGAGTTCTGATGATTCGCCTCCTGCCACTGGCGGCGCTTGTCGCACTGTCTATGGCCGGGCCCGCGCAAGCGGGCTTGTTCGACGACACTGACGCGCGTCGCCAGATCACCGAGATGCGGCAGGATCTGGAAGGCCGGATCGAAACGTCCAATCGTGGGCAGCTCGAACTGGCCAACCAGAACGAAAAGCTGCGCGCAGAAGTCGCCAAGCTGCGTGGCCAGCTCGAAGTCGTGCTCAATGAAGTCGAGTCGCTCAAGCAGCGTCAACGCGATTTCTACGTCGACCTCGATGCCCGCATGCGCGCGCTCGAAACCGCGGGCCAGACCGCACCGCAAGCAGGTGGAAACGCAGCAGAAGAAGCTGCCGAATATGAAGCCGCACTGAACCTTCTCAAGGAAGGCAAGGCGCGCGAAGCCATGACGGCTTTCGAGAGTTTCGTCGTTCGCTACCCCGACAACGCCAGCACCCCCAGTGCGCACTTCTGGGCGGGCAATGCAGCCTTGCAGAACAAGGATGCAGCAGCAGCCAGCCGGCACTTCAATACTGTGCTCGGCAAGTGGCCCAACGATGTGGTGGCGCCTGACGCCATGCTCGGCCTTGCCAACAGCCAGCAAGCCATGGGCGATCCGAAAACGTCCCAGCGCACGCTGCAGACCCTGATTGAACGTTACCCGTCGTCTAACGCCGCGCAGGCTGCGAAGCAACGGCTGGCAAAGCGCTAAGCCATGGCAGATCAGGAAAACGTCAGTCGCAGCACGACTTTGCGGCTGTCGGAAATTTTTGCTTCACTGCAGGGCGAGTCGACCCGCGTCGGCCTGCCCACTGTTTTTGTCCGCCTGACCGGTTGCCCCTTGCGCTGCACCTGGTGCGATACCGCCTATGCCTTCAAGGGCGGCGAGACCGTCAGTCTTGAATCGGTGCTCGAAGATGTGGCCAGCCACGGCCTGCACTCGGTGTGCGTCACCGGTGGCGAACCGCTGGCACAGACCGCCTGCCTTGCGCTGCTCACCGCACTGTGCGATGCCGGGCACTCGGTATCGCTTGAGACCAGCGGCGCGCTCGACATCAGCGCCGTCGACCCTCGCGTTTCGCGCATCATGGACCTCAAGGCGCCCGGCTCCGGCGAGTCTGCGAGAAACCGTTTCGAAAACATCGCACTGCTCAACGCACACGACGAGATCAAGATCGTGCTGGCCGACGAGGCCGACTACGAGTGGGCCAAGGGCAGAATTGCCGAGTACGATCTCGCCGCTCGCTGTACCGTTCTGCTCTCGCCGGTTGCCGGCAAGCTCGACCCGGCCCGGCTCGCCGAGTGGATCGTACGCGACCGCCTGCCCGTGCGCTTCCAGCTGCAACTGCACAAGGTGCTATGGCAGGACGCCCGCGGGCGCTGAACCAACGCGCCCCCGTGCGCCCCCTCTGACTAGCCCGGAGCTATTCCATGACTTCAACGCCCCGCGCCATCGTCCTGCTGTCTGGCGGGCTGGATTCCGCCACCTGCCTGGCCATCGCCCGCGAGCAGGGTTTTGAAACCTACGCCCTGTCCGTCGCCTACGGCCAGCGCCATGTCGCCGAGCTGACGGCATCGAAACGCGTCGCCGAAGCCCTTGGCGCCAGGGAGCACCGCCTCGCCCGCGTCGAACTCGGCCAGTTCGGCGGCTCGGCCCTGACCGACCCCGGCATCGCCGTGCCCGAAGACGTCGAGGCGGACGGCATCCCGGTCACCTACGTACCGGCCCGCAATACCGTCATGCTGTCGATCGCAATGGCCTGGGCCGAAGTACTCGGTGCACGCGATGTCTTCGTCGGCGTCAATGCAGTGGATTACTCCGGCTACCCGGATTGTCGTCCTGCCTTCATCGAAGCCTTTCAGGCCATGGCCAACCTCGCCACCAAGGCCGGCATCGAAGGCCATGGCCTGCGCATTCATGCCCCGCTGATGACGCTATCCAAAGCCGACATCATCCGACGCGGGACCGCGCTGGGCGTTAACTACGGGCTGACGGTGTCATGCTATCAGGCGGCAGACGACGGCCGCGCCTGCGGACGCTGCGACGCCTGCCGCCTGCGCCGTGCCGGCTTCGAAGCTGCCGGCGTTGACGACCCCACACCTTATCAACACCGAAATGGCTGATTTCAAATAGAATCGCAGCTCGTTTCCGTTCCGGTATCTGCGCCATGGAAGAAGCACCAATCGCCGTATCGACCATCGCCCTGCTCGCCTTCGCCATCGGCATCGTGTTCGGGTTCGTTGGCAACAAGACCAATTTCTGCACCCTCGGCGCAGTATCGGACATCGTCAACATGGGCGACTGGAACCGCATGCGCATGTGGATGCTGTCAATCGCGGTTGCCGTGCTCGGCACGGCAGCGCTCGGGCTGGGCGGGCTGATAGACGTATCGAAGTCGATCTACACCGGCAGTCGCCTGATCTGGCTGTCGCACATCTTCGGGGGCATCTGTTTCGGCATCGGCATGACGCTCGCGTCAGGATGCGGCAGCAAGACCCTGATCCGTATCGGCGCCGGCAACCTGAAGTCCCTTGTGGTGTTCTTCTTCGTCGCCATCGGCGCCTACATGACGCTGCGCGGGCTGTTTGGCGTATGGCGGGTGAACTTCATCGACGTGGTGGCCATCGACCTGGCGCACGCCCAGGACCTCCCTTCCTTTCTCTCCAGCGCAGGCTTCGCACCGGATGTCGCGGTCCTGCTCGCTGCCGGCGTCATCGGAGGCGGCCTGCTGCTGGCCGCACTCGCCCGGCGCGAGGCATGGCGCAGCGACGTCCTTCTCGGCGGCATTGTGATCGGTGGCCTGATCCTCGCCGGCTGGTACGTTTCCGCCCACGTCGGCTACATTGCCGAGCACCCCGAAACGCTTGAAGAAGCATTCATCGGCACCAACAGCGGCCGCGCGGAATCGCTGTCCTTTGTTGCGCCGCTCGCCTACACACTGGAGTTGCTGATGCTGTGGAGCGACACCAGCCGGGTGGTGACTTTCGGTATTGCCTGCGCGCTCGGCGTCATCGCCGGCTCCATGCTGTACGCGCTGAGCACCCGCAGTTTCCGCCTTGAAGGCTTTCGCACACCGGACGATCTCATCCGCCACCTCATCGGCGGCATTCTGATGGGCTTCGGCGGGGTCACGGCGATGGGCTGCACCATCGGCCAGGGCATCACCGGCCTGTCCACGCTGGCCATCGGCTCTTTCCTTGCGACTGCGGCCATCATTGCCGGCGCCGCGGCGACCATGAAAGTGCAGTACTGGCTGATGATGCGCGAGGCCTGATCCTCTGCCACCCTGCCTGCGCACAAGACGTGGCAGCAGGGTGCGAGCAGACGGGCAGATAGCGGCCCGTCCCGTGGCTTGCATCAAGCGAGATCGGACAGCGGATGTTCGCCCTGAAAACGGGGTCGCAGGAGCGCAGCGATTTCTTCGGCGTCGACGTCCGCGATTGAAGCGTTCTGCCAATGGGGATTCCGGTCCTTGTCCACCAGCAAGGCGCGCACACCTTCGGAGAAGTCGGGCTGCATCGTCGCCGCCAACGAGACCTGATACTCAAGACGAAACACGTCGGCGAGCGACAGATGCAAGGCGCGCTCCCACAAGGTAAAGGAAAGCACGGCCGAACTCGGTGCCCCCCGGCTGAAGGTGGCTGCGGCAGCGGCGAGCCACGGCTCGGAATCCTGACCGAGCGCCTGCAGGCGTGCCACGATCGGCGCCAGGCCGTCGTGTCCGATGAGGGCGTCGATGCGGTCGAAGTGACGACGCAACATCGACTCCGGCTTCGCCGCCCGACGACCGGACTCTTCGAGCAGATGGCTCAGTCTGCGGTGGTTCACAGCGGCATCGTCGCTCCAGCTGGTCTCACCGAAGGCGGTCAGCACCCCTGACTTGTCTTCGTGCTCGAGCATGAAGTCGGCGAGGCCGGCGAAACGTGCGTCGGCCGCATTGATCTGGGCGCCGGTCAGTGCGAGAAAGAGCCCGCTCCGCCCGGGCATGCGCCGCAGGAACCAGCTCCCGCCCACATCCGGATAGAGCCCGATGCTGATCTCAGGCATCGCCATCCTGGTCTGCATCGTCGCGACCCGGTGCGAAGCGCCCGCCATCAGCCCGATCCCGCCCCCCATGACGATGCCGTGCCCCCAGCACAGCACCGGTTTCGGACAGGTGTGAATGCGATAGTCGAGGCGATACTCGCGCTCGAAGAAGGCCGGAACGATGGCGGGCGTCTCGTGGCTGCCGGTCGCACGGGCCTCGCGGATCGCGTGATAGAGCGCCCGCACATCACCACCGGCACAGAAAGCCTTGTCACCGGCACCGTCGAGCACAATGCCGACGATCTGCGGATCGGCCACCCAGGCATCGAACTGGGGCGCGAGGCGGTCGATCATCTCGAGCGACAACGCATTGAGGGTGCCTGGCGCGTTCAGCGTGGCATGGCCGAAACGTCGGCCACAGGCAGTCGGAATTTCGCGCAGGATCACGCATTCGCTCATGTCACTACTCCGGAGTCAGGGTTGCGGCCAATCACCGGTCTTGGCCGGATGTGGCTGAAATCAACCCGTGACTATGCCACCCGACAGCGCACGATCCAAGCGCAACGCGCCCCAGACGGTCATTCGGGCGGGTCCGGAGCGCGCGGCGGATACGCGACAGCCCCTGTGCTCAGCGAGCTTGATGGCGTTCCACGCAGCGCTCCAACCCGCCACGCGCAACCTTCTGGACTGCCAGCAGGAGCGCATGATCGACCCCGGAAAGGCTGAACCGCGACTGCAACTCGTCACGCAAACGCAGGAAGAGATGCGCGGTCGCCTCCGCATCGGCCAGAGCGCGGTGATAACGGCCGGTCGCGGGCAATTGCAGCGTGCGCACGAGGGTGCCGAGCTTGTGGTTCGGCGCATCCGGGAACAGTCGCCGCGACAGCAACAGCGAGCACACGAAGTCGCCTCCGCGCTGCCGCCCCAGTTGCGCAAGTTCGGCATCCCAGAACTTGCGGTCGAAGGCCGCATTATGCGCAACCAGCGAACACTCACCGACAAAGTCAGCGACCTCACTCATCACCTGTTCCACCCGTGGCGCAGCGCGGACCATGGCATTGGTGATGCCAGTGAGGGCCTGAATCTCGTAGGGGACGTGCGCACCAGCATTCATGAGGCTCTGGTAACGATCGACGATGGCCCCGTCGCGCACGAGGACTGCGGCAATCTCGGTCGGCCGTGCTCCCAGTCCGGGAGACATGCCCGTGGTCTCGAAGTCGATGACGGCATACGTGCTCAAAGGGATCTTCCTGCTTCGGTTCATCAAAGGAGTGCATCATGCAGTGCGGCACGATACCCGCTTAGCGCTGGCGACAAAAGGCAAGCCGGTCCGCCTCCGTCACATTCACCGTCAGTGCCATCCATGCGGCGTCATGCTGCACCGCAGATCGACGCCTGTAACGCAATTCGTTAGTGTATGCAGATATTCAAATATTAGGAGCGGACATGCGCCGACTCATCACGATTCTGATCGGGACCCTGTGCCTGCTCTCAGCGCATGTCGTGCACGCCATCGACATGCGTGCAGTCAAGGTCGGCCCCCACAGCTGGTATGTCATGGGCAAGGCCGGCATGGCCTCGGCAGTCAACGAAGGCTTCATGTCCAACGCGGGCTTTGTCATCACCCCCGACGGCGTGGTGGTGTTCGATGCCCTCGGAACGCCGGCGCTGGGTGAAAGACTGATCGGCGAAATCCGCAAGCTTACCGACAAGCCGATCCGGCGCGTGGTCATCAGCCACTATCATGCCGACCACTACTACGGCCTGCAGGCATTCAAGGCCGTCGGCGCCGAGGTCTGGTCCCATCGCCGCGGCCTTGAAGCGCTCAATTCGGATGGCGCCCAGGCACGACTCGCCCAGCGTCGCGCCGACCTCTTTCCCTTCGTCGATGACAAGACCCGCCTGATCCCTGCCGATCTCTGGCTGGACGGGGACACCGCATTCGAGATGGGCGGCCTCCACTTCCGCATCACTTACGTGGGGCCTGCACATGCGCCCGACGACGTGGTGATGGAAGTCGTCGAAGACAAGATCATGTTCGCAGGCGACATGCTGTTCCGCGGACGCGTGCCTTTCGTCGGTGACGCGGACACCGCGCAGTGGTTGCGCGCACTCGATCTCCTGATCGCTGCGCGGCCTGACGCGCTGGTGCCCGGCCACGGCCCCGCTTCCACCAACCCGCAGGCCGATCTGGCGCTCACGCGCGACTACCTGATCTACCTGCGCGAATCCATGGGCAAGGCGGTGGCTGACCTCAAGTCCTTCGACGAAGCCTACGCAAGTACGGACTGGCACCAGTGGCAAAAGCTGCCAGCCTTCCGCGAGGCAAATCGCGCCAACGCCTACAACGTCTTCCTGCAGATGGAGAAAGGCTCGCTGCGCTGACGAGCTGCAAGTGCGCACCCGGATTTCTCGCACATCCCGGCCCGTCGGGGCATTTTTTCACACGTAAACTTGACTCGGAATAAACTCGCCCCTAGAATTGTTGGCTGTTCCGGGGGTCGTTAGCTCAGCTGGTAGAGCAGCGGACTTTTAATCCGTTGGTCGCGTGTTCGATCCACGCACGGCCTACCAAGTGAACCAAGGGGATAGCCGGACTGAGGTCTGGCTATTTTCTTTTCAATCCGTTGTTCGCTCCGAATGTCGGTCCATTTCTGGCGCCGGCACCATCCGCAGGACACATCATTCGCGGGGGACCGAAGCCTACTCGGACCCGGCGCCTGTGCTGCTCATCGAGCAGTCGGGCACTGCATCGCGATCATGCACATCACGGTCGCCTTTCGTGCGGCGCGCACACCGAAGTACCCAGCGCGCCGACCACCTCTGCCGCCAGGTGCGCCCGGGGTGCCAACGCAACACAAGACATTCGGCCCGCCAATCATCGTGCCGACTTTTGACAGTATGCCGCCTGCGGGACGACCCGTGGCGGCCAAGCACTGAATTGAAAGCTTGCCAAGGCGGTGGCGAGCGTGGCCAGCATCACCCGCAGCGCGGAGTGAGGTTAGCCGCACCCACTAGGAGCCTGAATATGGCCAAAGAAGAACTGATTGAAATGCACGGCACCGTCGACGAAGTCCTCCCTGACGCCCGCTACCGCGTCACGCTGGACAATGGTCACAAGCTCATCGCCTACTCGGGCGGCAAGCTGCGCAAGCACCACATCCGCATTATTGCCGGCGACAAGGTTTCGCTCGAAATGTCGCCCTATGACCTGAGCAAGGGTCGCATCACCTTCCGCCACATGCCCGGCCGTCAGCCGATGGCACCGGCGACGCGCTAAGCCGCATGCCCTGCCGGCAACGGCAGGGCCGCAACGCACGCGCCTCGCGCGCACTCCATGCATATCTGGGTCGATGCAGACGCCTGCCCGGGCGTCGTCAAGGACATTCTGTTCCGCGCCGCCGAACGCACCGGACAAGCGCTGACGCTGGTAGCCAATCAATACTTGCGCACGCCGCCATCGGCACACATTGCCATGGTTCAGGTGCCGCCCGGCTTCGATGAAGCCGACAAGTACATCGCGACCCGCGTCGAGCCTTCAGACCTCGTCATCACCGCCGACATTCCACTGGCCGCAGAAGTCGTCGCCAAGGGCGCACGCGCACTCAGTCCGCGCGGTGAGCTCTACAGCAAGGACAACATCCGCGAACTACTGGACCTGCGCAACTTCATGGACACCCTGCGCAGCACCGGCGTCGACACTGGCGGCCCCGCCGCCTTTGGTCCATCCGACCGCCAGGCCTTTGCCAACCGGCTCGACCGCATTCTCCGCGCCAAACCTGGCATGTCGACGACTCCACTCTCCTGAACGCTGAACCGCCGCCCCGGCTTTCGACACCCGGCCCGCAAAGCCAGTCACGCGTACCCCTGCCTGAACCGGGCTCCGCGCTCGCGCGCCCGCCCGGGCATTCGGCAATGGTGTCGATGTGACATTGTCCTGATACAGTTCGGGCATCCCCCCGGCATGAGACAGGCACCCGGATGTCACAGGAAACCGACAGCAATGCCCCCACCGCGCCAGGCCCGAGGCGGCAGGGCGTCTGGCCGCAGTTCCTCTCGCTCTTCCTGCCGCTGGCGCTGATCGTCGTTGTTGCCGGCGCAGCCATCGGCCTGTCCCGCCTGGATGCGGAATTCACCCGAATTCATGAAACCGAGAACCTGAATATCGGCATCGGTAGCAAGCGTCTCGAATCCTCGCTCGAGGTACCCGTCCT